>NZ_CP049256.1:601550-902326 GCF_011046485.1 Microbacterium sp. 4R-513
CAGGACCGCGCCACCGAACCGCACGCAGGTACTCCGGCGCGAGGCCCTCCTTGCGGGCCGCCGACTCCCAGAGGACTCGTGCCACGTCGGGCGGCTGGCACACCGCGATATGGGCCAACGCGTCTTCGACGGTGCCCTCGAGTGCGCGTCCGGGCGTCGGCGCCACGGGTTGAGTCCAGTGCAGCACACCATCCCAGCCGGGACCGAGGCCGGCGGACCCGGCGGCGGGCCGCAGGTGGAGATGCGGCCGGGCGTCAGCGGCCGGCGGGATCCACCATCCTCGTCGGCGCGCGAGCGCGATGCATGTGACGCGGCCGCCCGCGCGAGCGGCGAGCGCCAGATCCGGATCGGCGTCGGGCAGTGCGATCCAGGCGCGGCGGATGAGTGCGCCGCGACCGCGGCGGACGAAGTCGCGCAGCCGGGTGACGGGGATTCCGGCGCGGATCAGGGTGTCGCGATGCTCGATGCCGTTCCGCGCTCGGAGCCACTGCCCGATGCGTTCGTCCACGTCCATGCCGAGATCATGGGCTCGGCCGGGGCGCAGGCGCTCCGCGTCCGCTCACTCCGTGGAGTAGTGCGCCCCGCTATGGCCTGTCGAGGAGACGCGGAGGCGCGGCATCCGTCGACGAATCACGGAGATTCGCGCGAACTCCGGACCCACGAGCCGCAAAGGCCCGAAGTTCGTGCGGAACTCCGGAGTTCGTGCAGCGGACGGCGGCTCAGCGCTTGTAGTTCGGCGCCTCGACGACGATCTGCACGTCGTGGGGGTGGGACTCCTTGAGCCCCGCGGCGGTGATGCGGACGAACTTGCCCTTGGCCTTCAGCTCGTCGATCGTGCGGGCGCCCACGTAGAACATCGACTGCCGCAGTCCGCCCACGAGCTGGTAGGCGACCGCAGACACGGGGCCGCGGTATGCGACCTGACCCTCGATCCCCTCGGGGATGAGCTTGTCGTCGCTCGGGACGTCGGCCTGGAAGTACCGGTCCTTCGAGTACGAAGTCTTCTTGCCGCGCGTCTGCAGTGCGCCGAGCGAGCCCATGCCGCGGTACTGCTTGAACTGCTTGCCGCCCTGGAAGACGATCTCGCCCGGCGACTCGTCGGTGCCCGCGAGGAGTGACCCGAGCATGACCGTGTCGGCGCCGGCGACGAGCGCCTTCGCGATGTCGCCCGAGTACTGCAGGCCGCCGTCGGCGATCACCGGGACGCCCGCCTCGCGCGCCGCGAGCGACGCCTCGTAGATCGCCGTGACCTGCGGCACGCCGACGCCCGCGACGACGCGCGTGGTGCAGATCGAGCCCGGCCCGACGCCGACCTTCACGGCATCCACACCCGCGTCGATGAGCGCCTGCGCGCCCTCGCGGGTGGCGACGTTGCCGCCGATGATGTCGATGTGCGCGAAGGATGCGTCGCCCTTGAGCCGGCGGACCATGTCGATGACACCCGCCGACTGGCCGTTGGCGGTGTCGACGACGATGACGTCGACACCCGCGTCGCGGAGGGCCTCGGCGCGCTGCCAGGCGTCGCCGAAGAAGCCGATGGCAGCGCCGACGCGGAGCCGGCCCTGCTCGTCCTTGGTGGCGAGGGGGTACTTCTCGCTCTTGTCGAAGTCCTTGATCGTGATGAGGCCTGCGAGCGTGCCGTCCTCGTCGATGAGGGGAAGCTTCTCGACCCGGTGCTGTGCGAAGAGCGCGATGACCTCGCCGGCGCTGATGCCCACGCGGCCGGTGACGAGGTTCTCGGTCGTCATGACGTCGCGGACCCGGGTCGTCTGGCGCTCGAAGCCCGACACGAAGCGCATGTCGCGGTTCGTCACGATGCCCACGAGGTGGTTCTGCGCGTCGACCACCGGCAGACCGGAGATGCGGTACTGCGCGCACAGCGCGTCGACCTCTTCGATCGTCGCGTCGGGCGTCGTCGTGATCGGGTCGGTGATCATCCCCGACTCGCTGCGCTTGACGCGGTCGACCATCGACGCCTGGTCCTCGATGGAGAGGTTGCGGTGGATGATGCCGATGCCGCCCTCGCGCGCGATCGCGATGGCGAGGCGGGCCTCGGTGACGGTGTCCATGGCGGCCGAGAGGAGCGGTGTCGCGACCGTGATGCGTCTCGTCACGCGCGAGGATGTGTCGGCCTCACTCGGGATGACGTCGGTGTGACCCGGCAGCAGCAGGACGTCGTCGTACGTGAGTCCGACGAAGCCGAAAGGGTCGTTGTGCTCCATGAAATCTCCTGCGCGCGGCGAGTGGCTCGGGGTGGACGACGTCGGCCGGTGCGCGGGAACGCGCCGTACTCGATTCTAAGCGGCGCAGGCTGGGAATCATTCCCGAGCAGGGCTTCCAACCCGGCCGACAGGAGGGATCGCACAAGTCTCCACAGCGGCTTGTGCGCGAAACACGCGCGACACATTACGCTCGTACCGTCGTTCATCACGGCCGATGCGACCCGGAAGCTTCGGTGCGCTGTGCCGGACGGGAGGTTCTGTGGGTCCTACGACTGTGACTGCGAGGCGCTCGATGCGCTGGGTGGTGGTCGTCGCGGGTGCGCTGCTTGCAGCCGCGATGGTCTTCTTCTCATCGCCCGCGGGTGCGTACGCGGCGGACGCGCCCGATACGCCGGGTGGTGATCAAGAGGCCACCGACTACTACTTCGGCGGCCGCATCGAGTTCGACGGCGACCCGGTCGCCGATGTGACGATCTCCGTGAAGGGCAACGGGTTCGAAGCCGAGACGGTGACGGATGCCGAGGGCCGCTGGCGCCTCTACGTCCCCGAGAAGGACGACTACGTCATCTCGGTCGACGAGGACACGCTGCCCGAAGGCGTCATCGTCGACCCGGCGCAGCTGCCCGAGAGCATGAAGCCGGTGTCGGGCACGACCGCCTCGTTCGAGGTGAGCTTCGGCCTCACGAACTCCGCGATCATCAACCTCTTCCTCGGCGAGGGCGAGAGGCAGACGCAGTCGTTCGTCGATCAGCTCCTCGTGCGCTTCATCAACGGTCTGAACTTCGGCCTCCTGCTGGCACTCGCCGCGATGGGCGCCGCCCTGATCTACGGCACGACGGGTCTGTCGAACTTCGCCCACGGCGAGATGGTGACGTGGGGCGCGCTGACGGCGCTGGTCTTCACGTCGTTCTGGGCCCTCCCGTTCTGGCTCGGCATCATCCTCGCGGTCGCGGCGGGAGCCCTGCTCGGGTTGGCACTCGACGCCGGGCTCTGGAGACCCCTGCGAAGAAAGGGCCTCGGCGTCATCCAGCTGATGATCGTCAGCATCGGCCTTTCGCTCGCGCTCCGGTACACCTTCCAGTTCTTCATCGGCGGCCGCACCTACCAGCTGCCCGGTGCGAGCCCCCAGCCGATCCAGCTCGGACCGATCTCGCTGTCCTACATCGACATGATCAGCATGGGCGTCTCGATCGTCGTGATCCTCGGCGTCGCCTACTTCCTCCTCGGCACGCGGATCGGAAAGGCCACCCGCGCCATCTCCGACAACCCGCAGCTCGCCTCGGCCTCGGGCATCAACGTCGACCGCGTGATCCGTATCGTCTGGATCCTCGCCGGCGCGCTCGCAGCCCTGTCGGGCATCCTGTGGGCGTACTTCCGACCAGGCGTCAAGTGGGACATGGGTACGCAGATGCTGCTGCTCATCTTCGCGGCGATCACGCTCGGCGGTCTGGGCACGGCGTTCGGCGCCCTCCTCGGCTCGCTCATCGTCGGCATCGTCGTCGAGATGTCGACCCTCTGGATCCCGTCCGACCTCAAGTACGCCGGAGCGCTCATCGTGCTGATCCTGATCCTGCTGATCAGACCCCAAGGTCTTCTCGGACGCAAAGAGAGGTTGGGTTAGCCATGGATTGGGGATCCATCTTCGGCAACACGCTGGGCTACCTCATCAGCCCGGTCACGATCGCCTACGCCCTCGCGGCCACGGGCCTCGCCGTCCACTTCGGCTTCGCGGGCCTGCTCAACTTCGGTATGGCCGGCTTCATGGCCCTCGGCGGCTACGGCTACGCGATCTCGATCCTGAGCTTCGGCGCCCCGTGGTGGCTCGGCATGATCATCGGCATGGTCATGGCGGCGCTGTTCGCCGTGCTCCTCGGCATCCCGACCCTGCGTCTGCGTGCCGACTACCTCGCCATCGTCACGATCGCCGCAGCCGAGATCGTGCGCCTGCTCTTCACGACGCAGGTGTTCGACGAGTGGACCAACTCGGCGGACGGCCTGGGCGGCTACCACGACAGCTTCCGGGCGGCGAACCCCTTCCCACCCGGGCAGTACGGCTTCGGCCCGTGGACGTTCAACGAGGTCGGCCTATGGGTGCGCGTCTTCGGTCTCATCCTGCTGGGTCTGTCGATCCTCCTGGTCTGGTCGCTCATGCGCAGCCCGTGGGGTCGGGTGCTCAAGGGCATCCGCGAAGACGAGGACGCCGTCCGCTCGCTCGGAAAGAACGTCTTCGCCTACAAGATGCAGGCCCTCGTCGTCGGTGGCGTCATCGGCGCACTCGGCGGAATCGTCTACGTCCTGCCCTCGGCGGTCGTCCCGTCGAGCTACACGACGGCCCTGACGTTCTTCGTGTGGACCTGTCTGCTCCTCGGCGGTGCCGCCACGATCCTGGGTCCGTCGCTCGGCGCCGTGATCTTCTGGCTCGTGATGGCGCTGCTCGGCAACCTGCTCCCCGACCTGGCGACGGCCGGCATCCTGCCCATCAGCGACATCCAGGCGGGCACGCTGCGCTTCATCCTCGTCGGTGTCGCGCTCATGCTCCTTGTGATCTTCCGTCCCCAGGGCATCCTCGGCGACAAGAGGGAGATGACCTTTGTCAAGTAACGACGTCCCCACGCCCGCTCCGGACCCGGATGCCCCGGCGCCCCGTCCGCACGAAGACCCGACGCCTCCGGACGTCGCCCGCGAGGCCGTGCCGAGCCCCGCTGCGCAGCCCGAGCCTGCGGCGGTGCCCGCGACGGCACCGGCGCCCGCGGTCCTCCGCGAGCCGGCGCCGGTGACCGGCAGCGTCCGTCGCCCGAAGACCTCGGGACTCGCGAAGGGCGAACCCGTCCCCGGTGTCGCGAAGGTCGACCCGATCATGGTGGTCGACAACGTCACCCGCCGGTTCGGCGGCCTCACCGCGGTCGACGTCGAGCACCTCGAGATCCCGAGGAACGCCATCACGGCGCTCATCGGGCCGAACGGCGCCGGCAAGACGACGCTGTTCAACCTCCTGTGCGGCTTCGACAAGCCCAACTCGGGCACGTGGGAGTTCGACGGCAAGCGACTGTCGGGCATCCCCGCCTTCAAGGTCGCCCGCATGGGTCAGGTCCGCACCTTCCAGCTGACGAAGGCGCTCTCGCTCCTCACAGTGCTCGAGAACATGAAGCTCGGAGCGACCGGTCAGCGCGGAGAGCGCTTCTGGACGAGCTTCCTGCCGGGCTTCTGGCGCTCGCAGGAGCGCGACAACGAGGCGAAGGCACGCGAGCTGCTCGCGCGGTTCAAGCTCGACGCGAAGGCCGACGATTTCGCGGCTTCGCTCTCGGGCGGACAGCGCAAGCTCCTCGAGATGGCTCGTGCGCTCATGAGCGACCCGACGTTCGTCATGCTCGACGAGCCGATGGCGGGCGTCAACCCGGCCCTCACCGAGTCGCTCCTCGACCACATCCTCGACCTGAAGGACCTCGGCATGACCGTGCTCTTCGTCGAGCACGACATGCACATGGTCCGCCACATCGCGGACTGGGTCGTCGTCATGGCCGAGGGCAGGGTCGTCGCCGAGGGGCCGCCGGACGCCGTCATGCAGGACCAGGCGGTCATCGACGCGTACCTCGGCAGCCACCAGGACGTCGACCTCGGCGTCGTCACGGGCCGCATCTCGGGCGAGCTGGGCGCCGAGGCGCAGGAGCTCCTCGAAGAGATCCGCGAAGAGCACGAGCTCTCGGACGAGGACGCAGAGAAGGAGACGCGATGAGCCTGCCCCAGGTGTCGGCCACCCAGGCCGCCAAGACGGACGACATCGTCGTCGAGATGAACGACGTCGTGGCGGGGTACCTCCCCGGCGTCAACATCCTCAACGGGGCGAACCTCGTCGCGCGCAAGGGTGAGCTGATCGGCATCATCGGCCCGAACGGCGCCGGCAAGTCGACGCTCCTCAAGGCGATCTTCGGTCTCGTCAAGGTGCGCGGCGGCGATATCACCGTCAACGGCGAGTCGATCGTCGGCCTCAACGCCGACAAGCTCGTGCAGCGCGGCGTCGCATTCGTCCCGCAGACGAACAACGTCTTCCCCTCGCTGTCCATCGAGGAGAACCTGCAGATGGGGCTGTACCAGAACCCCAAGATCTACAAGGAGCGCCTCGAGTTCGTCACCGGCATCTTCGCCGAGCTGGGCAAGCGGCTCAAGCAGCGCGCGGGCTCGCTGTCCGGCGGTGAGCGTCAGATGGTCGCGATGTCGCGCGCGCTCATGATGGATCCGTCGGTCGTGCTCCTCGACGAGCCCTCGGCGGGTCTGAGCCCCGTCCGTCAGGACGACGCGTTCATCCGCGTCTCCGACATCAACAAGGCGGGCGTCACGACGATCATGGTCGAGCAGAACGCGCGTCGCTGCCTGCAGATCTGCGACCGCGGCTACGTCCTCGACCAGGGCCGCGACGCCTACGAGGGCAGCGGTCGAGACCTGCTCAACGACCCGAAGGTCATCGGCCTCTACCTCGGCACCCTGGGAGCCGACGGGGTCTGACGACAGCACCTCATACGAGAAGAGCGGATGCCTCGGCATCCGCTCTTCTCGTTCGTCCGGCGCGTTTCGTCTGCGGCGCTGCGCGCCTTCGCTCAACGACCGGGGAACGGTCCGGCGCGTTTCGTCTGCGGCGCTCCGCGCCTCCGCTCAACGACCGCGGTTCTGCGGCGCTGCGCGCCTGCGCTCAACGACCGGGCGGCGCCGGAAGGGTGAGGGCCCCGGATCGCTCCGGGGCCCTCGAGTGCTTCAGCTGAACGGGGTCAGTTGATGCGCTTGTACATGTTGTCGGCACCGTACTGGTAGATGCCGATCGTGGCCTCGGTCGGGTCGCCGTTCTCGTCGAACGTGATCGGGCCCGAGTAGCCGTCGTAGTCGGCCGTGCCACCGCCGTTGATGATGTCGGCGCACTCGGCGAAGGTCTTGCACTTCTCGCCGTCGCCCGAACCGCCCGAGACCTCCTGCAGCTTCGCCGCGATGTCGGCGGCGTCGGTCGAGCCGGCTGCCAGCGACGCGAGGGCGAGGAGCACGACGGCGTCGTACGACTCACCCGCGTACGAGTAGTCCTCGAGCTCGGGGTTGCCCTCCGACACCCAGTTGTCGTTGACGCGCTTCTGGAAGTCGTCGTCGAGCTTCGGGCCGGGGAGCGTTCCCTTGGCACCCTCGAGCGGAACCGCCACGTCGGGGCCCCAGTTCTTGAGGTTGCCGTCGACCAGGTAGAAGTTCTCGGCCGCGATGCCGCCGTTGACCAGGAGCGGCGCGATCGTCGCGAACTGGTCGAAGGTGATCAGCACGACAGCGTCGGGGTTGGCGGCCAGGACCGTCTGCACCTGCGCGTCGAACGACGAGTCGCCGTCGTTGTACGAGGCCTCGGCGACGACCGTGCCGCCGGTGGACTCGAAGACGTCCTTCACGACGCCGTAGAGGCCCGTGCCGTAGGCGTCGTTCTGGTAGATGATGCCGATGTTCTCGTGGCCGTCCTCGGCGATCGTGTTCGCGAGGACCTCGCCCTGGAGCAGGTCGCTGGGGGCGGTGCGCCAGTAGAGGTTGTTGTCGTCCCACGTCGTGAAGTCGGGCGACGTGTTGGCGGGCGAGAAGGTGATGATGCCGGCGCTGACGTTGCTGTCGAGGAAGAGCTTCGTCACGCCCGACGCCGCGGCGCCGATCATGGCCGAGACGCCTTCGCTCTGCAGCTTCGGCACCGTCGTCTCGAACGCCTTGTTGTCGGCGTCACCCGAGTCGCCGAACGTGGCGTCGACAGTGACGCCCTTGGCGGCATCGTTGATCTCGGCGACGGCGAGCGAGACTCCGGCCTCCTCGGGCGGGCCGAGGAAGGCGAGGCTGCCGGTCTGCGGCAGAACCGTGCCGATCTTCAGGGTCTGCTCCTCCGCGGGGCCCGAGGGGGCCGCGGACGACGCACTACCCGTCCCACCGCCGGCGCAACCGGCCAGGACGAGGGCGCTAGCACCTGCGATAGCGAGTCCGGTGAGGACTCCGAGGGTGCGCGAGCGGGTCAAGACGCTCATGTTGCTCCTTGCTGTGATTGAACGCGGGCACGGCTCGGGCGCCGCCCCAGTGCCAATAAACCTAACCGGGAGCCGGTCTCTTGTGTATTGCCTTTCGTTAACGGTTTGTAACGCGACCCAATCGTTACTCGACCAGCTCGGAATACCCGAGCGGGGTATACCCTTGTAACAGGTACCCCAAGGGGGTATCCGTATGACGAAAGGCACTTCCATGACGACGAACGAGTTCCAGGTGATTGGCATGAGCTGCGGCCACTGCGAGGCCACGGTCCGCAAGCACGTCTCCCAGATCGCCGGAGTCGAGGGCATCGAAGTGAGCGCGGCGACGGGACGCCTCGTCGTGACGTCCGCCGCCGTGAGCGACGACGCCGTGATCGCGGCAGTCGACGAGGCCGGCTACGAGGCGGTGCGCATCTGATGTCCGAGACGCACCGGCACGACGCACTCGTACCGGCGATCGGCGACGCGATCGAGCTCGAGATCTCGGGCATGACCTGCGCGTCGTGCGCGGCGCGCGTCGAGAAGAAGCTGAACAGGCTCGACGGGGTCGAGGCATCCGTCAACTTCGCCACCGAGAAGGCGCACGTCGTGGCTCCCAAGGGCTACGATCCGCACGCGCTCATCGCCGAGGTCGAGAAGACGGGGTACGGCGCCAAGGTGCCCGAGCCCGTGCACGAGCACGCGCACCACGTCGAGCCCGAGCTCGGCTCGCTCCGCCGTCGCCTCATCGCGGCGATCGCGCTGTCGGTGCCGGTCATCCTGCTGTCGATGATCCCCGCGATCCAGTTCCCCGGGTGGCAGTGGGTGTCGCTCGCGCTCGCGACCCCCGTCGTGACCTGGGCGGCCTGGCCCTTCCACCAGGCGACGTGGACCAACCTCCGCCACGGCGCCGTCACGATGGACACGCTCATCTCGGTCGGGGTCACGGCCGCGTACGTCTGGTCGCTCTACGCCCTGTTCTTCGGCGGCGCCGGCATGATCGGCATGACGCACGGCTTCGAGTGGTCGATCTCTCCGAGCGACGCCGCGGGCAACCTGTACCTCGAGGTCGCCTCGGGCGTGACGATGTTCGTGCTCGCCGGTCGCTACTTCGAGGTCCGCTCCAAGCGGCAGGCCGGCGCAGCCCTGCGGGCGCTGCTCGAGCTGGGGGCGAAGGATGTCGCGGTGCTGCGCGACGACCTCCTCACCGGAACCCGCACCGAGGTGCGCATCCCCGTCGAGCAGCTGCGCGTCGGCGACGAGTTCGTCGTGCGCCCGGGCGAGAAGATCGCGACCGACGGCGTCGTGGTCTCCGGCACGTCGGCGGTGGATGCCTCGACCGTGACGGGCGAGTCGGTGCCGGTCGAAGTGGGCCAGGGCGACGGCGTCATCGGTGCGACGGTGAACGTCGGAGGCCGCCTCGTGGTCCGCGCGACGCGCGTCGGCTCCGACACGCAGCTGGCTCAGATGGCGAAGCTCGTAGAGCAGGCGCAGTCGGGCAAGGCGGCGGCGCAGCGTCTCGCCGATCGCATCTCGGCTGTGTTCGTGCCGATCGTGATCGGGCTCGCCCTCGCGACGCTCGTCGTGTGGCTGCTGCTCGGGTTCCCGCCCGCCGCCGCCTTCGGCGCTGCCGTGGCCGTGCTGATCATCGCCTGCCCGTGCGCGCTGGGTCTCGCGACACCGATCGCACTGCTGGTGGGCACGGGACGAGGCGCGCAGCTCGGCATCCTGATCCGGGGTCCCGAAGTGCTCGAGTCCACCCGCACGGTGGACACGGTCGTGCTCGACAAGACCGGCACGGTGACGACCGGACGGATGTCGCTCATGGACGTCGCGACTGCGGCGGGCACGTCGCGCGACGAGGTGCTCCGCCTCGCCGGCGCGCTCGAGCAGTCCTCGGAGCACCCGGTGGCCCGGGCCATCGCGAAGGCGGCCGTCACCGAGCTCGGCGCACTCCCCGAGGCGGAGGCTTTCCAGAACCTGCCCGGCACGGGCGTGTCGGGCGTCGTCGATGGCCACGCCGTCGTCGTGGGCCGCGAAGCACTCCTCGCCGACTGGGCGCTGCGCCTGGACGGCACACTGGCCGAGGCATCCGCGCGGTTCGAGAGCGAGGGCAAGACGAAAGTGGTCGTCGCGTGGGACGGCGAAGTGCACGGCGTCCTGGCCGTCGCCGACCGCGTGAAGCCCACGAGCGCGGAGGCCATCCGGCAGCTGCGCAGCCTGGGCCTCGAGCCCGTGCTGCTCACCGGCGACAACGAGACGGTGGCCCGGCGGATCGCGGGCGAGGTCGGCATCGGACGCGTCATCGCGCAGGTGCTCCCCGCCGAGAAGGTCGCGGTCGTCCGGCGGCTGCAGGTAGAGGGCAAGGTCGTGGCAATGGTGGGCGACGGCGTCAACGACGCCGCGGCACTCGCGCAGTCCGACCTGGGTCTCGCGATGGGGACGGGGACGGATGCCGCGATCGAGGCCTCCGACCTCACTCTCGTGCGCGGCGACCTGCGCAGCGCCGCCGACGCCATCCGGCTGTCGCGCGCGACGCTCGGCACGATCAAGGTCAACCTGTTCTGGGCCTTCGCGTACAACGTCGCGGCGATCCCGCTCGCGGCCCTGGGGCTGCTCAACCCCATGATCGCGGGAGCGGCGATGGCGTTCTCGAGCGCCTTCGTCGTGGGCAACAGCCTCCTCCTGCGCCGGTTCCGCAGCTGGGCCGACGGCCCGGCGGCGTCAGCGGCGCCGGCCATGCCGCAGGACTACCCTGAGCACCACGCCCACCACCTCGTGAAGGAGGAGCGATGACCCTCGCAGAGACGCCGGCCGCGGCATCCGTCGATTCATCCGCCGGCCCCGACCACGCCGCCCACCACGGTTACATCACCGACAAGGACAAGTACCTCAACCGCATGAAGCGGATCGAGGGGCAGGCGCGCGGCATCCACAAGATGGTCGAGGAGGAGAAGTACTGCATCGACATCCTCACGCAGATCAGCGCTCTCACGAGCGCGCTGGAGGCTGTCGCGATCGGCCTCCTCGACGACCACCTCAAGCACTGCGTCGTGGACGCGGCGAGGCTCGGCGGCGCCGAGGCGGACGCGAAGATCGCCGAGGCGACGCAGGCGATCGCGCGGCTCGTGCGCTGACGCGGCGCTCCCGTGACGCGAAGCGGCGGCTCCCGTGACGCGAAGCGGCGGCTCCCTCCTCGGGAGCCGCCGCTCCTTCGTTGCGAGAGCCGGGGTGTCAGGTGAGCTCGGCGACGTCCGAGACGCCGTCGTCGACGCGTTGGGCCGCGCGGGCTCGCCGGCCCGCGACGATCGAGTCGACCGTCAGCACGACGAGCGCGATCCACACCAGCGCGAAGCCGATCCAGCGCTCGAGCGACATCGGCTCCCCCAGCAGCCAGACGCCGATGATGAACTGGAGGATCGGCGCGACGAACTGCAGCATGCCCATGAGCGTGAGCGGGGTCCGCCGGGCGCCGGCGGCGAAGAGCAGGAGCGGAACCGCGGTCACCACCCCGGCCAGCAGCAGCAGGATCGTGTGGACGGTGGAGCCCTGACCCATCGTGAGGCCGGAGGTGACGGCGATCACGACGAGCTGGATGACGGCGACGGGCACGAGCCACAGCGATTCGAGCGTCAAGCCGCTGACCGCATCGACGGAGGGGCCGATCTGCTTCTTGACGAGCCCGTAGAAGCCGAAGGAGAACGCGAGCGTCAGGGCGATCCAGGGAAAGGCTCCGTACCCGATGACGATGACGAGCACCGCCGCGGTCGCGATGCCGATCGCGACCCACTGAGTCACGCGCAGGCGTTCCCGGAGGATCAGCACGCCGAGGAGCACCGTGACGATCGGATTGATGAAGTATCCGAGGCTCGTCTCGACGACATGGCCGGTCAGCGCGCCGATGAGATAGGTCTGCCAGTTGATGTAGATGAGCGCGCCCGCCAGGACGGTCCACCAGACGAGCCGCCGATTGCGGAGGATCGCGACGAGCTTCGGCCACGTCCGCGTAACGGTGAGCAGGAAGGCGCAGAAGACGAGGGAGAGGATGATGCGCCAGGCGACGACCTCGAACGGACCGGTCGGCGCGAGGGCGAGGAAGTACAGCGGCAGGAATCCCCAGAGCAGGTACGCCGTGAAGGCGAAGACGCCGCCGAGCAGGCGTTCGCGACCGGGATCGGCCGGCTTCGCCGCCGCCGGACGAGGTGGCGCGCTGGACGACGGCGAAGACTCGGGATTCACCTTCCCAGCCTAGGACGGCGCACCACGGCGTCGGCGGGGCGAGGCATCCGTCACCTGCCGTCCCTGAGCCGATTCCTGCCAGCCGCGCATGCGAAAGGGGCCCGGATGCCGAAGCATCCGAGCCCCTTTCGGAAGAGCTGTCGTCAGCGGACGACGACCGCCAGCACGTCGCGAGCCGACAGGACGAGGAACTCGTCACCGCCGAACTTGACCTCGGTCCCGCCGTACTTGCTGTAGAGCACTCGGTCGCCGACGGCGACGTCGAGCGGAACACGGTTGCCGTTGTCATCGATGCGGCCGGGGCCCACGGCCACGACCTCGCCCTCCTGGGGCTTCTCCTTGGCGGTGTCAGGGATGACCAGACCGCTGGAGGTGGTCTGCTCGGCCTCGACCTGCTTGATGACGATGCGGTCCTCGAGCGGCTTGATGGAAACCGACACGGGTCTACCTCTTCTTTCCTTGAGACTCAAGACTCGTTAGCACTCACCTGGTGAGAGTGCTGATCCAGTTTAGGCAGTCGGCTGGCACTCATGCAACGTGAGTGCCAAACGGCGTCATGTTGACGGATGCCTCGCCGGTCCGGCCCGGCCGCGTCGTCGCCCCGCGCCGACGTACGCTGGCCGGATGGAACTGGCCGAGCTCACCGCACTCCTGACACCCGAAGGCCTGCGGGTGCTGGACGAGCTCGGACCGATCGACTCGGCGGACGACGTCGCACGGACCGTGTCGCGACTGCGATCGGCCGGGCACTCCCCCGACCTCGTCTCGGCGGTGGTGGGCCAGGCGCGGCTCCGCACCCGCGCCCGGGCCAAGTTCGGCGGATTCGCCGACCGGATGCTGTTCACCCGCGCGGGTCTCGAGCAGGCCACGCGCCTGCCCATCGCGGGGCGCCACGCGGCGCGGTTCCGCGACGCGGGCATGGGCGCGGTCGCCGACCTCGGCTGCGGCATCGGCGGCGACGCCCTCGGGCTCGCGGCTCTCGGGCTGAGGGTCGTCGCGGTCGATGCCGACGACGTCACGGCCGCGATCGCCGCGTACAACCTGGCTCCGTTCGCGGGCGACGTCGTCGTGCGGCAGGGGCTCGCGGAGGACGTCGTGAAGGAAGGGCTCGACGTCGACGCGTACTGGCTCGATCCCGCCCGCCGCACGGCCGGTCACAGCGAGACCTCCCGGACGCGGCCGGAGGACTGGTCGCCGTCGCTCGAGTGGGTCTTCGACCTCGCGTCGCGGCATCCCGCCGGCGTGAAGCTCGGCCCGGGGCTCGACCGTGGCCTCATCCCCGACGACGTGGAGGCGCAGTGGGTCAGCGCCGACGGCTCGACGATCGAGCTCGTGCTGTGGTCGGGCGCGCTCGCGCGACCCGGAGTGCGTCGGGCCGCCCTCGTCGTGCGGGGCGACACGGCGGCGGAGCTCACCGCGGCGGGCGATGCCGAGGATGAGCCCGCTCGCGCGCTGGGCGCGTTCGTGCACGAGCCCGACGGCGCCGTCATCCGGGCGCGGCTCATCGGCGAGGTGGCCCGGTCGCTTCAGGCCGGCATGCTCGACGAGCACATCGCCTACCTCACCTCGGACGCGGCCCTCACGAGCCCGTTCGTCTCGTCGTTCCGCGTGCGGGAGGAGCTTCCCGCCGACACGAAGAAGCTCGCGCGGGCGCTGCGCGAGCGGGGCATCGGGCGGCTCGAGATCAAGAAGCGAGGGGTGGATGTCGACCCCGCGGCACTGCGGAAGTCTCTGTCGCTCAAGGGCGACGAGTCCGCGACGCTCATCATGACCCGCATCGGCAAGAAGCGCGTCGCGCTGCTCGCCGACCGTGTCGGCTGAGCCTCCTGCGGGTCGGGATCAGCCGACGAACCCCGAGGCCACGGCGGCGAACAGCAGCCACCCCACGCTGTAGAGGATCGACACCCCGGCCAGGACGATCGCCCAGATCGCGACGCCGCGGCTCTCGAGCGGGCGGCGGAGCGCGAGGATGCCGGCGACGATGCCCGCCATGCCGAGGGGAAACCCCCAGCCGACGAAGAGCGACAGGACGAGCCCGAGGATCGCGAAGACGAGCGCCCAGCCGGCGAGACCGCGCCGAGGCTGCTCCGGCTCGGGCATGGCCCACTGCACGAGCGGCGCGGGGTGCTCGCCGTCGGGGTCCGCGGGAGCGGACTGGCTCGTGATCCCCACCGGCCCCGTGGGCAGCCGCTGGAAGCCCCCCCGGTGACCGCCCGGGAGCACCGACTCGGCTCCGACCGGGCCGATCTCCTGCGTGGGCGCATCGACGGTGGGACTCGGCGGTCGGGTGTCGGCCGGACCGGGCGCGGTCGACGGGTTCTCGCCCGGCGCCGATCCGGGTGGGCGACCCTCCGGCGCGCTCACGCCGCCGCCTCGCCGGGCGCCTCCGCGACCTGGATCTCGGTCACGGGGAGCGTCGAATCCGCACCGAACTCGAGGGTCGAAGGCCGGCGGCCCGACATGATGAGCTCGGACGCGAGGGCCGCGATCATGGCGCCGTTGTCGGTGCAGAGCGAGAGCGGAGGGATCCGCACCGTCACGCCCGCGGCATCCGCCCGCTCGATCGCGACGTCGCGCAGCCGGCGGTTCGCGATGACGCCGCCGCCGAGCAGGAGGCGTGGGACGCCGTGGTCGCGGCACGCCGCGAGGGCCTTGGTGACGAGGACGTCGACCACCGCCTCGCGGAAGCTCGCCGCGACATCGGCCACGGGGACGGGCTCGCCCACGGCCTCGCGCTGCTCGACCCACCGGGCGACGGCGGTCTTGAGACCCGAGAACGAGAAGTCGTAGCGGTGCTTCGCCAGATCGGAGGCGCGCGACAGCCCTCGCGGGAACGGGATCGCCGCGGGATCTCCGGATGCCGCGACACGGTCGATCTGAGGACCGCCGGGATAGGGCAGCCCGAGCACCCGGGCGACCTTGTCGAACGCCTCGCCGGCGGCGTCGTCCATCGTCTCGCCCAGGAGCTCGACGTCGGTCGTGAGGTCGCGGACGAGGAGGAGCGAGGTGTGGCCGCCGCTCACGAGCAGCGCGACGGTCGGATACTCGAGCGGCGGCGCGTCCGCATCGAGGATGTCGGCGGCGATGTGACCCACGAGGTGATTGACGGCGTACAGCGGCCGGTCGAGCGAGACGGCGAGCGCCTTCGCGGCGCCGACGCCCACCATGAGGGCTCCCGCGAGCCCGGGCCCGGACGTCACCGCGACGGCATCGAGATCGGCGAGCGTGACGCCCGACTCCGCGAGCGCGGCCTCGATCGACGGCTGCAGGGCCTCGAGGTGGGCGCGGGCGGCGACCTCGGGGACGACGCCGCCGTAGCGCGCGTGCTCGTCCATGCTGCTCGCGATCGTGTTGCTGAGGAGCGTGCGGCCGCGCACGATCCCGATGCCCGTCTCGTCGCAGCTCGTCTCGATGCCGAGCACGAGCGGCTCGGACCCATGCCTCTGCACGCCGGTCACGTGCACACCCCCGCATCGTCGGGATCCGCAGCGCGGGCGGCGGCCCACGCGCGCACGTCGAGCCGCATCACGACGGCGTCCACATCGTCGGGCTGGTAGTACCGCGGGCGGCGTCCGACCTCGGCGAAGCCCTCCGACGCGTAGAGCGCCTGCGCCACGGGGTTGTCGGCGCGCACCTCGAGGAAGACCTCCTCGATGCGGCGAGCGGATGCCTCGGCGAGGAGCGCCTCGAGGATCGCCCGCCCGCGACCCCGGCCCCGGGCCGACTCGGCGATCGCGATCGTCTGGACGTCGGCATCCTTCGATCCCGCGGGCGCGCGCAGCCCCGCGTAGCCGACGAGACGGCCGGCCTCTTCGGCGACGAGGTAGAACCCGTGGCGCGACGAGAGCTCCTGGCGCATCATCGCGTCCGACCAGGCGTCGGTCGGGAAGGATGCGCGCTCCAGCGCCATGATCGCGCCGAGGTCGGCGGGCGTCGCCGCGCGAAGGGTCATGCCGCACCGCCCGTCGGTGCCGTCACGCGCTTCGGCCCGCTCGACAGCGTCACATCGGGAGAGCGCAGGTAGAGCGCGTCGGCGGGACCGATCTGCCGACCGGCCACGACGGCACGGGCGGCCGCGAGCGCGAGCATGACGGCCGGGATGCGGTCGGCGTCCCGGCGGAGGGCGCCACGGTCGGCGAGCAGCGCGTCGAGCTCGTCGCGGGGCGACAGCGCCGGACCCTCGACGCGGACGGGGAGGCCGTCATCGTCGATGCCGCGGTAGAGGGTGTACGCCAGCTCCCGCCGGCGGGCGTCGGTCACGACCGCGAACGCGTCGTCGTCGGTGTTGTCGCGGCCGCCGGTCAGCGCGCTGTGCAGCAGCAGCTCGAGGGCGACCGCGTCGTGGCTCACGACCGGGATCACCGGGATGCCGCGACCGAGCGCGAACGCCCGCGCGGCGGCGATCCCGACCCGCAGGCCCGTGAAGGGCCCCGGGCCCATCCCCGCCGCGACGTGCGTCACGTCGGAGGGGCGGAGGGATGCCTCGGCGAGCGCCCGCTCGATGAGGTTGCCGATGACCTCGGCGTGTCCGCGTGGGTCGACGCTCTCGGTCTCCGACCGCACGACACCGTCGGCCTCGACCACCGCGACGGCGGTGCCGAGGGACGTGTCGATGCCGAGGATCACGCCCTCCAGGCTAGCCGGACCTCGACTTCCGGTGATCGAGCCGCCGCTGTCACGCGGGTGCGAGCGTTTCGTCTCGCTCCGCTCGCTCAACGACCGGCTGTGTCGGGCGAGTGGCGCGTGAGCGTCAGGACGCGCGGAGCATCGGCGTCCATCTGCGCCGCCGCCGGGCCGCTCGTGCCGCACGCCGTGTCGACCCCGGTCCCGCCCCACTCGCGCTCGAGCTCGATGTCCCACCACGAGTCGGCGACCTTGTCGACGAGGCCGCGCCCCCACTCGACGACGACGACCGACGTGTCGAAGTCGATGTCGAGGTCGTCGAGCTCGGCGGCCGAGCCGAGGCGGTAGGCGTCGACGTGCACGAGCGGTGCGCCGCCGACGAGCGAGGGGTGCGTGCGCGCGATCACGAAGGTGGGGCTCTGCACGGGGCCGCGCACGCCGAGACCGGCCGCGATCCCTCGGGTCAGGGTCGTCTTGCCCGCGCCGAGCGGGCCCGTCAGCACGAGGACGTCGCCGGGGCGCAGCATCCGCCCCAGCTGCTCGCCGAACTCCTCCATGGCCGCGGGTGTGTCGATCTCGCGGCGGCCCGCGAGCGCCTGGAGTCCATCGGTGGTCGTGCTCATGCCCTCGTCAACGCCGGAGTCGCCCGCCGCGTTCCCGGTCACGACGAGACCTGCCGGCGGGGAACGCGGGGGCCGATACGCGTCACGATCTCGTAGTTGATGGTGGACGCGGCATCCGCCCATCCATCCGCGGACGGCACTCCGAGCGTCGGATCGCCGAAGAGCACCACCTCGTCGCCGACGCGCACCGGGTGGTCGCCGACGTCGACGACGAACTGGTCCATCGCGATCCGCCCCGCGACGCGGAAGCGCGAGCCGTCGATCGAGACCGGACCCGCGCCCGAGGCGCTGCGCGGAACACCGTCGGCGTACCCCAGGGGCACGAGGGCGAGGGTCGTCTCGCGGTCGGTGCGGTAGTCGTAGCCGTACGAGACGCCGTGCCCGGCCGGCACGCGGCGCACCGCAGCGACCGGCGCTCGCAACGTCATGGCGGGGCGCAGGCCCAGGTCGCCCGAGTCACGGTCGGCGAAGGGCGAGAGCCCGTAGATCGAGACGCCGAGGCGCACGCAGCCCAGGCGCGACTCGGGCAGCGCGATGGCAGCGTGGCTCGCCGCGATGTGCCGAAGCGGCGGGGCCAGGCCCGCTGCGGCAGCCACCCCGAGCGCGTCGTGGAAGACCCGCACGGCCGCCCGATCGTCGTCGGCGGAGGCGTTGGACAGGTGGCTGAAGACGCCGAGCACGCGGAGCTTGCCGATCCGCTCGAGGCGCGCCGCCTCAGAGAAGACGACCCGGTAGTCCTCGGGCGCGATGCCGTTGCGGCCGAGGCCCGTCTCGACTTTCAGGTGGACCGCGACGGGGCGGTCGACGGATGCCGCGGCCGACGCCTGCAGCAGCTGGTCGAAGCTCGAGATGCCGAGCTCGATGCTCGCGGCGGCCGCCTCGCGGAAGTTCGCGCCCGGCGCGTGCAGCCACGCGAGGATCGGGGCATCCACCCCCGCCCGCCGCAGTGCAAGCGCCTCGCCGACGTCGGCGACGCCGATACGGCTCGCACCGCCGTCGAGAGCTGCCACGGCGCTGCGCACGGCGCCGTGACCGTAGCCGTCCGCCTTGACGACGGCGATCACCTCGGACCCGGTCAGGCGGCGGAGGTGGCGCACGTTCGCGCTGATCGCGCCGACGTCGATCGTGGCCTCTCTCAGGACGCCGTCGGGCAGGCGGCTCACGTCGGGTCCGATCCGGGCGCCGCCTCGGCGATGACGTAGGCCGTCGCCAGGTTCGCGTCGTGCGACATCGAGAGGTGCATCATCGTGATCCCCCGGTCTTCGACGGCGGCGGCGGTCGATCCGGTCAGCACGAAGACGGGACGACCGGATGCCTCGGAGGCGACCTCGATCTCAGTCCAGTGCACGCCGTCCGAGCCGCCGAGGGCCTTGATGAGCGCCTCTTTGGCCGCGTAGCGGGCGGCGAGCGACCGGAGGGGGCGCTCGCGCTCGGACGGCGAGAAGAGCCGCTCGACGAGCCGCGGCGTGCGCTCGAGGGTGCGCTCGAAACGCGGGATGTCGACGAGGTCGACGCCGATTCCGACGATCATCCGACCTCCCGTCTTCGCCGTGGACGCGGCATCCGTCACCCTATCGCGCGGCCCCCGAAGGCCCGGCGCGTTTCGTCTCGCTTCGCTCGCTCAACGACCGGAGGTCGACCCTTCGGTCGTTGAGCGAAGGCGCGAAGCGCCGCAGACGAGACGCGTCGGCCCTTCGACGAGCTCACGGACCGATGAGTCGAGGGCTACTCGACCGTGACCGACTTCGCGAGGTTGCGGGGCTGGTCGACGTCGAGGCCCTTCGCCGTGGCGAGGCCCATGGCGAAGATGTGCAGCGGCACGACGGCGAGGAGCGGCTCCATGAGCGGGTCCGCGAGCGGGATGTGCAGCACCTCGTCGGCGAACGGCAGGACCGCCGCGTCGCCCTCTTCGGCCACCGCGATGACGCGGGCGCCGCGGGCGCGGATCTCCTGGATGTTCGAGACGACCTTCGAGTGGAGCACGGGCGACTCGCGCGGCGACGGCACGATGACGAAGACAGGCTGGCCCGGCTCGATCAGCGCGATGGGGCCGTGCTTGAGCTCACCGGCCGCGAAGCCCTCGGCGTGGATGTACGAGATCTCCTTGAGCTTGAGCGCGCCCTCGAGCGCGATCGGGTAGCCCACGTGGCGCCCGAGGAACAGCACGGAGCGCGTGTCGGCCATCCAGCCCGCGAACTCCTCGATGTGCTTCTGCGAGCGGTCGAGGATGCGCTGGATCTTCTCCGGCACGGCCTCGAGCTCGAGCACGTGGTGCGCGATCTCGGTGGGGCTGAGCGCGCCGCGGACGCCGCCGATGTGCAGCGCGAGGAGGTACAGGGCCGTGATCTGGGCGACGAACGCCTTCGTCGAGGCGACGGCGACCTCCGGACCGGCGTGCGTGTAGACGATCGCGTCCGACTCGCGCGGGATGGTCGCGCCCTGCGTGTTGCAGATCGACACGGTCTTGGCGCCCGCCTCACGGGCGTACTTGACGGCCATGAGGGTGTCCATCGTCTCGCCCGACTGGCTGATCGAGACGACGAGGGTCTCAGGGCCGATCACCGGGTCGCGGTAGCGGAACTCGTGGGCGAGCTCGACGTCGACGGGCACGCGTGCCCACTGCTCGAGCGCGTACTTGCCGACCATGCCCGCATACGCGGCCGTGCCGCACGCGATGACGATGATCCGGTTGATGCCGGCGAAGAGGTCGTCGAGGCCGTCGAGCTCGGGGATCGAGACGACTCCGTCGCGGATGCGGCCGCGCACCGTGTTCGCGACCGCCTCGGGCTCTTCCGAGACCTCCTTGGCCATGAACGACGACCAGCCGCCCTTGTCGGCGGCCGCGGCATCCCACAGCACCTCGAAGGGCTCGACCTCGACGGATCCGCCCGCGAAGTCGGTGACCTCGACGCCGGCGGGCGTGATGGCGACGATCTCGTCCTGGCCGATCGCGAGCGCGTGCCGGGTGTGCTCGACGAAGGCGGCGACGTCCGAGGCGAGGAAGTTCTCGCCGTCGCCGAGGCCGATCACGAGGGGCGAGTTGCGACGTGCTCCGACGACGAGGCCGGGGTGGTCCTCGTGCATGGCGAGAAGCGTGAAGGCGCCCTCGAGCTGCGAGACGGTGGAGCGGAAGGCCTCGACGAGATCTCCTCCGTTGTTGCGGTACTCGCGGCCGAGCAGCACCGCGGCGACCTCGGTGTCGGTCTCGCTCCGGAACGTGAAGCCGTCGGCGAGGAGGCCCGCCTTGAGGTCGGCGAAGTTCTCGATGATGCCGTTGTGGATGAGCGCGAGATCGTCGTCGTCGGCGAGGTGCGGGTGGGCGTTCGCGTCGGTCGGTCCGCCGTGGGTCGCCCAGCGGGTGTGGCCGATGCCGGTCGTGCCGTCGGGCAGCGGGTGCTCGGCGAGGTCATCGCGGAGGATGCTGAGCTTGCCGGCCTTCTTGCGCATGCCGAGGCCGCCCGCGCCGTCGATCACGGCGATGCCCGCGGAGTCGTATCCGCGGTATTCGAGGCGCGCGAGGCCGGAGAGGAGGATGGCCTGGCTGTCCCTCGGGCCGACGTAACCCACGATTCCACACATGCCTCCCATGGTAATCAGGGGGGTTCGTGAGTTCCCTGAACAAACAGCCGCTGCGAGGCCGGCCGCCCGCGCCCGCGCTAGAGCTTGCGGAGGAGGACGCGCTCGACCGCGTGGTTCGCGGCCTTGTGCAGCACGAGCGTCGCGCGGTGCCGCGTCGGCTTGACGTTCTCCTCGAGGTTCGGGAGGTTGATGTCGTTCCAGAAGCCCAGCGCCATCTCGACCGCCTGCTCGTCGGTCAGCTCGGCGAACACCTTGAAGTACGACGTCGGGTTGGAGAACGCCGCGCGTCGCAGGGCCAGGAACCGGTCGACGTACCACTGCGTGATGTGGTCGGTCGCGGCATCCACGTAGATCGAGAAGTCGAACAGGTCGCTCACCGCGACGTCGTTCGGCTGGGGCGGGGGCTGCAGGACGTTGAGCCCCTCGACGATGACCACGTCGGGGCGGCGCACCGTGACATGGGCGTCGGGCACGATGTCGTACCGGAGGTGCGAGTAGAAGGGCGCCTGCGCCTCGGCTGCACCGCTTTTGACATCCGTGAGGAACTTCACGAGCGCCCGCCGGTCGTACGACTCGGGGAAGCCCTTGCGGCCCATGAGGCCCCGGCGCTCGAGCTCGGCGTTCGGGTACAGGAAGCCGTCGGTCGTGACGAGCTCGACGCGCGGGGTTCCGGGCCAGCGGCTCACGAGCTCTCGCAGGAGGCGAGCGATCGTCGACTTGCCGACGGCGACCGAGCCGGCGACGCCGATGACGAACGGCGTCGTCGTGTCGGGCTCCTGGAGGAAGCCGGAGGTGTCGGCGCCCAGCCGCTTCGTCGCCGTCGCGTAGAGGCTCAGCAGCCGGCTGAGCGGAAGGTAGACCTCTCGCACCTCGGCGAGGTCGAGGCGGTCGCCGAGACCACGCAGCTGGACGACCTCGGTCTCGGACAGCGGCTGCGCCAGGCCGCCCGCGAGGCGGGACCACTCCTCCCGGCCGATCTCGCGGTACAGCGCGGGGCTCAAGTCGCTGTCCCCGTCGAACCCGTCCACGCTCTCGAGGAAGGAGTCGGCGGAGTCTTCTCCGGGGATCGCAGCTTCGGCGGACATCGCGCCCATCGTATCCGCCCCGTTCGGGGCCGGCTCGTCATGTGCCGGTGAGCGGTTGGCCCCGACCGATAACCTCGACGCGTGCGCCTGGGAGTCCTCGACATCGGCTCGAACACCGTCCATCTTCTGGTCGCGGACGCGCGGCCCGGCGGCCGCCCGCTCGCCACGACGAGCCAGCGGACCGTGCTGCGCCTCATGCGCTACCTCGGTCCGGACGGCTCGATCACCGATGAGGGGGTGAACGCGCTCGTCGGCGCCGTCGCCGAGGCGAAGAAGGTCGCGCTCGCCGAGAAGGTCGACGAGCTGCTCGCGACGGCGACCTCGGCCGTCCGCGAGGCCACGAACGGCCCGGAGGTGATCGCCCTCATCGAGGAGGCGCTTGGCCAGGAACTGCAGGTGCTCGGCGGCGAGTCCGAGGCCCGCTTCACCTTCCTCGCCGTCCGGCGCTGGTTCGGGTGGGCGGCCGGGCAGATCCTGCTCTTCGACATCGGCGGCGGCTCGCTCGAGCTCGCGTCGGGTGCCGACGAGCTGCCCGATGCCGCGGCATCCGTCCCGCTCGGTGCGGGGCGCATGACGGTGCAGTTCCTCCCCGACGATCCCCCCGGCGAGGAGGCCGTCGAGGTGCTCCGCGCGCACGCTCGCACGACCCTCGCGCCCGTCGTCGACCGGTTCATGGCCGAGCCGCGGCCCGATCACGTCGTGGGGTCGTCGAAGGCCATCCGCTCCCTCGCGAAGCTCGCGGGCTACCCGGTTCCGGGATCGTCCGGAATCGAGGGGATGCTGCTCCCCCGCGCCGCTCTCGGCTCGTGGATCCCGCGGCTCGCGCGCATCCCCGCCGCGGCACGGCAGGAGCTCCCCGGCATCACTCCCGATCGCACGTTCCAGATCGTCGCAGGGGCGGTCGTGCTCCACACCGCCATGACGATGCTGAAAGTCGACGAGCTCGAGGTGAGCCCGTGGGCCCTTCGCGAGGGCGTTCTGCTGCGGTACATCGAGTCGATGTCCTGGGGCTGACCGGCCTCCGGCACAGCGTGCCTGTGGACGCGGCCGGGGACCGTGCCCCATGATTCCCTCATGGCCGCACGGCCCGCGATCCGCACTCCCGATCAGCGCCTCCGCGTCTTCGTGAGCTCCACGTTGAAGGAACTCGAGCCGGAGCGCCGCGCGGTGCGCACCGCGATCGAGTCGCTGCAGCTCGCGCCGGTCATGTTCGAGCTCGGCGCGCGGCCGCACCCGCCGCGGGAGCTCTACCGCTCGTACCTCGCGCAGAGCGACGTCTTCGTCGGCATCTACGGCGAGCGCTACGGCTGGATCGCGCCGGAAGAGACGGTGTCGGGCCTCGAGGACGAGTACGCCCTCTCCGGGGACCTCCCCCACCTGATGTACGTGAAGGAGCCGGCCCCGGCCCGCGAGGAGCGGCTCGAGGAGCTGCTCGACCGCATCCGCGAGGACGACCGCAGCTCGTACAAGTCCTTCTCGACGCCGGAGGAGCTCGCGGAGCTCGTGCGCGGCGACCTGGCGACGCTCCTCGCCGAGCGCTTCGATGCGACGCGGGCCGCGGCATCCGTCGCCGCCGAGGCGGCCGACGCACCCGACATCCCGGCCCCCTATTCGGCCATCGTCGGACGCGAGGCCGAGCAGCGCGACGTCCTGGCGCTGCTGACCCAGCCCGGAGTGCGGCTGGTCACGCTCGTCGGGCCCGGCGGCATCGGCAAGTCCCGCCTCGCGATCGAGATCGCCGACACCGTCGCCGAGAGCGGGCGGGACGTGGCCTTCGCGCTCCTCGAGGCGGTCACCTCTCCCGAGCGCGTCATCATCGCGATCGCCCGAGCGCTGGGGGTGCGGGATGCCGGGGGCGAGGGCTCGCTCGAGGATCGCGTCGTGACGGCCATCGGCGACCGGGACGTGCTGCTGGTCGTCGACAACATGGAGCACGTCCTCGCCGCCGCCGACCTGCTCGTGCGGCTCATCACGGAGGCGCCACGCCTGCAGCTGCTCGTGACGAGCCGCTCGCCGCTGCGGCTCCGGGCCGAGCGCGTGTACGAAGTCGGACCGCTCACCGTGCCGGCCGAAGGAGCGGCCGGGGCGGGAGCCGAGGCATCCGCCGTCCGGCTCTTCGAGGAGCGCGCGGCGGCGGTGCGTCCGGGATTCCGGGTGACGCCCGAGAACTCCGCCGCGGTCGCCGCGATCTGCCGCGCCGTGGACGGCGTGCCGCTCGCGATCGAGCTGGCGGCGGCGCGCGTGCGGTCGCTCTCGGTGGAGGAGATCCTCGAGAGGCTCGACTCGGCGCTCACGCTTCTCGTCGGCGGGGCGCGCGACCTGCCGCCGCGACAGCGTGCGCTGCGCAGCACGATGGAGTGGAGCTTCCAGCTGCTCGACGAGGACGCCCGAGCCGCTCTGCAGACGCTCTCGGCGTTCACGGGCAGCTTCTCGCTCGCCTCCGCCGAAGCCGTGCTCGAGACCGTCGGCGCGGCCGATCCGCTCTCGGCACTCGAGGCGCTCGTCGATGCGAGCCTCGTCGCCTCGTCCGACCGGCGGGGCACGACGGTCTTCCGGCTGCTGTCGCTCGTGCGCGCGTACGCGCACGAGACGATGACGCCGGAACACGCCGAGACGGTCGCCCGCGCCTGGATCGATCGTTATCGCGCTCTGGCGACGGATGCCGCGGCCGCCATCCGAGGGCACGATCAGGCCGAGTGGCTCGACCTCCTCGACGTCGAGACCGAGAACCTCGCCGGTGTCGCACGAGCCATGCTCGACCGCCGCGAGCTCGACGAGGCCGGTGCCTACCTGTGGTCGCTCTACCTGTACCTGTGGATCGGCGGCTACCTCGGCGTCGTGCTGGGGTGGACGACCGAGCTGCTGGCGATCGCGGAGCGCGAGCAGCGACCGCTCGCGATGCAGACCCGGGCCGTCGCCGAGTACTACACCAACGCGATCCGCTACTGGCAGGACCCCGCGTTCGACACGGCCCCGGGGATGACCCGCAGCCGCGACCTCTTCACGGAGGCGGGCGACGTGTTCGGCACGGCCCTCGCTCGGGTCTCGCTCGCATTGGCGCTGCTGACGGCGGCGGGCGGCGCCGACTTCGGGCGGGCGCGGTCGGAACTCGAGCAGAGCCTTGCGGAGTTCCGGTCGGCTTCGGACGCCTGGGGCCATGCGATGGCCCTCGTCATGCTGGGCCGCATCGACATGCTGCAGGGCGACCTCGCGGGGGCCCGCGAGCGCTTCGACGAGAGCCTGCGCCTCGCGTCGGCCCAGGGTGAGCGTCTCGGGATCGTGATCGCGATCAACCACCGCGGATGGTCGAGCTTCCTCGCGGGCGACCTCGAGGCAGCGCGCCGCGACTTCACCGACGGCATGGACATCTCGCTCGCTCTGCGCCATGACGAGAGCCTGGCCTACGGGCTCGAGTCCCTCGTGGCGCTCGCCGCGGCGGCGGGCGACGTGCGACGCGCCGGACTCCTGCTCGGGGCCGCCCAGACCGTCCGCCGGCGGAAGGGGTTCCTCAACCCGGGCGCCTTCGAGTTCTACATGGTGCCGGTCAAAGCGCTGCGCGACAGCGGTCACGGGGCAGAGCTCGACCGAGCCGTCGCGGAAGGTTCGGAGCTGTCGCTCGCAGAGGCGCTGGAGTACATCCGTGGCTGAGCGGCCGGCCGACGATCGGGTCCTGCCGGCGACGCGCTGGGTGGCGGTCGCGATCGTGCCGTTCCTCGTCGTCGCGGCCTTCCTCCTCTTCGCCTTCCCGGAGCGCACCGGCGAGCTCTTCGCGTGGGCGATCGCCGTGCCGATGTCGGCGTTCCTGCTCGCCTCGGCATATGTCGGCGGGATCTGGTTCTTCGTCGGCGTCGCACGGGCGCGGCGGTGGCACCACGTCACGCACGGGTTCCCCGCCGTCGTGGTCTTCGCGGGGGCACTGCTCGTCGCGACGCTCCTGCATCTCGACCGCTTCTCGCAGAACCTCTCGTTCGCAGTGTGGATGGCCCTCTACCTCACGACCCCGTTCGTCGTCGCGGTTCTCGCGGTCGTCCAGCGGCCACGAGACCCTCGGGTGCCGGATGCCGGGGATGTCGTCATCCCCCGTCGCTGGCGATTCGGACTGGCCGCGATCGGCGCCGCGGCGCTCGCCTTCGGGGCGCTGGTCTTCCTCGCCCCCGAATTCGCCATGACTTTCTGGGCATGGCCCCTGACCCCGCTCACGGCGCAGGTGACGGGCGCCGTGCTGAGTCTCACGGGCGTCGTGAACGCGGGGCTCCTCTGGGATGCGCGCTGGAGCGCCTTCCGCACGCTGTTCCAGGCGCAGCTGCTCAGCCTCGTCGCGATCGCCGTCTCGCTCGTCGCGCGTCGCGACGACCTCCTCTGGGACCGGCCGATGACCCTCGGATTCGTCGTGCTCGTCGCCGGGGCGCTGCTCGTCTACGCCGTCTTCACCCTGCGCAGTGAGGCGCTCGCGCGTCGTGCCGCGGCATCCATTCCTCTAGCGTGATACATCTGTCCGCCGAACGGCGGACAGGTCGGGGAAGCGCTGTCCGCCGTTCGGGGGACGGTTTGTCACGTTCAAGTTAACTCCGAATCACCAGTCGGCTTTCGGCTTGCGACGAAGTGCGGCGCCCTGCCACTCTCAACTCAGCTGCGGAGGCTCACGCGCAGATGCGACAACGGTGTCGAATTCCCCACCGGATCTCGTCGTCAAGGAGTCGCATGTCTCTCTCGTCATACACCTCGTCTCGCGCGCCCCGAATCGGGGTGCTGGGCGCTGCCGCCCTCGTCGTCGCAGGCCTCCTGACTGCACCGACTGCCGCCACGGCAGTCCCTGCACCACCCCGCATCATGGCCGCGCTGGGCGATTCGATCACTCGGGCACCGCTCGCTGACGGTCCCACGGCAGGGACGGGCATCAACAGCTGGTCCACCGGCACGACCCCGTCAGTCGAGTCGCATCGCGCGCGCCTCACCGCACTCGGGGGCAGTCCTGTGACGGCGTACAACGTCGCGGTCGCGGGGACGACATCGTCGGATCTCACGCGGCAGGCGGCTCTCGCCGTCGGATACCGTGCGGAGTATGTGACGATCCTGTCCGGGGCGAACAACGTCTGCAAAGCGACGAGTGTCGCATCACTCCCGGCCGTCGACGAGTTCCGCACCGATGTCGCGTCGGCTCTGAAGACGCTCGCGACCGGTGTCCCGAGCGCGGAGGTGCTGCTTCTGTCGGTGCCGAGCCTTCAGGCGGTGCTCGATGCCGGCAAGTCATCGCGGTCCGCGGTCAGCGCGTGGGGAACGCTCGGCACCTGCCCCATCATGCTGGCCGATCCCCTCTCGCAGGCTGAGTCGGCCGTGCAGCGACGGTCGGCCGTGGAGACGCGCATCCGCGAGATGAACGCGGCACTCGCGACGGTGTGCGCCTCCTATGCGACGTGCACCTACGACGGAGGCGCCGTGTACGGAAATCACCCCGCGCTCGCGGATCTCTCACCGGTGGACTACTTCCACCCGTCGCTCTCAGGACAGGCGCGCATCGCGACGATCACGTGGGCCGAGGTGCTCGACAACCACCTCTTCACCGACGCGCCCGCGCCCACCCAGCCCACGCCCGAGGCGCCTCAGCCGGCGCCGGCTCCCGAGCCCGCAGCACCACAGCCCCCGTCGTCCGGGTCTCCTTCGACGGCCAGGTGGACGATCGACGAGACCTCGTCGAAGCTCGCATTCGCGGGGTCATGGCGTGCGACCCGCTCCACCCGCGACTCGGGCGGGTCGGTCTCGTTCAGCGCCTCCAAGGGGTCGTCGTTCTCGCTGACATTCACCGGGACGCGTGTCAGTGTCGTGGCGCGTCGCACGCCGAGTTCCGGCATCAGCGACGTCTCGATCGACGGAGTCCCGGTGGGACGTATCGACGGCTACGCCGCGGACACGGAGTATCAGAGCACCGTTTTCGCGAGCGAAACGCTGCCCCTCGGCGAGCACACCATCACGGTGACGGTCTCGGGCAGTCGGGCCGCTGCGTCCACGGGCCACAACCTGATCGTCGACGCGCTGATCGTCGAGGTGCCGCAGTAGAGGTGGTCAGGTCGCGGGCTCGAGGGCCAGCCGGTCGCGGACGACGTCGGCGAGGCGTCCGGCCGCGGTCTGGGCCGCCGCCTCGTCGGCCGCCTCGACCATGACCCGCACGAGCGGCTCCGTGCCGCTCGCGCGCAGGAGGACGCGACCGCTGTCGCCGAGCTCTGCCGCCACCTCGTCGACGGCGGCGAGGACGACCTCGTCGCTGTTCGCGCGGGAGCGGTCGACGCCGCGGACATTGACGAGCACCTGCGGGTAGACCGTCATGATCGACGCGAGCTCGGCGAGGGTCTTCCCCTGCCGCGCCATCTCGGCCACCAGGTGCAGCCCCGTCAGCAGGCCGTCGCCGGTCGTGGCGTACTCGCTCATGATGACGTGACCGGACTGCTCGCCGCCGAGGGCGAAGCCGCCCTCGTTCATGCGCTCGAGCACGTACCGGTCGCCCACGGCCGTCTGCTCCACACGGATGCCGTGATCGGCCATCGCGCGATGGAGGCCCAGGTTGCTCATGACTGTCGCGACGAGCGTGTCGTGAACGAGGTGGCCGCGCTCCTTCATCGAGACGGCGAGGATGGCCATGATCTGGTCGCCGTCGACGACCTTCCCGGCCGCGTCCACGGCGAGGCAGCGGTCCGCATCGCCGTCGTGCGCGATTCCGAGGTCGGCTCCGACCTCGACGACCTTGCGTGCCAGCTGGTCGAGGTGTGTGGAGCCCACGCCGTCGTTGATGTTGAGGCCGTCGGGGTCGGCTCCGATGACGGTGACCTGTGCGCCCGCGTCGCGGAACGTCTCGGGCGAGACGCCGGCCGCGGCACCGTGCGCGCAATCGAGCACGACGTGGATGCCGTCGAGCCGGTTCGGCAGGGATGCCAGCAGGTGCACGACGTAGCGGTCCTCGGCGTCGGCGAACCGGCGGATGCGGCCCACTTCCGCCCCGGTCGGCTGGAGCTTCGGAGCGGCCATCGCGGACTCGATGCGCTGCTCCACGATGTCGGGCAGCTTCACCCCGCCGCGCGCGAAGATCTTGATGCCGTTGTCGGGTGCGGGGTTGTGCGACGCCGAGACGACCACGCCGAAGTCGGCGTCGGTGTCGGCGATGAGGTAAGCGGTGGCCGGGGTCGGCAGCACGCCCGCTTCGAGCACGTCCACGCCGGACGAGGCGAGACCCGCGGCGACGGCGGCGGCGAGGAATTCGCCCGAGATGCGCGGGTCGCGGGCGACGACGGCCGTGAGGCGCTTGCCCGCGGCGCGACGCGCCTCGGCCGTACGGCCCTGGCCCAGGACGACGGCGGTCGCCTGGGCCAGGGTGAGAGCGAGGTCGGCGGTGAGGGGGCCGTTGGCGAGCCCCCGCACCCCGTCCGTGCCGAACAGCGGCATCGGATGCGACTCGCTTTAGCGCTTCGAGTACTGAGGCGCCTTGCGGGCCTTCTTGAGACCGGCCTTCTTGCGCTCCTTGACGCGAGCGTCACGCGAGAGGAACCCGGCCTTCTTGAGCGTCGGGCGGTTGTTCTCGACGTCGATCTCGTTGAGCGCACGAGCGATGCCGAGGCGCAGCGCGCCGGCCTGGCCCGAGGGGCCACCGCCCGAGATGCGCGCGATGACGTCGTACGCGCCGGTCAGGTTGAGCACCGTGAAGGGGTCGGTCACGAGCTGCTGGTGCAGCTTGTTCGGGAAGTAGTCCTCGAACGTGCGGCCGTTGATGGTGATGGTGCCCGAGCCGGGGACGAGGCGCACGCGCGCGATCGCCTGCTTGCGACGGCCCACGGCCGCGCCGGGAACCGAGAGCACGGGGCGCTCGGCGGCCACGACCTCCTGGTCGACCGGCGTCTCGGTCGAGTAGCTTTCGGGGGTTTCGATGGAATCCTGGATCTTCGCCACGAGTGTGTCCTTATTCTGGGCGGCGCTTACTGGGCGACCTGGTCGAAGGTGTACGTCTTGGGCTGCTGAGCGGCGTGCGGGTGCTCGGCACCGCGGTAGACCTTCAGCTTCGACAGCTGCTGGGCGCCCAGGCTGTTCTTGGGGAGCATGCCGCGGACGGCCTTCTCGACGGCGCGAACCGGGTTCTTCTCGAGGAGCTCGGAGTAGGTCACCGACTTGAGGCCACCGGGGTAGCCCGAGTGGCGGTAGGCCTTCTTCTGCTCGAGCTTCTGGCCGGTGAGGGCCACCTTGTCGGCGTTGATGATGATGACGAAGTCACCGGTGTCGACGTGGTTCGCGAAGGTGGGCTTGTGCTTGCCGCGAAGGAGGACGGCGGCGTGCGAGGCGAGACGGCCGAGAACGACGTCGGTCGCGTCGATGACCAGCCACTCGCGCTGGACCTCGCCAGCCTTGGGGGTGTAAGTGCGCGTCACAGTAGTGCTGCTTTCTTGATCGAACGGAGAAGTTCGTGAATCCCGCTCCGGGGTGCTTCGGCTGCTCGATGAGCGACGAAGACGCCAGTGGAGGGCTCACGTTCGTGATGCCGGGTCAGCTGAGCCGGACACCAAAGATCAAGCCTACGGCATCCGGATGCCTCGTCCAAACCGACGAGCACCGCGGGGGCCGGAGCTGCGGAGGAGGGCCCCCGGCCGGCTTGGGGATGCGCCTGGGGAAGCGCCCGACCGGGGACCTGTCCACCACGCGTCATGCGGTCCGGAGCACCGTGTGACGCGGCACGTCACGCTGCCGCGGCGTGAAGTCTGTGTATCGCCCTCTCGAGCTCGGACGGTGGGTGAGCCCGCCGATCCGATCAGCCGACTCGATGATGTTCTCACGCCCCGGGCCGCAATGCACATCACTCGACCGAAATCGTTCCGAGCCTTGACAGGCCGGCCGAGGAGCGCGTCAGGCCGCGCCGGCCGCGGCCTGCGCCTCGGCGGCGGGATGAGCCGTCACGAGGATCGGCAGATGGTCCGAAAGCCCCTGCGGCAGGGTCTTCACCCTGTCGATCGAGAAGCCCACCGAGGTCGCGAAATCGTAGTGACCGCGGAAGAAGCGGTACCGCGTGTAGGTGCGGGAATCGCTGAGGGTGAGGTCGTACCCCTGCTCCCGCACCTTCTGGCCGAGGTTCTCCTTGAAGACGGGGTAGTTGTAGTCGCCGACCATGATGATCGGCAGCTTCGGTCCGAGCTCGGCGAGCTCGCCGAGGGCCGTGCGGATCTGGTGGCGGCGGAGCGAGTTGAGCGCCGTGAGCGGAGCCGCGTGGAACGACGCGACGATGAACTCATGACCGTTGTCGATGTCGTGCAGCCGCACGCCGAGCATGCGCTCCTCGGCCGGCTTGAGCACGCGGTCGTGCAGCGACTTCTTGAGCGCCATCGAGCGGACCTCGACCGGGCGGTACGTGTTCTCGCGGTAGTAGACGGCGAGCCCCAGCCGATTGCGCTGCGTCGAGTCCGCGAGGCGCAACCCCTCGATCGCGGGCGGGATGTCGGTCGTGTCGCACTCCTGGAGGCACAGCACGTCCACAGCGTGGCGCTCGACCAGCGCCGCCAGCTCTCCGGCGGCCCGGTGCTTGCGAAGGTTGTACGAGATGAGCTTCAGCATGCTGAGCCCAGATTAGAGCTCCTCCGACCGGCGCAGGGGGGCTTGCGGTGAAGCGAATACCTCTTCACGTGCAATTTTCAGCCGTCGATCCGTCACTCGGCGGACGCCCGCCGCATCCGCGCAGCCGGTCGGGCGTCGTCATCCGGACACCGACCGACACGCGGCTGTAACCGCGACTTCACGGAGCCCCTCTAGCGTCGGCATATGAGTGAAACCGCGATCAAGGCCGTCATCCCCGCAGCGGGTCTGGGGACCCGCTTCCTCCCGGCGACCAAGGCCATGCCGAAGGAGATGCTCCCCGTCGTCGACAAGCCGGCGATCCAGTACGTCGTCGAAGAGGCCGTCGCCGCGGGCATCGACGACGTCCTCGTCATCATCGGGCGCAACAAGAACGCGCTCGCCAACCACTTCGACCGCGTCACCGAGCTCGAGCACACGCTCGAGCAGAAGGGCGACCGCAGCAAGCTCGAGCGCGTCATGCACCCGAGCTCCCTCGCCGACATCCACTTCGTGCGCCAAGGCGACCCCAAGGGCCTTGGACACGCGGTCCTGCGTTCACGAAAGCACGTCGGCAACGAGACGTTCGCGGTCCTCCTCGGCGACGACCTCATCGACGCACGGGATCCGCTCCTCTCCCGCATGATCGAGGTGTCGCAGTCCCAGTCGGCCACCGTCATCGCGCTGATGGAGGTCGAGCCCTCGCAGATCCACCTCTACGGGTGCGCCGCCGTCGAGAAGACCGGTGAGGGCGACGTCGTGCGGGTGACCGGCCTCGTCGAGAAGCCGTCGGCCGCCGAAGCGCCGTCGAACCTCGCGATCATCGGGCGCTACGTCCTCAAGCCGGAGATCTTCGACGTGCTCGAGACGACGGCCCCCGGCAAGGGCGGCGAGATCCAGCTGACCGACGCGCTCCAGGCGCTCGCGGCGGACGACGAGATCGCGGGACCCGTCCTCGGGGTGGTCTTCACCGGGCGCCGGTACGACACCGGCGACCGGCTCGACTACCTCAAGTCCAGCATCCAGCTCGCCCTCGACCGTGAGGACCTCGGACCCGAGCTCGCCTCGTGGATCGTGGAACTCGCACCGACGCTCGAGCCCACGCTCGAACCCACCGCCTGACACCCACCCTTCACCGCAGGCCCCCGCCGGGATTCCCGGCGGGGGTCTGCTAGCGTTGCGACGCGAAGCGGCTCCGGGCCATCCGGCCACTCGCCCCCGAGCTCGTCCCTCGACCCGCTGGAGTGTCGACCACCATGACCGTCCTCGTGATCATCGCGATCGTCGCGGTGTGGGCCCTCATGGCCGTGGCGATCCTCTTCGTCTTCGGGCGCGTCGTGCGGCGGGCCGACGAGGAGAACGAGGTCACCAGCATGCGGCGCGAGATGCGCGCCGCCGAGCGCGCCGAACCGGCGGCTCTGCAGGAGCCGCCGGCGACCGACGCGGGGTCGGTCAGTAAGCGCCTTCGCTCTTGATGACGGCCCGGACGGTCTTGAGCAGGATCACGAGGTCGCCCGTCATCGTCCAGTTCTCGACGTAGAAGAGGTCCAGGCGGACCGTCTCCTCCCAGTCGAGGTCGCTGCGGCCGCTCACCTGCCAGAGGCCCGTGATGCCGGGCTTGACCAGGAACCGGCGGTGCACCGACTGGGAGTACTGCTGCACCTCGCGCTCGAGCGGCGGGCGGGGGCCCACGAGCGACATCTCGCCGAGGAACACGTTGAACAGCTGCGGCAGCTCGTCGAGGCTGAAGCGACGCAGGAACTTGCCCGCACGGGTCACCCGGGGGTCGTCCTTCATCTTGAACATGACGTCGTTGCCTCGGTCCCGAGCCTCGAAGGCGAGTTCGCGGAGCCGCTCCTCGGCATCGGTGTACATCGACCGGAACTTCAGCATGTCGAACGTCTCGCCGCCGAGTCCGATCCGCTGCTGCCGGAAGAACGCCCCGCCGGGGCTCGTGAGCTTCACGGCCAGGGCGATCGCGGCGAGGATCGGCGCGAGCAGCAGGATGAGCAGGCCGGAGGCGACCACGTCGAAGGCTCGCTTGCCGTAGAGCTTGCCGCCGCCGTAGCGAGGCGTCTCGACGTGCACGAGCGGGAGCCCCGCGACCGGCCGCGTGTGCAGCCGGGGACCGCCGATGTCGGTGAGGCTCGGCGCGACGATCAGGTGCTGGCGCCCGGGCTCCAGGGCCCAGCTGAGCTCGCGCACCGTACGGGCGCTGAGCTCGTTGGCGCTGGAGATGAGGACGGTGTCGGCCTGGACGCGACCGAGCGCCTCGATGACGTTCGACACCGATCCCGACACGGGGATCTCCGTCCCCGGGATGTAGTCGGCGATGCGGCCGCTGGGCGTGCAGGCTCCGACGACGCGCAGTCCTGCGGCGGGCGTGCGCTGCAGATCTCGGGCGGTCTGGGCGACGGATGCCTCGGACCCGACGACCAGGACGCGATCCGACATCCGTCCCTCACGCCGCTGCGCGACGAGCCACCGGCGCGACGCCCAGCGCGTCAGCAGCAGCCCCGCGGCCGTCGACCCGAGGCCGACGAGCAGGATGAAGTGCAGGCCGGCGAGGCTCGCGAGATACGCCACGAGCGCGACCGAGGCGAACGAGAAAAAACAGGAGTACAGGATCGCCCGGTACTCCTCGGTCCCGACCCCGACGACCCGCGCGTTTCGGCTGCCGCTCATCGACAGCGCGGCGAGCAGGATGACGCCGATGAGACCGACGACGCTCCAGACCGACACCGCCGCGCCGCCGTGCAGGAGCGGAAGCGTGTAGGGCTGCGAGCCCACGATCGTCGCGACGGCGAGCGCCAAGGCGATCACGGCGAAGTCGCTCACCACCAGGGCGCGGGCGTAGGACCGGGACCACCCGGCCGCCGAGCTCGCCGCCTGCGGGATCGCGACCGCCCTCGCCTGCCGGGGCTCGTCGCGTACGTCCTCGTCAGTCGTCGAAACAAGAATCGCCATATTCGTCTGCACCTCTGATCTCACTCGGCTGGAACAGGCCGCGTGGGGATGGCAGACGCCAAGCGACGTCGCGGAACAGAACTCCCGCTGCCCCCCAGCATCGGATCAAGCAAGTCCCATGATGGACAACGAATCCGCTCGTTGGGTTACCCCTCTGTTACGGATTCATAGCCGTTTCGGTAATCCGCCGGTCGCCTTGCGCCGGATGACGGCGTGTGACCGATCGGCGGTGCACCGTTCACACCCGGGAAACAGTCTCGTCACGAAGCGCGGATACCGTGACTGCGATGCCGAGAACCACACCAGGCTCAGCGGAGCGCGAAGACGGCCCCCTGATCGCAGCACCAGCAGACCCCCGCGCCACCACCGGGCTCACCCGTCGTGGATGGGTCCTCGCGATCGCCGCGATCGCGATCCTCGCCCTCGTGGCCGGGACGCTGGCCCTCCTGGCCGTCGTGCAGCTGGCCGACGTGCCGGCCGCCGCTCTGACGCCGGCCGAGTCCGAGCCGATCCCGTCGGCTCCGCCGGCCCCCGAAGCGGTGACGACGGCCGAGCTCGACGGGCAGGCGGTGTGGCTCGCCAAGCCCGCAACGGCTCCGGTCGGTGTCGCCGTGCTCTTCCCCGGGGCTGCGGACGATCCCGCGTCCCTTCTGAAGACGGCGACCGCGCAGGATCTTCTTGCGGCGGGCTGGGCGGTCTCGACCGGCGGATTCCACGGCCCGAGCTGGGGCTCGCCCTCGTCGAGCAAGGACGTCGCAGCGCTCCGCGGGTGGCTCGGCGAGCAGCTCGGCACCCTTCCCGTGCTCTACGTCGCATCAGAGATGGGCGGCTCGACGAGTCTCGCCTCGATGATCCGCTCCCCCGAGCTGCCGGTCGCGTGCTGGTACGGCGCGGCGACGGTGACCGATCTCGCGACGACGGCCACCGCCGTGCCCGTCGTCGGCGAGCAGCTCGTCTCGGCGTGGGGCGGGGTCCCCGATGCCGACCAGACGGTCCTCGCCAACATCTCCGCGGCACCCACCACCACGAGCTATCGGGTGGTGGTGCCAGGACCGGGCGCCGAGGACCTGCGGATGCAGGACGCCGAGACCCTCGTGTCCGCTCTCGAGCAGTCCGGACATCAGGTGTCGCAGGCGACCGCTGCCGGCCCCCTTGCCACGACGTCGGAGATCGACGCCGCCGACGTGACCGCGATGGCGGAAGGATGCCTCGGATGACCACCACGACGACCACCCGCGAACACGTGCGCGTGCTGCACTCCCTCGCCCCGCCGGACGGCACCACGAAGTTCGTCGACCAGATGACCGAGGGCGCGCCGGCGGATGTCGACGTCGCGTACTTCTCGTGGAAGCGTGCGCTCAAAGGCGACTACGACGTGCTGCACCTGCACTGGCCGGAGTTCCTGCTGCGCGGCCGCACCGCGCGCGTGCGCCTCGGCAAGCGCCAGGCGATGCGGGCGACGCTCGCCCTCGCGCGGCTGCGCCGCGTGCCCATCGTCCGCACGGTGCACAACCTGCATCCGCACGAGGAGGGCTCGCGGGCCGAGCAGAAGCTGCTCGCGACCGTCGACCGGCGGACGGATGTCTTCATCCGCCTGAACCCGACGACCGAGCTCGAGCCGTGGATGTCGGGCGTCACGATCCTGCACGGCCACTACCGCGACCGCTTCGCGCACTACGCCGGGGCCGAACGGGAGCCCGGACTCGTCCTCTATTTCGGCATCATCCGTCCCTACAAGAACGTCGAGAAGCTCATCGAGGTGTTCGGCGAGCGCGAGCGTCCGGGGCAGCGCCTGCGGGTTGTGGGATCGCCGTCCGCCGACCTTGGCGAGCGGATCCTCGCCCTCGCCGCAGCGAACGACTCCGTCTCGACCAACCTCAGCTTCGTCGAGGACGCGCAGCTCGTCCGCGAGATCGGGGCCGCGACGCTCGTCGTGCTGCCCTACGCCGAGATGCACAACTCGGGTGCGGCGCTGGTCGCCCTGTCGCTCGATCGGCCGATCCTCGTGCCGCGCACCCCCTCCAACACCGCCCTCGCGGAGGAAGCCGGAGCCGAGTGGGTCATGCAGTACGACGGCGACCTCACCGACGCGATCCTCACCGCTGCCGCGGCCGCCGCGGAGCGGATCCCTGCCGGCGCACGCCCGCGCCTCGAGGGCCGCGACTGGGACGAAGTCGGGCGCCGGCACCGTGACGTCTACCGGAGCGCCCTCGCGAAGCGGCGCGGGAAGGGTCAGTGAGGTGCGGCGGCGGCTGATCGCGGCATCCGTCCTCTCCCTCGCCACCCTCGTCCTCTCGGCGTGCGGGGCCGAGCAGCCCGCGCCGAGCGCGACGGGGAACCCCGACGTGAGGGTCGAGCGCTCGATCGACTACCGGACCATCGAGGGCGACACCCTGCAGCTCGACGCGTGCCTTCCGGCGGAGGGCGGCACGGACCTGCCGTCGGTCGTGCTCGTTCACGGCGGCGCGTTCCAGGAGGGGGACCGCTCGAACATGAGCGGCGTCTGCGAGTCGATCGCCGCGCAGGGCTGGGCGGCGTTCGCGGTGGACTACCGGCTGATCCCGGACAGCTACCCGGCGCAGGTCGATGACGTCGGCGCCGCCGTCGAGTGGCTGCGCGACCCTGCGCAGGCCGAGCGGTTCGGAATCTCGCCCGACGGCCTCGCGCTCCTCGGCAGCTCGGCGGGCGGCATCATCGCGCTGAGCACCGCCGCACGGCTCGGCGCCGCCGGCGAGGGCGTCGACTCCGTCGTCACGCTCTCGGCCGCCGGAGACCTCACCTCCGACGCCCTCCGCCTCGGCACCCCGGACCCGGCGCTCGAGAAGGTCGTTCTCGGCTACCTCGGCTGCAAGACGGTGGAGGACTGCCCCGACGCGGTCGCGGCATCCCCGCGGTACAACGTGGGCACCCTCCCGCCGACACTCCTCGTGCATGGCTCGAAGGAGCTCATCCCCGTCGCGCAGGCGAAGGCCCTGCATCAGGCGATGACGGATGCCGGCATCCCGGCGGACCTCCAGATCGAGGACGGCGACCACCACGGCCTGCAGCTGCTCACGCCGGCGGTGGCGGCATCCGTCTTCCGCTTTCTCGAAGACAACTCGTCACCGTAACGTCACAGACTGCTCATCGGTGGCAACACGTTCGCAACATTGCGTCGGTAGCGTCCAGAGTGTTCGGCTCGCAACGGGGTGCAGCACCTTCCGTTCGCGGGCGGGCGCATCCGGATACCGGCGGCCGAGCATGGCACCAACGGAACGGATGAAGAGATGAGCCCCACGACCCTTGTCCGTGCACTCAAGAAGTGGTGGTGGGCGGTCGTCGTTCTCACCCTCGTCGGCGCCGCAGGCGGTGCCGGAGTGTCGCTGCTCATGACGCCCGAGTACCAGGCGACGAACCGCATCCTCGTGGCGTTCGACGCCAGCGCGGGTGCCGGCCCAGCCGAGCTCGTGCAGGCGAACAACTTCGCGCTCCAGAAGGTCTACTCCTACGTCGAGGTCGTCGAGTCGCCGCGCGTGCTCGACGAGGTCATCGACGAGCTGGGCCTCGACACCACCGCCGACGAGCTCGCGCGCCAGATCGACGTCACGGTGCCGACGAACAGCGTCATCATGCGCATCAGCGCGACGGCACCGAGCCCGCAGGACGCCGTGACGCTCTCGAACGCCGTCGTCGACGCCTTCAGCGACGTCGTCGTGCAGATCGAGACGCCCTCGACGGGCGGAACGGCACCCGTCCGCATCGAGTCGCTCGCCGCCGCGAGCCTGCCGGAGGAGCCGTCGTCGCCGAACCTCCTCGTCAACATCGCTCTCGGCGCGTTCGCGGGCTTCGCGATCGGCATCATCTGGATCGCGATCGCGGCGACGCGCGAGCGCCGCGTCTTCACGGGAGCGGATGTCGCATCCGGCGATGTCGCCGTGCGCACGCTCGGCACGGTGCCCGCGACGAGCGGGCCGGCCGATCTCGCGGTGCTCGCCGACAAGCCGCTCAGCCGGGCCGCCGAGTCGTACCGCACGATCGCCGCGACGCTCGGCCGCACGCCCGGCGCGAAGGTCGGCGTCACCGCCGTGGCCGCCGTCACGCCCCGCGACGCCTCGTCGGCGCTCGCCTCGAACCTCGCCCTGGCGATGAGCGAGTACGGCGCGCGGATCCTCTTGATCGACGCCAACCTCCGCTCGGGCGCGATCTCGACCTCGCTCGGGCTGACCGGGCCGGGCCTCGTGGACTGCCTCACCGGTGCCGCGACGCCCGTCGACGCGATCCAAACCGTCAACGGCATCGACGTCCTGCCCTCGGGTACGACGACCGAGAGCCCCGCAGAGCTCATCGCGAGCGGCAGCTTCGACGGCATCATCTCGGGCCTCCGCCGCTCGTACGACATCATCGTCGTCGACGCCCCGCCCGTCCTGCCGCTGAGCGACTCGCTGTTCGCCGCCTCGGCCGCCGACACGACCGTGCTGGCCGTCTCGGCCGGCAGCGTGACGGTGACGCAGCTTCGCACGGTGAGCGACACGCTCTCTGCGATCCACGCGCAGGTAGCGGGTGTCGTCATCCTCGACGCGCCCCTCACGGGCGTGGACGCGGATGTCGCGACCGCGACGTTCCGCGATCTCAAGCCCTCCAAGGCCTGAGGGGCGGAGAACCCCCTCGATGAGGATCCTTCTGGTCACCCCCTCGCTCGGCGCGGATCCGGCGGCCCGGGTATGGGCCGCCTGGCTCGCCGACCGCGGCCACGGCGTTTTCGTCGCTGCGGTCGATGCCGGAGGCGTCGAGCTCCCCGCACCGGTCGGACGCCTGACGCTCCCGGCCGGGCGGGCGGCCGACCGGGCGCTGGGCGCCGGGGTAGAGGCATCCAGGCCTGATGTGGTGCTGGCTCTCGGCGGCGAGGCGGGGGCACGGGCCGTGCAGGCCGCCGCCAGCATCCCGGTGGTCATCCGCGAGGATCGGCTCACCGGCGGCGACAGCCGGTCGATCCGGAACCGCGTGCGCCGCTCCCGGACGATCAAGGCGTACCGCGGCGCCGCGCGGGTCGCGGCCGTGTCGCACGCCGTCGCCGCCGAGCTCGTCAGCGCGTACGGGGTCGCCGGGTCCCGCGTGGTCGTCGTGCCGAACCCTGTCGCCCTGGCGGCGCCGGACCGGCCCGCGGCGGAGGCTCCTCCGCCGGCCGATACCGCAGCTGCCGCAGGCGACCCGCTGGCCCTCCTCGTCCCCGAGGCGGACCGCACCCATGCGGAGCTCGTGCTGGACGCCGCCGCGGCCCTGCGCGCACAGGGGGTCGACACGCGCGTCGTGACCTACGAGCGCCGGGACGGACGCGCTCCGGCCCTGGGTGCGCGCACCTCCGCCGTCCCGTTCGAGGCCCGCCCGTGGTCCGACGCCTGGCTCGCCGAGGCACCGCCCGGAGCGGTCGTCGTGCTCCCTGCGTCGACCGCCGGCTTCGCCGATTCCCTCGTCTCGGCGGCGGCCTCCGGCATCCCGAGCGTCGCGGTCTCGCACGCCTTCGGCGTGGCCGACGCCGTCGTTCCCGGGCGAAGCGGTCAGCTCGCCTTCACGGCGACGCCTCACTCCCTCGCGCAGGCCGTGCTCGCCGCACGGGGGATGCCTCGCCCCCGTGCCGACGGCTGGACGGCCCGGTTCTCGCCCGACGAGAGCGGTCGCCTGCTCCTCGCGACGCTCCACCGCGCCGCCTCCCCTCACAGCCCGCAGAACGGAAGGAGCCGACGATGAGGATTCTCGCATCGGCCGTCGGACAGTACGACAACGTCGGCGACACCGTGCTGCGGCGCGGCTTCCTCGATCACCTCCGGACGATCGCGCCCCTTCGCGTCTACATCGGCGACAAGACCGACGACTACGTGAGCGGCCTCGGGCTGCAGCCGGGCGACATCCCCGTTCGGGACTCGAGGGAGTGGCGCAGCGAGGTGTCGAAGGAGCTCCTCTCCGGCGGCTTCTACGCCTTCGACACCGGCGAGACCGAGGTCGAGCGGGCCTTCGCGAAGCGCTACCTCAAGCTCGCTCCGCTCCTTGCCGTCAACCGCCTGCGCGGCGGCACGGCGGTGCAGCTCGGCGTGGGGGTGCGGGCGTCGACGCCGTGGCGGCGCCCCATCGGCACGGTCCTCCGGATGTGCGACATGGTCTCGTGGCGAGACGAGAAGTCGCGCGACATGATGGGCTTCGGCGCCGTCACGCCCGACTGGGCCTTCGCGCTCGGCTCCCCCGACGACTTCCTCCGCGACCCCGACCACCCGCGGCCGCGTCTGGCGATCGCGTTCCGGCAGGGCCTCAGCCACATGGCGCGGGACAAGCCGAGCGACGAATGGGTTGCCACCGTGCGGCGGACGGCCGACCGCCTGGGGCTGGAGCCCATCGTCGTGGCGCAGATCGAACGCGACGGCCCCCTCGCGATCGAGCTCGCCGACCGACTCGGGTGCGAGGCGCTGCCGTGGCTCGACGACAACCACGCCCGGCAGGAGGAGCGGCTCCGCGCCGCCTACCGGGAGAGCGCGCTCGTCCTCAGCGACCGGCTGCACGCCGTCGTCATCGCGGCGACGGAGGGGGCGGTGCCGATCGCGCTTCAGACCGGCCCGATGGACAAGGTGACCCGCACCCTCGAGGGCGCGGGCATCCGTCGCACCAGCGTCCCGCGCGAGCTGCCCGACGAGGCGGCGGTCCAGGTCACCCTCGACGACGCGCTCGCGCGCCGCCCCGAGATCATGGAGGCCGTCGTCGCGGCGCGCACCGAGCTCGGCCGGGTCACCGACCAGCTGCGCGCCAAGGTGCGCGCGAAGGGGAAGATCGCATGACCGCCGAGAACCCGACCGTCAGCGTCATCGTCCCCGCGTACCGGGCGGCCGCCTATCTGCGCGCGGGGATTCCTCGGCTCGAGGAGCAGGACTTCCGGGACTTCGAGGTCGTGATCGTCGAGGACGGCTCCGGCGACGACACGGCCGAGGCCGCGCGGGAGCTCGCCGAGCGCCTGCCCCGCGTGCAGGCCGTCGTGCTCGAGGAGAACGGCGGTGTCGCCCGGGCACGCCAGCGTGCGGTCGCCGAGAGCCGCGGCGAATACCTCTGGTTCATCGATGCCGACGACGGCTGGCCGGCGTCGGCGCTGACGACGCTCGTCGAAGCCGCTCGGCGCTCCGAGGCCGATGTCGTCGTGGCGAGCGCGCTGTTCGTCTACCAGGGCGGTGCGACGCGCCCGCTCCCCTCACCGGAGAGCGCGCCCGTCGAGGGGCGTGAGGCCTTCCGCATGCTCCTACGAGGCGAGATCACGGGCCACCTGTGGAACAAGCTCTTCCGCCGGGACGTGATGGCGCAGGCGAGCTTCGCGCCCGCCCGCGTGCAGTCGGACCTCGTCATGGTCGCCGACGCGCTCGCCCACGCCGGCCGCGTCTCCTTCACTCCGCAGACGGTGTACGAGTACCGGCTGCGGGCGGGGTCGATCATCACCTCTACCTCGAAGCGCGCCGAGTCGCTCGCGATCATCGACGACGCCGTGGCTGCCGACGCCCACCGCCTGGGCCTGGACGACAGCGACGACTACCGGTACTTCCGCGCCCGCTACATCCAGCTGTCGGGCATCAAGGACGCGTTGTTCGCGTCGTATGACGATACGGAGCGGCGTCGGCACCTCCGCCATCGCAGAAGGTCGCTGTCGATCGGCGACGTCGTGCTCTTCGCGCGCCGACGCGACGCTCGCCGATTCGCCCTCGCCGCGACCGCGAAGGCGTCGCTCGCCGCCCATCGGGCCCTGCTCCGGGCAGCCGATCGATGACCCGCCGGGTCGTCGAGGCACGTGGCGATCGCATGTTCGTCGCGCAACGGGGGGACGCGGCATCCCCTCGACCTCTATGCTCGGAATCGGACCCGACCACCGAGCACCACCGTTCATGAAACGCAACGCCCAGGAGGTCGGTCCATGCTCCCCCGAACCGGGACCCGCATCGCATTCGTCGTGAGCTCCCTGCACGGCGGCGGAGCGGAGGCCGTCGGCATCGCCTGGATGAACTGGTTCGCGGAGGCGGGCTACGACGTCAGCGCCGTCATGGTGTCGGACAAGCCCGAGTCCGATCTGGTCGACCCGCGCATCACGGTGCACCGCGATGCGGCGACGGGCAATCACGCGGCGAAGGTCCGCGCCGTGCGCCGCCTCGTCCGGACGCACCGCTACGACGCCCTCGTCGCACTGCAGACCTATCCGAACCTGCTGGCGATCGCGGCGGCGGGCCGTAGGGCGAGGGCGACCGCCCGCACGGGCCCCCGGTCGTCCCGCCCCGCCGTCGTCGTGACCGAGCACAACCTCATCAGCCTGGGGCTGCCGGGCTCGTCGATGTCGCACCGCGCAAAGATCTGGCTCGCGAAGCGCTGGTACCGGCGCGCCGACGTCGTGACCTCCGCGTCGCACCCGGTCGGCGCCGAGATGGCCGCCGCCTTCGGCGTCCCGTCGTCCCGGAGCCTCGTCGTGCCGAACCCCGCGATGGCCAAGGTCGGGCACCGCACACCGGTCCGGCGCACTCCCGGCACGGACCGGGGCATCCAGCTCGTCCTGGCCTGCCGGCTCGTTCCGCAGAAGAGTCCCCACCTCGCCCTCGCCACGGCCCAGGCGCTCGAACGGCGCGGCATCCCGACCGAGGTCGTCTCGTTCGGCGGTGGCCCGCTGCAGGGCGACCTCGAGAAGCTCGCCGACGAGCTCGGCGTGCGCTTCACCCCTCACGGGTGGGTCGAGGACTGGTTCGACCACTTCGACGACAACTCCGTCGTCATCCTGCCCTCGCACCGCGAGGGGCTCGGGAACGTCCTCATCGAGGCCGCGGCGCGCGGCGTGCCGGCGGTCGCGGTGTCGACGGCTCTCGGGGTGGCGGACGCCGTCATCCCCGGGGTCACGGGCGAGCTCGCCCTCGACGACGACCCCGAATCGATCGCCGACGCCGTGGAGCGGGCCGCGCACCTCAGGATCGAGGGGATCGACGCATGGCTGGACAGGTTCACGGCGGAGGTCAGCGGATCACTCCTCGAAGAAGCGGTGAGGTACGCCCATGCGCGCACATGACGAACAGCGATCGCCCCGGCACGCGGCCGTGAACAGGACCACGACCCGTCCAGGACACCGGGCAGCCGCTCTCGCGACGCTGGCAGCCGGGTGCGCCGCTCTGCTCGTGGCCTGCGCGTGGTGGGCGGGGATCACGACGAGCCCGCCTTCGGCGCTCGGCAAGGACCGGGCCGGCGTCGTGCCGGCCGCCGTCAGCGACCCTTCCGGCGGCAACTTCGTCGGCACGAGGACGACGAACACGGCACTCCGGTTCGGCGACGGCAGCTACCTCAACGACCTCAAGTACCTGCGCGGCGTCAACATCTACAGCCTGATCTTCGCCGGCAAGCAGTCCGACCTCTCGGTGCTCGGCGAGCCGCAGGCGTCGTACACCTACCTCGCCTCCCGCGGGGTGAAGATCGTGCGCCTCGCCGTGCCGTGGCAGCGCCTCCAGGAGATCCCCGAGGGCGGCGACGCCCTCGCCGGGCTCGCGCAGCCGATCAGTCAGGCCTACCTCGAGGTCGTCGCCGAGCAGGTGCGGCGTGCGTCGGCCGCCGGCATCCGCACCGTCATCGACCTGCACAACGGCTGCACGTACCCCTGGGGCGCAGGCGACTACGTCTCGGGGAGCCTCCGCTGCGGCTCGGGAATCACGCAGACCCACGTCCGCACGCTCTGGCGTGCGATCGCGACCAAGTTCAAGTACGACGAGCGTGTCGCCGGGTTCGACATCTTCAACGAGCCGCGCTGGTCCGTCGGCGTGGACGCCTACAAGCTCTACGCCCAGGTGGCCGTCGACGCGATCCGCTCGACGGGCGACACGCACACGATCTGGGTCGAGGGGATGCTGAGCGAGGAGCGCGGCCGTATCGCGACGATCGCCCCGGAGGGACCCTGGATCGTCGACCGGCTCGGCAAGATCATGTATTCGGAGCACTTCTACGACAACGAGAACGGCGACGTGTACGACTCGAGCGTCGACCACTCGAAGGTGCTCTCGCAGCTCAAGGCGTTCGGCGACTGGTGCCGCAAGTGGGGTGTGCGCTGCTCGGTCGGCGAGGTGGGCTGGCCGTCGGGTGGGACGGACGGCGCACAGTCGCTGACGTCGGCGACCCAGTGGAACGCGCTCTTCGAGAAGTTCTACGACCTCGCCGACTACTACGCCATGGACGTCACCTATTTCGCCGCCAGCTCGTCGACGAAGACCGGAACGCTCCTCGCCTATGTCAGCACGGCGCCGGGCATCCCCCTCGAAGAGAGGCATCGACAAGGCGCTCTCGCAGAGCAAGATCATCGAGGCGCATCGCTCGGTCCCGCAGTAGCCCGGCTGAGGAGAAGCCCCGGCGTCCGCGGACGCCGGGGCTTCTCCGTGCGGATCAGTTGGCGACGGTGAGCGTGATCGGCGCGCTGACACCGATGTTGCCCGCGGCATCCGTCGCCCGTGCCGTGATGCTGTACGTGCCGTTGGGCGTGCGCGAGGACTTCGTCCAGATCGTCGAGCTCCATTCGGTCGCCGATGTCTGCACGAGGTCCAGCATCTTGGTGCTCCCGGCATAGATCGCCACCCCCGTGACGGCGACGTCGTCGGTCGCGGTGACCTTGATCGTCGTGTACCCCTTCACGGTGGAGCCGTTCGCGGGAGCCGTGATGGTCGCCTTCGGCGCGACGGAGTCGCCCGAGGGCGGCGGAATCGCAGGGGACCAGCGGTCGATCATGTCGACGAAGTCCGGGGTCGCGAAGCCCGGGGTCGCGTGGCCGTTGGAGTGCGCGCGAAGCGTGGCGTCCGCCGCAACCGGCTGCGCGAGCGCGAGCAGTGCGAGCCCGTGCTCGTCGGGCGGCACAACCGTGTCGGTGTAGCTCGGCTGGGAGACGACGATGCGCATCTTGCTGCTGGTCCACGCGGACTGCGGGTGCCGGGCGGGGTTCGCGGCGTCGATCGCAGCGGGGTCGTCGCCGAACGCCGCGACGACCGAGTCCTTGCCCGATCCGCCGCCGTCGTAGAAGGCCCGGAGGTCGTAGGCGGAGTTGACGTTGTACATCCCGTCGATCGCCGGGATGAGACGTGCCGCGTAGGTCTCGGTCGCGAGCGCGCCGCCCCCTGACGTCGAGCGCAGGACGTTGCTCCGGATGTTGAAGAGCCCCGCCATGTACGAGTACCCGGCGAGCTGGAGGGCCACCGCGATCGGATGCGAGTACAGCGTGCCGCCGGCGGTCTGGCAGATCGCGATGCCGCCGCGGTCGACGACCGCTGCGGCGGACTGCTTGAACCCGCCGTCGAGCGCGTTGTGGTCGCTTCCCGAGCCGTGATAGAACCACACCACCTGGACGGGGTCGGCAGAGTATGGCTTGCGCGACTGGGGCACATGGATGCGGGCGACGTCGCCGTTGATCCGGACGCAGATGTTGTCGAAGACCGTCCCGGCCGCCGTCAGCTGATTGCCCTTGCGGAAGTACTCCCCCGGAAGCGTCGGCGTGGGCGCCGCGAACGCGGGCGCCGCGAACACCGGCGCGAGCACGGCTCCCCCGATTCCGCCGGCGGCGAGCGCGATGAAGCCCCGCCGCGAGAGACCCCGCCCCTCTGTGCCCGGATCGCTGTTCCTCTGGTCGTTCACATGCGCCTCATCCCCATGATGCGATCGTCGACCGATCGCGGTGTCTCAGCCCCCGCGGTGCTCGTTCAACGCGAAAGACACGGATCGGTCACGCTCCGCTCCTCCATCCTCCGCACCCGGACATCACGTCGTGTGAACGCGGGATGAAGAGTCGTTACGGGCGAGTAAAGGGTTCGCGATAAGCCCTCGACCGCGCCGTGCAGCGGGCTAGCCTCGCACCACGGGCACTCGCCAAGGACGTGTCGATGCCAGACACCCGGCGCGAGATGTTCCCTCTTCGCGCCCGACGCGAGGAGACGCAGCATGGCATCGGGCAATCCTTCCGCCGCGCTCATCGAGCCGATCGCCCCCGCAGGAGCCAAGGCGCTCCTTGTGTGCTCGACCGGCGGCCACCTGTCGGAGCTCGTGCGGCTCGAGGCCCGCATGGGCATCAACCCCGACAGTCTGTGGGTGACCTTCGACACTCCGCAGAGCAGGCAGATGCTCGAGGGGCGGCGTGTGCACTTCCTCCCCTACATCGGCCCCCCGCGACCTCAAGGGAACCCTCTCCGCGGCGCCCGCCATCCGCCGTCTCCTCAAGGCCGAGCGCTTCGACGCGGCTGTGAGCACGGGCGCCGCGATCGCGGCATCCGCTCTTCCCATCGCCGCATGGTCGGGCGTGCCCGCCACCTACGTCGAGAGCGTGTGCCGACTTCGCGGGCCATCGGCGACGGGCCGGATCCTGCAGCGGATGCCGGGGGTCTCCCTCCGAACTCCGCACCCGGTGTGGGCGGGCGGGCGGTGGACGGCGTGCGAGAGCATCCTGTCCGACTTCCGCAGCGCCGAGATCGCGTACCCCGAGCGGCCTGCGAAGCTCTTCGTGACGCTCGGCACGATCCAGGGCTACCGCTTCGACTCGATCGTCGACGCCCTGCTCGCCAGCGGCTACGCCAACGACGACACGGTCTGGCAGCTCGGCGACACGACCCGCACCGACGCGCTGCCGGGCGAGGTGTTCTCGTACCTCTCGCCGTCGGAATTCAGCGCCGCAGCCCGCGAGGCGGACGTCGTCGTGACCCACGCCGGGGTCGGGACGCTCCTCGAGCTGCTGAGCATGGGGGCCTATCCCGTGCTGGCCGTCCGGCGCGCTTCGCGCAAGGAGCACGTGGACGACCACCAGACCGAGATCGCCGACCTCGTGAACGCGAACGACATCGGCATCGCCGTGGAGGGTCCGCAGCTCACCGCGCAGGTCATCGAGCACGCGGCATCGCGCCGGATCATCGACGGATTCCGCACCGAGGTGACGGCGCAGCAGTGACGGCGGCCGCGACAGCGGCGGCCTGACGACGGGAGTCGAGTGGAACAGCAACGAGAGATCTTCGCCGTCGGGCGCGGACAGTACGAGAACATCGGCGACATCATCCTGCGGCGGCCGCTCCTGGACTGGGCGCGGGAGGCCGGGCGCCTCCACGTCTATGTGGGCGAGTCGCCGGACGGCTACGACGAGGGCCTCGGCCTGCGACCCGAGGACCGGGTCTACCGCTCGTTCGCGCAGTGGTACGCGGCCCTCGTGAAGGCCGCCGTCGCGGGCAATGCGCACTCGATCTACAAGCCCGGCGAGGTGCAGCTCACCGTCGTGGGCATGAAGGAGCACGTCGCGATGCTCCCGGCCGCCACGCTCGTCCGGCTGCGCGGCGGCAAGGTGGCCCGGATCGGGGTCGGCTCGCGCAACTTCGCGCCGCTCCCCCGGGCGATCATGTGGCCCTCCAACGCCCTGTCGAGCTACACGCGGTGGCGCGACGACCGCACGGCGGCGTATCTCGGCTTCGGCCCGGCGATGCCCGACCTGGGCTTCTCCGACGGCATGGGCGAGGCGGAGCTCGAGGCATCCATCGGCCCCGACGCCCCGGTCCGGGACCTGCTCGTCCCTGTCGCTGCGCGACGACACGGAGGTCGCACCGCGCCCCTACCCCGACCACGCCTGGTTCGAGGGGATGAAGGATGCCGCGGAGCAGCTGGGTCTCACGCTCTGCGTCGTCACGCAGGTCTCGGTCGACGAGGAGCGGTCGCGCCGGCTCGCCGCCGATCTCGACGCCGAGCTCGTGGGGTGGGACCGCCTCGGCGACCACGCCGCGCAGGAGGAGCGCCTGCGGGGGTGTACCGGCGGACGGCCGTCGCGGCCAGCGACCGCCTGCACGTCATCATCGGCGCATTCACCGAGGGCGCGGCCCCCGTGGGGCTGCAGCTCGACGACTCCGACAAGATCGCCCGCCACTTCTCGACGATCGGCATCGAGGGGGTGGCGGTCAACACGACGGGCTTGACGAGTGCGCAGATCTCCGACCGCGTCCTCGCGATCGCGGGCCGCCGAGCCGAGCAGATCGAGCAGCTGCTGATCGCCCGCGAGCGGCTGAGCGAGGTCAGGTCCGACCTGCAGCGGCTCCTCGGGCCCGTCCGCGCCGAGGCGACGGCGGGCGTCTCGTGACCCGCACCCGCGTGTACCACGTCGGCCGGGCCGGCGACATCCCCGGCGGCATGACGCAGGTGGTCAACGCCTACCTGGCGTGGCCGTTCGACGACGTCACGGTGGATGTCATCGAGTCCCGCGGCGACCCCGGAGACCATCTCACGGCGGTGCGGCGCTTCACGCTGTCCCTCGCGCAGGTGCGGGCCATCGCCAAGCGCGGAGAGGATGCCGTGCTCGTCGTGCACCTGTCCGAGCGGGGATCGTTCGTCCGGGAGGGTGCGATCGCACGGTACGCCGCACGCCTGGGCCTCCCCGTCATCGCCCACCTCCACGGCAGCGAGTTCGCCGCCTACGAGGAGTCGAACCCCGAGTCGGTGGACCGCGTGCTCAACGCCTGCGTCAAGGTGATCACACTCTCGGAGGAGTCGAGCGGGATCAGCGCCCGTCACGTCGGCGCCGAGCGCGTCGAGCTCGTGCCGAACGCGATCCCGACGGGTGACGGCGAGACCAAGGACCGCACGGTCGTCTTCGGCGGCGTCGTCTCTCACCGCAAGGGCATCGACGTCCTCCAGGCGGCGTGGCGCGAGGTCTCGGACGCCTTTCCGGAGTGGACCCTGCTCGTCGCGGGACCCCTCCGCGACGCCGACCTCGTCGACGACGCCCTCCCGCGCGCGCGATTCCTCGGCAGCCTCGGCCACGCAGATCTCATGGAGCTGCTCGAGCACGCGTCGGTCGCGGTGCTGCCGTCGCGGGACGAGGCCATGCCCATGTTCATCCTCGAATCGATGGCTCGCCGGGCGTGCGTCGTGTCGACGACGGTCGGGGGCATCCCCGCCGTCCTCGGCGACGATCACGGCGAGCTCACTCCCCCGGGAGACGTCGACGCCCTCGTCGCAGCGCTGCGCCGGACCCTCGGCGACGATGCGCACCGGACACGACTCGCGGCACGCGGCTACGACCGCTTCCGAACCGGGTACTCGGCCGAGGCCGTCTTCCCGCGGGTGGAGCGCATCTGGCTGGACGCCGCAGGAACGGCACGCAGCGCACCTCTGCGCGTCGGCACCACCTCCGGAAAGGGAACCGAATGAAGCTCTCCGTCATCGGCTGCGGGTACCTGGGGGCCGTGCACGCGGCAGCCATGGCATCCATCGGGCACGACGTCGTCGGCATCGACGTCGACCAGCGCAAGGTCGATGCGCTCGCGCAGGGGATCGCGCCGTTCTTCGAGCCCGGGCTTCCGGAGCTCCTCAAGGACGGCGTCGCCTCGGGCCGCCTGCGGTTCACGACCGACATGTGCGCCGCGGCGGATGCGACCGTCCACTTCATCGGGGTGGGCACGCCGCAGCAGAAGGATGGGTACGCGGCCGATCTCACCTACGTCGATGCGGCGGTCGACGCCCTTCTCCCCTTCCTCAAGCCCGGCGATGTCGTCGCGGGCAAGTCGACCGTGCCGGTCGGCACGGCGGCGCGCCTCGCCGAGCGTGTGACGCCGACGGGGGCGACCCTCGTGTGGAACCCCGAGTTCCTCCGGGAGGGTTGGGCCGTCAAGGACACGATCGAGCCCGACCGGCTCGTCGCGGGCGTGCCGACCGACGGCACCGGCCGGGCCGACGCCGACGGCGAGCGCGCGGCCGACGTCCTGCGCGAGGTGTACCACACGGCCGTCGCGACGAACACGCCGTTCATCGTGACGGACCTCGCGACGGCCGAGCTCGTGAAGGTCGCCGCGAACGCCTTCCTCGCCACGAAGATCTCGTTCATCAACGCCATGGCGGAGATCGCCGAGGTGACCGGCGCCGACGTCACGCAGCTCGCCGACGCCATCGGCCACGACGTGCGGATCGGCCGGCGCTTCCTCGGCGCCGGGATCGGCTTCGGCGGCGGCTGTCTCCCCAAGGACATCCGCGCCTTCTCGGCCCGGGCCGAGGAGCTCGGCCGCGGCGAGTCGGTGTCGTTCCTGCGCGAGGTCGACGCGATCAATCTGCGTCGCCGGGACCGTGCCGTCGACCTCGTCGTCGACGCGCTCGGCGGGTCGGTGTTCGAGAAGCGCATCACGGTGCTCGGCGCGGCCTTCAAGCCGCACAGCGACGACATCCGCGACTCGCCGGCGCTCGATGTGGCCGTGCGGCTGCGGGGGCTCGGGGCATCCGTCGTCGTCACCGATCCCGAGGCGATCCCGAACGCGAAGGCCAAGCATCCGCAGCTCACCTACGTCGAGGACCGCGACGAGGCCCTGACGGATGCGGACGCGGTCGTGCTCGTGACGGAGTGGGACGAGTACCGGCGCCAGCTCTCACCGGAGCACGCGTCGTCGCTCACGAAGGGCCGAATCGTCGTGGACGGACGCAACGGACTGGATGCCGCGGCCTGGCGCGCCGCGGGCTGGTCGTACTACGGGATGGGCCGCCCCTAGCGACCCGGCAGCGGAGCGGGCAACGCACGCGCAGAGGCCCCGGGACCACGGTCCCGGGGCCTCTCCATGCGCGCGGGGCTTCGCCGCGGATCAGCGCCGGCGCAGGCGCTTCATCAGCCGCGAGAACCGGCTGCCCCGCGAGACGCGGTCGTACTTCTTCAGCAGTGGCCGCATGCGGCGGAGGAAGACCTCGAGCGACCCCCGGGCCCGGGCGTCGGCGAAGGCCTCGTGGCTCACGTCGGAGATGTGCCGGCGCAGGCGGATGACCGCCACGCGCTGCGGGTCGATGCCGTCGAGCGACGCAGGCACCCGCTTGACCGGCACCGACAGCCCGGCCGCGACGTCGTCGTGCAGCCGCACCGAGAGGCCGACCCGGCGGTGGCGGAAGTTGCCGCCCTGCGTCGCGGCCACCTGATCGGCGGTGAGCGGCGTCGACCAGACGGCCGACGCGTCGGCGATGATCTCGTCGATGTCGGGATGCCTGCTGACGACGACGTTCGTACCCTGCCAGTCCATCTTGAACTCGGGCAGCCAGCCGTCGCCGAAGGCCACGTCCGCGGTCTCGGCGAAGATGTCGTCGCAGTAGTTGCAGGCGTTCACCTGGAACATCGCATGGCCCCAGTTTCCGCCCACGAGGTCGTGGGTATGGGCCGTCCTCCGCTCGCCGTCATGCGCGGTCGCGGCGACGTCGTAGTGGCTCGAGGGGCGGTCCGGCACCTTGACGCGGAAGTCGACCGATTCGAGGTCGTCGGGGGCGACTCCCGCCTGCCACGCGAGCGCCTCGGCGAACGCCTGCGACTTCAAGTGGCCGCACACGAGGCCGAGGAAGTAGGCGAACTGGGCGCCGAGCTCGGCATCCGTCTCCGAGAGCAGCCGCGCCGCCCGGAGGAAGCAGGGCACCCCGATGACGGCGTAGCGGCGTCCGTCGCCCCGGACGGCGGAGACGATCTCGGCCATCGTCGAGGCGTAGTACATCGACTTGCGCTGCGATGCGAACTCCTCGGCCGTGTCGGACGCCGAAAAGGAGAAGAGCGGCCCGTCGTCGGTGTGCGACGGCGACACGTGCAGGATCGCGTCGACCTTGCCGCGGCGCAGCAGCTCCTCGGCGACCCAGCTCGTGAGGCCGCCCGAGCTCGAGCCGAGGAGGCGCTCGAAGTCGGTGACGCGCCCAGCGGTGAGCGTCGAGTAGTACCCGATGCGCGGGTCGTGCTTCAGCCCCGCGAACCTGTCGTTCGCGATCGCGTCCTCGTTCCGGGACTCGTCCGAGAACGGGCAGACCCGGCTGCCGGCGCGGAGCGCCTCGGCCGGCGCCTCCGAGGCATCCGCCTCATACGACCGGCGCCGTCCGAGCGTGATCTTGATGGCGCCGCCCGTCGCGACCGAGCATGCGCCGCAGCCGACGCACATCCCTCGCGAGATGACGTCCTCGATCGTGTGAGCGCGCGTGGCCGGGATGGCGACGACGGATGCCTCGCCCTCCGGCCGCATGCGGAGGTCTTCTGTCGTCATGAGACGGGTTCCCTTCGGGACTCGAGCGCCCGGGCCCATGGCCGGGGCAGGTTGAACACGCCGCCGACCGGCCCGAGCCAGCGGTACAGCACGAGCGGCACGCCGACGCCGAACGCCGTGAAGACGACCGCCGCGACGACGGGCGGGACGATCCCGACCGGGATGAGCGGCACGACCGCGGCGAGCAGCATCGCGTGGGCGACGTAGACGGCGATCGTCCGCTGCCCGATGTAGCGGAACGGCGCGGCCAGCCAGCCGACCTTCGCGATCATCGCGGCGATCACGAGGCACGCGGCGACGCACACGACCGAGAGGCCGATGCGTCCCACCCCGCGCCCGATGCCCGGGATGAACGAGAACCCCGCCATGGCCGCCGGCACGACGACGATCGCGACGACGAGGAGAGGGATGTTCGCCCGCGCCGCGACGGCCCGCCACACGTCGGGGAGCCGCGCGCCGAGGAGGAAGAAGAAGAGGTACATCGCGACGGACCGCCACACGGTGTTGCCCGCGGTCGGCACGACGTCCATCGCCGCCGCCACCGCGAGGATCCCGGCGGCGACGAGCGGGATCCACGCAGGCCACCGGACCGTGAGCTTGCCCACCACGAGGTAGACGATGAGCGCGAAGAGGAACCACAGCCCGTTCGTGGGCCACGCAGGGGAGAGAGCGAGCGCGATCCAGGGGTGGACGTCGCTGAGCGGCCACGGGATGACGGTGAACCAGACGGCGCGGATCAGCATCCAGAGGAAGTACATGTACAGCAGGAGCGCGAGCCGCGACGCGAACAGGCCGCGCCAGGTCCGCCGGATCGCGTTCGCCCCGAAGATCCCCGCCACGAGGAAGAAGAGCGGCATCCGCACGGCCGTGAGGTACAGATTGAGGGTGTCGAGCCAGGCGTTGTGCCAGCCGTAGACATCCATCAGCTGCAGGGCATGGGCGAGCACGACGAGGATCATCGCGCCGCCCCTGGCGACGTCCGCCCACGCGAGCCTCATGACGTCTCGACCTTCTGGCCCCGGCGGGTCCGGCGCCCCGTGAACGGGTAGACGAAGAGCCACGACACGCGCGTGAGGTAGCGGGTGATGAGGATCGACACGACGATGACGATCGCGGTGAGCACCCCGATGAGCATGAGGCCGCGGCCCGGCAGCTCGTCGAGCGCGGGGAGGAACGTCAGCGGCGCGACCACGAGCGCGATCACGAACACGTGGACGAGGTAGATGTTGAGCGTCCGCAGCCCGACGTAGACGACCCACTTGAGGAAGACCAGGTGCACGAGGTAGTACGCGAGCGCGAAGCCCGTCGCGATCGCGAGGAGCTGCCCGACGAACGCGGTGCCGGGGATGCGGTGCAGCACAGGCACGAGGGTCACGAGGCCCGCGAACGCGACGAAGCCCGCCGTGACGGCCGCGGCCTTCCACGGACGCATCCCGTCGACGGCGGCGAAGATCCGGCGGTTGAAGTACGCCCCGAGCGTGAAGAAGATCAGGTACTCCGTCATGCGGTTGATGCCGACGTTGCGCGCGTCGAGGATGCCCGACGACGACAGCACCGACAGCACGAGTGCGATGCTCAGGAGAACCCACGGCGGCGCCTTGCGGAACAGCCACAGCACGAGGGTGAAGACGAAGAGCGCGTAGATGAACCAGTACGAGCTGATCGGCCAGATGAGGATCCCGAGGAGCGCGAGAGGGTCGGATGCCGTGGTCCCAGCGCCGTCCGAGCGGACGTTGGGTGCGACGAGGTAGAAGACGAAGCGGATCACCGACCAGAGCACGTACAGATAGAGGTACTGGCGCAGGCGCCGCTTCCACACGTCCGCGAACGACCACGTGCCGACGCGGTTGTGGAACACCCCGGTGATGAGGAAGAAGGCGGGCATCGGGAAGAGCTCCAGCACGACCTTGACGCGTCCGATGCCCGCCGCGTCGAACCCGATCGACGTGAGGAACAGTGTCGTGTGGTACGCGACGATGAGGATGATCGCCGTCCCCTTGACGAAGTCCACCCACTCCCGCTTGCCGACGTCGGTGCGGAGGAACAGCCGCGTCCCGCGTCCGGTGATCTCATTGCTACCCATCTCGGCCTCCCAGTCCGAAGATTCCGGCTTCGTGCGCAGCGCTCGGCCGGCCGGCGATCCGGTCGACGTTCGCCGACGCGAGGAACCGGGCCCGATCGGCGCCCGCGCTGACGCGGGTCCGCGAGTCCGGGTCGTCGAGGACGGCCCCACCGACCTCGACGATCGTCTGCGCCATGCCGGCTCCCGGCGCGACGCACAGTTCGGGCCAATCGAAGAGCCGCACGAGCCCCTCGACCTTGCCCTGAGTGGCGAGGGTGATCGCCGGCGTGCCCTGCGACAACGACATGATCGCGAGGTGCATGCGGCCGGTGATCGTGAGGGACGCGCGCGCGCCCAGGGCGCGGATCGTCGAAGGGCTCAGCACCTCCTCGACGAGCCTCACGCCCTCGCCCCCCACCGCCTCGTAGACGGCTCGGCACGCGGTGAGGTCGTCGGCCGTGCTGCGCAGGACGTGCGGGAGAAGGACGACGTGGATGCCCCGTCCCCGCAGGAACGAGATCACCTCGACGTACTCCGGCACCTGGTCGACCTTGCGTGCGATGAGTCCGCTCGCATTGACGAGCGCGATCGGCCCGCCGACCCCGGCGAGGACGCGGTCGGCGCCCGCGTCGTCGAGCCGGTCGTCGGTGAAGACGATGTCGGCCGTCTCGACGACGCCTTCGACACCGGCGTCCCGCACGCGTGCGGCCGAGGCCGGATCGCGCAGCAGCAGCCGTGCGCCCGCCGCGCCCGCGGCGCGGAGCGCCTCGAGCGCCGGACGCGGAGCGGCCGCGTTCCAGCTGAACCCCAGCACCGATGTGTCGATGCCCGCGTTCGCGCACGCGGCAGCGATGCCCGAGCGGCGCAGCGAGCTGCGGAGCACGTAGACGCCGTCCATGATGTCGGCGCCGACGATCGACACGGTCGCGGCCTCGCTCACGAGCGAGCCGAGGTGCCGCAGGTCGACGCGGTGCTCATCCCCGTTCCCGTAGAAGAGGGCGGGGAGCGCCTCGATCCGGGCATGCTGCGCGAGGTCGTCGGGCAGGACGAAGTCGGCCTCGCCGCGGGTCACGACGACGGTCGGCCGGTCGGCCGAGGCGAGGAACGCCTCGACCATGGCCTGGTCGCCGATGTTGCCGGCTCCGGGAGGGGCGATGAGCACGTGCGTCTCCGAGCCGCCCGGCGTGATGGCGGCGGCGAGCTCGCGCCGGACCTGTCGCGCCGTCCACCCCGTGCGGTCGACGACATCGCGGCGGAGCTGCGAGAGCCGGCGAGTGATCTTGCGGACGTTCATGCGGGGTCCTCCAGCGTGTCGGTGGCGTCGGCCGCGGCGGCCGGGCGGGAGCGGGCGAGCAGCCGCCGCGCCGCGATGATCGAGGCGATGTCGCGGCGGAAAGGCGGGAAGGCCAGGACGGTGACCGCGAGCGCCGCGAGGAACGTCAGCAGACCCACGCCGATGCGGAGGAACGGCGATGCCTCGGGCAGGAGGAGCGTCGAGGCGTACGACGCGGCTGCCGCGAGCCCGTACACGATCAGCGTCCGCAGACCGTTGAGGAAGAGGCGGAGGAGCGGCGCGGTGGAGCGGCGCCGGAGCCACAGCAGCCCGATGGGCCAGAGGAGCGCCGTCGAGGCGAGGTACATCGCGGCGACGCCCTCGGTCCCCCACAGAGCGCCGAGGATGATGAGACCGATGACGAACGGCCGGGTCCAGATCGTGTACCAGAGGTACGGCGTCGTGAGCCCCTGCGACAGGAACACCCAGTAGGACGCGAAGGCCGCCGCCTGGAAGAATCCCGCGATCGCGAGGATCTGGAAGAGCGGGACGGTGGGCGCCCACTGGGGTCCGAGCGCCACGGCGATGACATCGGTGGCCTGCGCGACCGAGAAGCCGAGGACGAGGCTGACGATGTTGAGGAGCACGGTCTGGCCGAAGCTGATGAACTCGCCGTACCGCTTGGGCTGGTCCTGCAGCCGTGAGAGCGTCGGCAGCGCGACCCGGGTGGAGGGGGCGTTGATCTGGTTGAGCGGCAGCAGCATGAGCTGGAACGCGCGGTTGTAGTAGCCGAGCGACTGCGCGCCGAAGGCGCGACCGATCACGATGGAGTCGACGTTGCGGCTCGCGTAGTTGAGCACCTGCGCGCCGACGAGTCCTCCACCGAAGGCGAGGAGCGGCTTCATCTGCTCGCCCCGGCGCGGGAGCCCCGGCCACCAGCCGCCCATGATCGGAAGCGCGACGGCCTGGAAGAAGACCTGCAGCACCTGCTGCGCGACGATCGCCCAGTAGCCCCACCCGAGCGCTGCGAGCGAGAGCGCGATGACGAGCGACAGGGCCTGCGCCGCGATCTCGATCGTGGCGAGGGCGCCGAACCGGAAGCTGCGATTGAGATCGGCGCGGAACTGCGTCGCGAAGCCGTTGAGGAAGAAGGTCGACGAGAGCACGATCGTGACGAGCACAAGCCGGTCGTCGCCGTAGAAGTCGGCGATCGGGTGCGCCAGCGCGATGACGACGACCGTCAGCGCGGCCCCGATCCCGACGTTGATCCAGAAGAGGTTCGCCCGCTGGCCGGCCGTCAGGGTCTTGGCCTGGATGGCCGCGCTCGAGAGGCCGAAGTCGCGGAGGATCTCGCCCACGCCGATGATCGCGAGCACCATCGCGGTGACGCCGTAGTCCGTCGGCGACAGCATCCGCGCGAGCAGCACGATGCCGAGCAGCTGGATCGTGATCCGGATGACCTGGCCGCCGAACGTCACCACCGCGCCTCGGCTCGCGGTGCGCCCGAGGCTCGGCGGTCGCTGGACGGCCGTCACGGGGCATCCTCCCTCGAGGGGCGGTCTGCACGCACGAAAGCACTCACAGCGGTCCTTCCTGTCGGTCTTGGGGTCCCGACGCTGGGACTGCGGTCGCGTGAACGCGGGGGTTCAGGCGCTCACGCGGCGGTCAAGGTCTTCTCTAGGGCGGAGGAGCGGATGACGGGGCGAGGTGCGCGCGCGGCGGGGGCGAGCCCGTCGTGCACGGCGAGGAGGGCGAGGAAGCCGATGAGGATGTGCATGTTGCGGACGGCATCCAGCGAGTTGAAGCCCGTGATGGCGATCGTGTACCCGATGACGGCGAGGCCGACGCCGAGGTCGCCGCGGGCCCACGCGCACCAGATGAGGCTGCCGAGGAACGCGAGGAAGAACAGGAGCCCCGGGATCCCGACGCTGATGAGCAGCTGCAGCATCGAGTTCTCGATGATGATCGAGTCAAACAGGCGCGCCGTCTGCCCCGACGTCCCGGGGCCGGTGCCCATCCAGTCGGAGTAGTCGGCCGCCGTGAGGGCGAGCGGCACGATCCGCTCGCGGACGCCGGCCGACAGCTGCGACTCGATCGACTCGGAGCGCTCGATGAGCGGCCCGAAGTTCAGTACGGCGACGGCGCCGACGGCACCAAGCGCGAGCAGGAAGAGCCAGCGTCCGAGGTTCTTCCAGCCCAGGAAGAACGGGGCGACGACGGCTCCGATGCCGAGCGCGATGCCGACGGCGAGGATCGAGCTGCGCGACACGGTCGAGACGATGCCCGCCGCCGCGAGCAGCCCGAGGATGAGCGGCTTCCTCCGGCCGGTCGTGAGCCACTGCCCGATGCCGATCGCGGCGGGGATGGTGAGGAACGCGCCGGCGAAGAGCGGGTGGTTGAAGGCGCCCTGGGGCCGGTAGACCGCGAACCCGAAGCTCCCGCCGCCCGGGAGCAACGCGTAGAGCGCGGGCCCTCCCGTCACCATCTGAAGGACGATGTTGGCGCCCGCGATCGCTCCCACCCACAGGAGGACGCTGCGCAGCAGGCGCACCTCGATGCGGGCGTCGAAGACGAGGAGCGGCAGCAGCGCACTCGCGGCGAACGCCGCCGTCCAGCCCACCGACGTCTCGCCGGCGCCCGTGCGGATGGTCGAGAAGACGAGCCACGCGGTGAACATCCCGCCGGTCGTGTACACCGCGAGCCGGGGACCGATCGCGCGCAGGGGCGGAAGGTCGGCGAAGCCACGCGGCTTCTGGCCCAGCACGATGCGGCGCAGCATCCAGACGCCCATCACGATCGCGAGGACGGGCACGGCGTTGAACGGCGACGAGCTGGGGATGAACCGCGTGGGAACGAGCGCGATGACTGCGACCGTGATCGCGGGGAGGTAGTGCACGGGGAGGAGGAACATCGCGACGGCGAGCGCTGCGACGAGCGGAAGCGCGACGGCGAGGCCGAGCGTCGGCTCGTCGACGGCGCGCAGCAGCGCCGCCGTGATGATGCCGGTGAAGAGGACGGCGACGACGAAGAGGCCGCCGTGGCGGACGGTGTCGCGCACGGCCGAGCTCCGAGCGACCATGTACCCCGCCGTCACGCGCGGCACCACCGTGGACGACTGCAACGAGTGCAGCGCGGGACGTGACAGGTGGTGCGCATGGCGGCGACTCTAACGAGCGCACGTGAAGGGCCTGTTTCGTCGCGGTAAACCCTGGACTTACCCCGGGTGCCCGCAGGAGACCGTGCGGGCGGCGCATCGGCGCTCCGGAGGACGGCTCGGGACACGGCGATTACGCGAAGGTAAAACCTCCGTGACGGGCCCCGGATGCCTCGGCACGTCGGGCTATCCTCGGCCGCAGGGTGACCGTCCATGGCGTGCCGGCGCCTGCAGCCCGTCGAGTCCTTCGGCCGGCCGACGTCCCCCGACTTCCGCGGAGGTGCCCGTGAGCACAGCAGCGATCCCCGCCCCGTCGCGCCGCGACGTGACGCTCGACATCCTCCGCGTCATCGGCATCGCGGCGGTCGTCGTCGCGCACGTGTGGTGGATGACCGACTGGGCGCACGCCTACATCTTCAGCTGGAACATGCCGCTCTTCTTCTTCCTTACCGGCTACCTCTGGAAGACGCGCCCGTTCGCATCCATGGTCCGGCGGCGATCGGAGATGCTCCTCATCCCGTACGCCTTCTGGCTCGTGGTGTGGAGCATCATCGTGGTCGTCGTGACGGGCCAGTACACCGTGCGATTCGTCGTCGGCCAGGTGATCGGCGGCCGGTACATGGCCGACAAGCCGTTCTGGGCGTTCTGGTTCTCGACCGCGCTCTTCGTGCTCGTGCTCGCGTACTGGGCGGTGTCGAAGCTTCCGCTGTGGGCGCAGTGGCTCGTCGCCGCGGCACTGCTCGTCCCCGCCTACGTCGCTCCCGAGCTCGTGCGGATGGTGCCCTTCGCCGCCGCGACCGGACTCGCCTGCATGGTCTTCCTCCTCGCCGGTCGCACGGTCCGCCGGTTCGAGGGCGCCGTCCCGCTCGTCTGGCGGGTCGTGGGTGGCGCGGTCATCGCGATCGCCTCGTTCGTGCTCTTCGGCCTCGGGCTCGTGCAGCCGGTGGATCTCAAGGTGGTCGAGTTCGGCACGCCCGTCGTGAGCGTCGTGCTCGCGATCGCGATCGTGACGGGCGGCATGTGGGTGCTCCGCGGGGTCGTCACGGCGCTGAGGCTGCACTCCGCGCCGACGCTGAGCCTCCTCGCCGAGTCGACGTTCATGGTGACCCTGACGCACGCCGGCATCCTGTGGGCGATCGACCCGCTCGAGCTGCCGCAGATCGCGCAGTTCGTCATCGCCCTCGCCGTGCCGTGGGCGGCGGCGCTCGTCGTGCGGCACACCCGGGCATCGCGGCTTCTCACCGGCATGCCCCAGCGGCCCGCCCGGGTGGCCGCCGCGATGCCGGTGGGAGTGTGAGGCCGTGACCGTCCCGGCGGCCCGCGCACGCCTCGGCTGGGCGGACCTCGTCCGCGGCGCGGCGATCATCTGCGTCGTCTACTTCCACGCGACGCTCTTCCTCGGCGCCATCGGCATCGACGACACCCTCGGCCGCGTCAAGGCCGTGTTCGAACTCTTCCCGCTGCCGGCGTTCTTCCTCATGGCGGGGGTCTTCGGCGCGCGGGGAATCCTCGAGTGGGACTTCCGGACCCTCGCCGCGCGGCGCCTCCTCCCCCTCGTCTATGTGTACGTGCTGTGGTCCCTCCTGAGGTTCGCGCTCTTCACGGCGTTCCCCGCGCTTCCGTCCCGAGACACCGACATCCCGCCCGCCGATCCGCTGTCGCTCGTGCTTCTGCCCGTGCTTCCGGCGAGCCTCTACTGGTTCCTCTACGCGCTCGCCCTCTTCATGCTCGTCGCCTGGACGGTGCGACGGATGCCTCGCGGGCTCGTGGTCGGCGGCGCGCTCGTCGTCTCCGGGCTGTTCACCTCGGGGCTCGTCAACACGCACACGATCGCGTGGAACCGCATCGGCGCCCTGTTCTTCTTCTTCGTCGTGGGCGTTTTCCTGGCCGAGCCGCTCAAGCGCGGCGTCGCGCGGGCGAACGTGTCGGCCCTGCTCGTCGCAGCGGGCGGCTTCGTCGTCGTCGCCGGGACGCTCGTCGTCTTCCGCTCGCTCCTGCGGGTGCCCCTGCTCGTCACCCTCGGCCAGTGCCTCGCGGTCGCCGTCGCCATCCTCCTCGCCAAGTACGCCGCGCGCGCGAGCGCCTTCGACGTCGTGCAGTCGATCGGGCGGGCGTCGCTGCCGATCTACCTCGTCCACATCTTCGCGATCGCCCCGCTGGCCTTCGCGCTCGGACTGCTCCAGCCCGACTGGCCGGCCGCCGTCAACATCGCGGTGACGTTCGCCGTCACGGCGATCGCGATCCTCTGCGGGTTCGGCCTCGCGCGCCTGGCCACCATCGCGCCCTGGCTCCTGATGCCGGCGCTGCGGACCCGGGCTCCCGTGGGCCCGGCCGCAACGCGCGCGTCGTAGCGGTTACTCGAGCTCCCGCCGCGCGCGGGTCTGCTCCGCCCGTGACGCCAGCAGCGCGTCGTCGGGGTACCCGACCTCGGTGAGCGTCAGCCCCCGCGCCGCGAGCACCTTGACCTCCGGCACGCGCTCCCCCGCGTCCCGGATCGCCGCGGCATCCTCGACGTCGAGCCGGCCCTCGCCCACCGCGACGCACGCCCCGACGAGCGCCCGCACCATCGAGTGGCAGAACGCGTCGGCCTTGACGTTCGCCACGAGAACGCCGTCGGGCGCCCGATGCCAGTCGAACTCGAGGAGGGTCCGGATCGTCGTGGCCTCCTCGCGCGGCTTGCAGTACGCAGCGAAGTCGTGCAGCCCGATGAGGCTGCGGGCCGCGGCATCCATCTCCCCCTCGTCCAGAACTGCGCGTACCGTCGTCGTGCGGTGCCGCTCGAGCGGGTCGTAGCCGGCCGTCCGGTCCGCGATGCGGTACTCGTACCGGCGCCACACCGCCGAGAAGCGCGCGTCGAAGCCCTCGGGGGCGGCCGATGTGCGATGCACCGTGACGTCCGCGTAGGCGCCGAGCACTCCGCGCAGCCGGCCCGCGAGCCTCTCGGCGGGCTCGGGAGGCGGACCGGTTGTCGCGTCCCCGCGCGACGGGCGCGCCGTCAGGCGCGCGACCTGCGCCTCGTCAAGATCGATGTGGGCCACCTGGTCCGTCGCATGCACGCCGGCGTCCGTGCGGCCGGCGACGACGAGCCGCGGGTCTCCGCCGAGGACGCGCGCGAGGGCGTCTTCGAGGGTCCCCTGCACCGACCGGAGCCCGGGCTGACGGGCCCAGCCCCGGAAGTGGGTGCCGTCGTAGGCGATGTCGAGCCGGATCCGCACCGGATCAGCCTATTGCGGCCTCAGCCCACGACCCGGCGGGTGGGGTCGAGCTTCTCGCCGATGGCCTCCATCGCCGATCGGGCGAGGCGCACGCGGTTGTCGTTCTCGCGCACGACCTCGCGCGCGAGCGACGGATGCCTGCGCACGATTTCGTCGAGCACCGCGACGGGGATCTCGACGACCTCGACCTCGGTCAGGGCGACCGCCCGGGAGATGGTCCGCGTGCGTGTCAGCGCCGTCAGCCCCACGGCGTCGTCGTGGCTCAGCTCGGTGATCTGCACGAACCCCGAGTCGGTCGGCACGCCGAGCATGACCCGCCCCTCGATGATGAACCGCGTCGATCTCGGGATGTCGCCGGGCCGCAGCAGCACCTCGCCCTGGGCGAAGCGCTCGAGCCGCGCGGTCTCGGCGAGCGCCTGCGCCTCGTCCGGCCGCAGGCTCAGCGAGGGAGCGATCTTGTGCAGGCCCGCGAGGAGCCGGTCGCGGGTGTTCCACTCGTCGGTGAGGTCGCCGTCGAGGTGGAGGCCCGCGCGACGCGCCGCGTACCAGAGGCGCGTGGTGAAGGCATCCAGCACTCCGCCCTCGTCGCCGGGCGACTGCAGGGGGATCGAGATCTTGTAGGTCGCGGCGCCGACGGTCTTGACCGTCGGGTCGCGGTCGAGCGAGACGAGCGGGATCTCGCGGGCGATGTCGACGAGAAGCGCCCGCACGCGCGCCGGCGGATCGTCGGTGGAGAACTGCACCTCCTTCTTCGCCGCGTAGGGGTCGGAGGAGCGGGACAGGTTGACGAACGAGCCCTCCGCGAGCTCGGCGGTCGGCATCACGACGATGCCGTTCCCGGTGTCGAGGTGCACGGCCCGCCAGTTCACCTCGACGATCTGCCCCCGGGTGCCACCCGTCTCGATCCAGTCGCCCAGCTGGAACGGCGCCTCGAAGATGAGGAAGAGGCCCGACACGATCGACCCGACCGCGTTCTGCAGCGCCAGGCCGACGACGATCGAGGTGATGCCGAGGGCCGCGAAGACGCCGGCGACATCGGCATCCCAGACCCACCAGAACACGAGCGCGATGCCGACCACGATGAACACGAACCGGATGAGGTCGCTGAAGATCGTGGGGAACCGGTCCCGCCACGACCCCTTCTCGGCCCGGTGGAAGACCAGGTGGTTGATCGCATTGATCGTCACGACGATCACGAGCAGCCCGAAGATCGTCCAGATCACCTTCGGCCACGTTCCCGAGCCCTCCCAAGCCCCCGGCTGGCTCAGCAGCACGAGCACCCCGGCGACGGGCACGAGGTAGTTGCGCACCATGATCACGATCGGTGCGGCGCGGCTCCCCCGCCGCACGAGCATGCTCGCGAACTCGGTCAGGCCGATGAGCACGAGCGGCAGGCCGATCGAGACGATGACGGCGGGCCAGAACCACGGCTGGTTCGCGATGTCGCTCATCGCACAGCTCCCGCCCGGGCCACGATCACGGGATGCCTCAGCCCTCGCCCACCGGCACGTGCGTCTCGATGCGCCACACGCGCTGGGAACCGCTCTTGGTCGACACCTCGCCCGCCGGCACGACGACGATCGTGTCGGGGATGCGGTCGGCGACGCGCTGCGTGATGTAGATGCCGGCCTCGTCGTAGTCGCCCTGCACCCGGTACGCGAGGTTCACGGCATCCCCCCACATGTCGTAGACGATCCGCGCACGACCGATGAGTCCGCTCGTGACCTGCCCCGAGTCCAGCCCCGCGCGAAGCCCGAGCTCGACGCCCTGCTGGGCGGAGTAGCGCTCCAGGATGGTGTTCAGCTCGAGTGCGAACTCCACCGCGCGCCGCGCGTTGTCGACGCGCGGAGTGCCGAGGCCCACGCTCGCGACGTACGACTGGCGGGTCGTGCGCACGCGCTCGACGCCGTAGCGCTCGGCAGCCTCGTCGAAGATCCGGATGAGGTCGTTGAGCTTCGTGACGGCCTCTTCGGACGACAGCGTGAGCGCGAGCTCCTCGAAGCCGATGATGTCGGCGAAGATGACCGTGACGTCGTCGTTGTCCTGAGTGATCGCCTCGTCGCCGTGCTTGTAGCGATCGGCCATGCCCTCGGGCATGAACGACAGGATGAGGTTCTCGTTCGCCTTCTCCTGCTGCTCGATGAGGGCCGACTTCGCCTGCAGGCTGCGGCTCATGTCGTTGAACGCCGTCGCGACGTCCGCGAGCTCGTCGCTCGATCCCGCGTCGACCTGCACGCCCTCCTCGCCCGCCGCGATGCGCTGGGCCGCCGACTTGAGTCGCCGCAGCGGTCGCACGAAGACCTGGGCCAGCACGAGCGAGAGCAGGCAGACGAAGATGATCATGCCCGCCGTCGACAGGATGAGGTTGCGCGTGAAGTCCTCGACGGGCGCCATCGCCTCGTCGAACGTCTCCTGCGCGACGATGGTCCAGCCGAGGTCCCCCACCCCGAGCGGCGCGTACGCCGTGATGCTCTCGCGCCCGAGGTAGTCGCGCTCGATGAGGGCGCCGTCCTCTCCGGACTGCGCCTGCGAGAGTGCGTTCCCCAGGATCGTCTGCTGCAGCAGGGTGTCGCCGTTTCGCACGCTGAGTGCCGCAGCGCCTGGCGAGAGCCCGGCCGAGACGGCGGCCTTCGCATAGGAGTCGGGCGCGGACTTGAGCTCGCGCGAGATCGACCGCATCGTGCCGTCGCGCCCGACGAGGTAGGTCTCCCCTGTCTCGCCGAGCCCGTTGTGCGCCCACTCCCCGCCGACCGTCATGACGTCGTTGATGCGGTCGATCGGCAGCTCGATGGCGAGCGCCCCCACCACTTCGTCGTCGACGGCGATCGGCGTCACCGCCCACCCGGCCGGGTTCCCGACGCTCGGGCTGTAGGCGGCGAAGTCGGCCAGCACAACCTCGCCGACGATGTTGCGGCTCATCACCTCGCGGTACGCGTCGGCGAGGTTCGACAGGCGGTACGGCCCGTCGAGCAGGTTCGTCCCGAGGTCGACGCCCTTGAACGCCGTGTAGACGACGTTCCCCCGCGTGTCGACCATGAGGACGTCCTCGTACTGCTGCACCTCGGTGAGAGCGCGGAAGTACTCGTGGTACTTCGCGTGCGCCGCGGACCATGCGCTTCCGTCGCCGGCGTCGTCGACGAGGATCGCGTCCTCCCAGCTGTCGTAGGGCACGACGTAGTTCGCCTGCAGATAGCGGGCGGCGTCGTCCTTGGGGGCGAAGGCGGCTCCGTCGACGTCCTCGCCGGTCGCCTCGGACAGCTGCGCCGCGAAGGTGTCGTCGTAGTAGTCCGCGACGGCGACGGATGCCTCGGCATCCAATGGCGTGCCCTCCAGGGCAGCGAAGCCCTGCGTGAACTCGACGGCGGCCTGCTTGCTCGTCTCGTTCATCGCGCTCAGTTGGACCGAGTTCTGGATCGTGTCGAAGAGCTGCGTCACCTCGCGCGCGCGGTTCTCGCGGATCTCCACGAGCTTCTCGGTCGCGATGGCCCGGAGCGCCTGCGTGCCGTTCACGTAGCCGATGACGCCCACGACGATGCTCGACAGCACGCTGACCGACAGGAGCATGATCAGCAGGATCGAGTAGATCGACAGGCCGGCACGCCGACGGGGCCGCGGTGTGCCCACCCATTCGGTGGTCGCCGCAGCCGGCCTGCCCTCGTCGGACTCCACCGTCCGACCGCCGGAAATGCGCGTACGCGTCTCCCTGAACCCCACGGCCCCCGTCCCCCGGGGGCTGGGCTCAGGATAGCGGCAGGCCTCCGGCGTCCGATAGAGCCGCGTGTGACGCCTGATGCAGGTGTGACCGGCGGATTCGGAGGTGCTCACGAGCGCAGCCATGCGCGGGGCGCCTCGGGGGCGTCCGACGCGGCGGCTAGACTGGCTGGGCGCCACAAGCTGCCCCCGCCTCTTCGTGACTATGACTGACGACGCCCGATCGATGCCCCGTTTCGCTGGACTCGACGGACTCCGGGCGCTGGCCGTCGGTCTCGTGGTGATCTACCACCTCTTCCCCGGTTCGTGGGTTCGCGGCGGCTTCATCGGCGTCGACGTCTTCTTGGTCATCAGCGGCTTCCTCATCACGGCCCTGCTGCTGCGCGAACGGGATGCCACGGGCCGCACCGACCTCGTCGACTTCTGGCGCAGGCGCGCCCGGCGCCTCCTCCCCGCCCTCGCGCTCGTCGTCATGTCGTGCGCCACGGCGGCATGGCTCGTCGGCGGCGATCTCCTCGTGAGGCTCGGCGACCAGGTGCTCGGGGCGGCGACCTTCAGCTACAACTGGACCTCGATAGCCGGGGGCACCGGGTACTTCGCCGATGCGACGCCCGAGCTGTTCCGCAACCTGTGGTCCCTCGCCGTCGAGGAGCAGTTCTACGTCCTGTGGCCGCTCGCGCTGCCGCTGTTCCTGCTCATCCCACGGGCCCGCCGGCGCGCCGCGGCGGCCCTCGCCCTCGGGGCGCTGTCGGCCGGATGGATGGCGGTGCTCGTCGCGACCGGAACGGATGCGACCCGCGCCTACTTCGGCACCGACACCCACGCCTTCGGAATCCTGCTCGGCGTCGGCCTCGCCTTCGTGCTGCACCGTCCCCTCGTGTCGCCGGCGGGGTGGATGCTGCGCCCCGCCGTGCGCCGCGGCCTCGGCCTCGCGGGAGCTCTCGCAGCGGCCGGCGTCGTCGCGGTCGCGATGATCCCGGCGTCGGATTCGCCGGCGACCTTCCCGGGGGTCCTGCTGGCAGCGAGCGCTCTCACCGCGGTCGTGATCGTGGCATCGGTGTGGCCGGGCTCACGGCTCGGACCCGCGCTCGACAGCGCGCCCCTGACGTGGGTGGGTGCGCGGTCGTACGGCCTCTACCTCTGGCACTGGCCGATCCTCGTGGTCCTCCTGGCCGTCATGGGCGGATCGGTCGCCGACGTGCCGCCGTGGGCGGGCCTCTCGGTGCTCGCACTGACCGTCGTGGTGGCGGAGCTCTCGTACCGATTGGTCGAGACGCCGATCCGCCGGCGGGGCTTCCGCGCGAGCATCGCCGGCGTCGGGAGGCGCCTCACCGGCACACCCGTCGCGCGCTTCCGCGCCATCGCTGCCGTCGCCTTCGCCGCCGCGATGCTCGGGGGCACCTCGGCCGCCATCGCCGTCGCACCCGACTCCACCTCGGGCGAGGCAGCCGTCGCCGCCGGCGCCCATGCACTGCGAGACGCCCGGAAGGCCGTCGATCCCACGCCGACCGTGACGTCCCCCGCCGTCCCGGCGCCCGGAGCGGTCCCGGGACCGTCGCCGACCCCCGTCACGGGCGATCAGATCACCGCCGTCGGCGACTCCGTCATGCTCGCCTCGGCGCCCGCACTCCTCGAGCGTTTCCCGGGCATCGAGGTCGATGCCGCCGTCTCGCGTTCGACGTGGGCCGGACCCGGCATCCTGCAGGCGCTGCGGGACTCCGACCGCCTGAAGCCCTTCGTCGTGCTCGCGCTCGGCACCAACGGGCCCGTAGACCGCGGATCCCTGGAGAAGATGGCGCAGATCGCCGGCCCCGAGCGGCACCTCGTGCTCGTCAACGCCTTCGCTCCCCGCGAATGGGTCCCCGGGGTCAACGCCGACCTCTCCGCCTTCGCCGCGGCTCATCCCGGCACCGTCGTCGCAGACTGGTCGAGCGCGATCGCCGCGCGCCAGGATCTCCTGGCCGGCGACCACATCCACCCCGGCGCTGAGGGCGGCCGGATCTTCGCCGACGTCGTCGCGGACGCCGTCGCCCAGGCCGAGGCCGACCGCGCGAAGCGGGTCTTCCGGGCCGACCGCTGGTCGCAGGCGCTGCTGCGACTCACCCTCCCCCGCCCGGCCCTGACCCGCACCGGCGGTGCAGAAGCGGGGCACCAGCGCGGGCGAAACCGGCCACCGGCGCAGACGACGCCGGCCACCGGCGCAGACGAAAAAGGGCGAGACCCGCGGCCCCAGAGGGGCTCGCGGGTCTCGCGGTGCAAGGGTGCCGGGTCATTCTCCCGGCGTCCGAGCGTTCGGGTTACTCGGACTTCTCGGCGGCGGCCTCGTCGACGACGGCGTCGTCAGCGGCGGCCTCGGCGGCAGCGCCCTCCTCGGGCGACTCGGCGCCGGCCTCGGCAGCAGTGTCGTCCGCGGCGATCTCGTCGGCGGCATCCGCCTGCTCGTCGTTCTCGGCGACGGCCTCGGTGGCCTCGTCCTCGGCGGCGTCGGCAGCAGGAGCCGAAGCGGCGGCCGGGGCCGACTTCTTGGCCGACTTGGCCTTCGGGGTCACGGGCTCGAGCACGAGCTCGATGACGGCCATGGGGGCGTTGTCGCCCTTGCGGTTGCCGATCTTGGTGATGCGCGTGTAGCCGCCCTCACGGTCGGCGACGAGCGGCGCGATCTCGGTGAAGAGAACGTGCACGACCTCCTTGTCGCCGATGATCGAGAGCACGCGACGGCGGGCGTGCAGGTCGCCGCGCTTCGCGAACGTGATCAGGCGCTCCGCGAGCGGACGCAGGCGCTTGGCCTTCGTCTCGGTCGTCTGGATCGACTTGTGCGTGAACAGGGCCGCGGCGAGGTTCGCAAGCAGCAGGCGCTCGTGGGCGGGGCCGCCTCCGAGGCGGGGACCCTTCGTGGGCTTGGGCATATCAGTTACTCCAGTGGGGAAAGTCGGTCTGACGGATGCTTGGACCCGGCGTCACCGCCGGGTCAGCGGCATCCGATCAGAGGGTCTCGTCGTCGTAGCCGCCGTAGAAGTGCGCGCCGTCGAACCCGGGGACCGAGTCCTTGAGCGACAGGCCGAGCGACGTGAGCTTGTCACGGACCTCGTCGACCGACTTCTGACCGAAGTTGCGGATGTTCATGAGCTGCGTCTCGGACAGGGCGACGAGCTCCGACACCGTGTTGATGCCCTCGCGCTTGAGGCAGTTGTACGAGCGGACCGACAGGTCGAGGTCCTCGATCGGCATCGACAGCTCGTTCGAGAGGACGGTCTCGACCGGCGCGGGGCCGATCTCGATGCCCTCGGCCTCGACGTTGAGCTCGCGGGCCAGGCCGAAGAGCTCGGTCAGGGTGCGACCGGCCGACGCGACGGCGTCGCGGGGTGCGATCGAGGGCTTGCTCTCGACGTCCAGGACGAGCTTGTCGAAGTCGGTGCGCTCACCCGCACGCGTCGCGTCGACGCGGTACGAGACCTTGAGCACGGGCGAGTAGATCGAGTCGACCGGGATCTGGCCGGCCTCGGCGTACTCGTTGCGGTTCTGCGTCGCCGAGACGTAGCCGCGGCCGCGCTCGATCGTGAGCTCGAGCTCGAACTTCGCGGTGTCGTTCAGGGTCGCGATGACGAGCTCGGGGTTGTGCACCTCGACGCCCGCGGGAGCGGAGATGTCGGCAGCGGTGACCTCACCGGCGCCCGTCTTGCGGAGGTACGCCGTGATGGGCTCGTCGCGCTCGCTCGAGACCACGAGCTGCTTGATGTTGAGGATGATCTCGGTGACATCCTCCTTGACACCCGGAATGGTGCTGAACTCGTGGAGGACGCCGTCGATGCGGATCGACGTCACGGCCGCGCCGGGGATCGACGAGAGGAGGCTGCGACGCAGCGCGTTGCCGATCGTGTAGCCGAAGCCGGGCTCCAGCGGCTCGATGATGAAACGGCTGCGGAACTCCCCGATCTTCTCCTCGGTCAGGGTGGGACGCTGTGCGATGAGCACTATGTGTTCCTTTCGATCACGTGCCCGCTATATGACACGTGCGGTGAGTGAGGTGTTGAGTTTTTCTCAGGGGATGCCTCGGGCCGAGGCATCCGGAAACGTGCGGTAGCCCTTCGACAGGCTCAGGGACCGGTCCCTGAGCCTGTCGAAGGGCCGGAAGATCAGACGCGGCGGCGCTTCGGGGGACGGCAGCCGTTGTGGGCCTGCGGCGTGACGTCCTGAATCGAGCCGACCTCGAGGCCGGCGGCCTGCAGCGAGCGGATCGCCGTCTCGCGACCCGAGCCCGGGCCCTTCACGAAGACGTCGACCTTCTTGACGCCGTGCTCCTGCGCCTGGCGGGCAGCGGACTCCGCGGCCATGCCGGCGGCGTACGGCGTGGACTTGCGCGAGCCCTTGAAGCCCACGCCACCCGACGAGGCCCAGCTGATGACAGCGCCCGACGGGTCGGTGATCGAGACGATCGTGTTGTTGAACGTCGACTTGATGTGGGCCTGGCCCAGCGCGATGTTCTTCTTCTCCTTGCGGCGCGGCTTGCGCGCGGCGGTCTTGGCCTGTGCCATTGCTCTGCTCTCCTAAACCCTGGGGGCCGCGCCTTAGCGCGCCTTCTTCTTGCCGGCGACCGTGCGCTTCGGGCCCTTGCGGGTGCGCGCGTTGGTCTTCGTGCGCTGCCCGCGCACGGGGAGGCCGCGGCGGTGGCGCAGGCCCTCGTAGGAGCCGATCTCGACCTTGCGGCGGATGTCGGCGGCGACCTCGCGGCGAAGGTCACCCTCCACCTTGTAGGTGCCCTCGATGTAGTCGCGGAGCGCGACGAGCTGGTCGTCGCTGAGGTCCTTGACGCGGATGTTCTCGTCGATCTCCGTCGCGGTGAGGATCTCGTTCGAGCGGGTACGGCCGATGCCGTAGATGTAGGTCAGGGCGATGACCACGCGCTTGTCACGCGGGATGTCGACGCCGGCGAGACGTGCCATGCGGCTCTCCTAGGAGTAGGTGGAGGTATGGAGCAGGATCGGTGCCCGGGCCTCCGCCCCGAGGTGTCCCCCCGCCTTCGGTCCCCGAGCTCGTCGAGGGGTCGATGGCGAGGATCTGATCCTGCCGTTGTGTGTATGGAGTTGTGAGTTGTGAGTCGACGGGCCGAGCGAACCGCTGATGGGTTCCTGAGCACCGTCGGAGGATCAGCCCTGGCGCTGCTTGTGACGCGGGTTGCTCTTGCAGATCACCATGACGCGGCCGTGGCGGCGGATGACCTTGCAGTGGTCGCAGATGGGCTTGACGGAGGGGTTGACCTTCATGATTTCTTCTCTTCGCTGTCTTCGCCGGGCGCGCCGGTCCTTCCGGACCCGTGCGGGGCGTTACTTCTCGACCGGTCTAGCGGTAGCGGTAGACGATCCGGCCGCGGGTGAGGTCGTAGGGGCTGAGCTCCACGACTACGCGGTCTTCCGGGATGATGCGGATGTAGTTCTGCCGCATCTTGCCCGAGATCGTGGCGAGGACCTTGTGCCCGTTGCTCAGCTCCACGCGGAACATCGCGTTGGGCAGCGCCTCGGTGATCACGCCTTCGATCTCGATGACGCCGTCTTTCTTCGCCATACGCTCGCTATCGCTGTATTGCAGACCGGTCGGTCTGCGGTGGATGGGGTTTCGGTGCTTGGACACGCCAACAAAGGCGCAACGCACCAAAGAACAAGCATACGTGATAAAGGAGCGACCGGCAAACCGGGCCGGGGACGGCGAGCGGTGGCGAGGCCTCAGCCGCGGCGCCGCCGCACGGCAGCGACCGTGAGCACTGCGGCGCCTCCGAGAACGAGCAGGATGCCGGCTCCGACGGCCCCCCAGGCGATCAGCCCGCCCGTCGCCGGCAGCGTGCCGCCCGGCACCCCAGGCGTCACGCCGCCCTCGCCGCCGCCCGGCGTCGGCGAAGCGACGAACCCGTTCGTCACGGTGAAGCCGAGGGGGGCCTCGGCGGAGCCGGCGGTGATGACGACGGATGCCGGTGCGATCACGGGGTCCGCCCACGATCCGTCGGCGGGGTCGACGACATCCGTCTCTGTGACGGCGCACGTCGCACCGACCGGTGCGGCGATCGGATCGGTGACCGCTCCCGCCGCGAGAGACCACGGTCCATTGCCGACGACCGTGCCCGCCGGCAGCTCGCACGACCACGTTCCCGCGAAGACGCCCGGTGGCGGGTCGTCGCCCTCCACGACCTTCGCGATCGTGAATGCGCCGCGCACGATCGCGTTGGTCACGGTGAAGGCGATCTGCGGACCGCCGCCCTCTTCGATTACGAAAGCGGGCGGCGACGGGTCCCAGAACGGCGTCGTCCAGGTGAAGCCCGTCGTGGCGTCGCCCGCCTGTCCGATCGGGAGCGCGTACGCTCTGGCTCCGACGCCGATGGTCTCGGCGACGAGGCAGGCGGATCCCACGATGAGGCCGTCGACGACCGTCGTGTCGCCGGGAGCCACCGCCCACTCGGCGACCGTCGTCCCCCCGCCGGGGTCCGCGCACGTGACGATGCCGTGGAACATCGCGTCCGGCGGGAGGATCGCGGCATCCTCGTCCGACAGTGCCTTCGTGATGGAGACCGACCCGGTCGCCGCCGGTGTGGTGGGCGGCACCGGGACGCAGTCGAAAGGCGCATCCAGGAACGGGTAGTTGTGGTGCTCGTTGCCGACGCCGTCCATGAGGAGCAGGCCGTTGGTGTAGAGGCGTCCGTTCGTGCTGGCGGTGACGGTGAGCGTGGGAGTGGCCGGATCGGCATTCGCGGCCGGCACGAGGATCGTCCCGAGCACCTGAGACGACCCCGCGATGTGGACGGCGCTGGACTGGGTGAAGTTCCAGAGCGTGCGCTCGGCGACGGTGCCGAAGAGCGGAGAGGCGGGGTCATCGACACGGACCCCGTCTTCCTGGAAGTAGTTGGGAGCCCACGTGACGGCATCCGTCCCCGCGATGTTGATGATGACCGATGTGCCTTCCGGAATGCCCTCGAACGCGACCTCGGTCGTGGCGTTGAGCGCCGATGCCGGGACGGTGAACACCTGCTGCGTCGTCGTGCCGTCCCCCGTGAAGGTGATCCGGCCGAACGCGGCGGCGGCGGTGCCGGTGTCCGTGAGGGCGGCATAGGCGATGGAGGCCGTGACGATGTCGGTGCCCCACGTCGCCCAGGGTGCGATGGCATCGGCGCCCATGTCCTGCGTGAGCGTGCCGTTGTTCAGGCGGTACCGCGAGCCGTCGAGCTCATAGTCGGGATCGGTCGCGCCACCGACCTGGACGCTGCCCCCGAGGAGTTCTCCGCCCTCGAAGGCGTTCGCTCCGACGTCGAGCACCGTCCCGGCGCCTACGGACAGCGCACCACCCACCGCCAGCATCACGTCTCCGGGTGACGGGGTGACACCGGAGCCGACGCCGACCGATCCGACGTTGACCGTCTCGTTGTCCCCTGCGAATTCGGCGTCGCCTCGCACGACGACGAGCCCCTCGGCCTCAGCGGCGCTCGGGACGACCCGGAAGGCGCCCGCGTAGACGGCGACGTTGTCGTCGGTGAAGACCGGGTTGTCGTTGCCCGGGCCGGGAAGCGAGCCCGGTGGACACTCTCCGACGGCTGCATCGGCCCGATCGGGTGCAGCGGACTGGCCGGCGATCGAGATGCCGAGGCCACCGATCACCCCCACGACGGCGACCAGGGCCGCCGCGGACATCGCTTGATGCAGTCGCATCGCCGCTCCCGTCCCGCACCGCTCGTGCTGCGATCTGGTGCGACTCTAGCGGCGTGCCCGTCGTGGCGACATCATCAGCGTCCCGCGCGGGCGACCGCTGCCCGCTACTGGAGCGCGTTGACGATGTCGGCCTGGGGGTCGCCGGTCAGGTCGACGATCTCGCCGTTCAGCACCACGGTGGGCGTCCCGATACCCGTGTTGCCCTCCTTGACGGGGGTCTTCTCGGTGATGTTCGTCACGAACTTCGAGTACCGGCCGCTGTTCACGCAGTCGTCGATGCCCGTCACGCCGGCATCCGAGGCGATGGCCAGGATCTGCTCGTCGGTCAGTCCCGTCGAGCCCTCCTCCGGCTGGTTCTTGTACATCGCCTGCATGAAGGGCACGGATGCTTCGGGGTCGGCCACCGCGACGCAGTACATCGCGTTCGCCGCCCGCGTCGAGTACTCGGTTCCCTGCGACGCGCGGTCGAGGATCGAGATGGGGTGGATGTTGAGGGTGATCGATCCGTCGTCGACGAGGCCCTGGATCGTCTCGCCGTACGACTGCTCGAACTGGTTGCAGATGGGGCACATGAAGTCGATGTAGGTGTCGAGCTCGTTCGAGCCCTCACCCACCGCGATGGCACCGGTCTCGGAGTTGATGTTCGACCCCTGCGGCGCCTCGCCCGGCCCGGACGACGCGTTGTTCATCCAGATGACGAGAGCCGCCACGACCACGAGCGCGACGACGACGCCGACGCTGATCCAGATCGCGAACCAGTTGACCTTGCGCTGCTGCTTCTGAGCCATCGCATCCCCCTCTCAAGCCACGGGCACGGGAGTCACACCGAACTGTGCGAGCCCCGCCTTCCCGCCGTCGGGCGCCGTGAGCACCCAGATACCGTCATCGTGCACGGCGACGCTATGTTCCCAGTGGGAGCCCGCCGTGCCGTCGAGCGTCGACACCGTCCAGCCGTCGTCCTCGATGCGCGTCGCCTGATCGCCGATGACGACCATCGGCTCGATCGCGACCGCGAGGCCCGGACGGACCTCGGGTCCAGAGTCCGCGACGCGGTAGTTGAAGACCGAGGGCGACTCGTGCATCTTGCGGCCGATGCCGTGCCCGACGTAGTCGCGCAGGATCCCGTAGCCGTGGCCCGCGCCGTCGATGTAGGACTGGATGGCGGCGCCCACCTCGGCCAAGTGCTTCGCCGTCGCGAGCGACGCGATGCCGGCCCAGAGCGACCCTTCGGTGACCCGCGAGAGCTCCTCGCGCTCCGCTACGACCTCGGGCCGCGAGGGGTCAGGCACGACGACGGTGAAGGCAGAGTCGCCATTCCAGCCCCGGTACTCCGCGCCGGCGTCGATGGACACGATGTCACCCGGCTCCAGCGCGCGCGAGGACGGGATGCCGTGCACGACCTGCTCGTTGACCGAGGCGCAGATGGTGTGGCGGTATCCGCGGACGAGCTGGAAGTTCGACCGCGCACCCCGCGAGGTGATGACCCGGGATGCCTCGGCATCCAGCTGCTCCGTCGTGACACCGGGCGCGATCAGCGCGCGGACGGCGTCGAGCGCGGCGGCGGTGATGAGACCCGGTTCCACCATCGCCCGCAGCTGGGCGGGCGACTTGTAGATCGAGCGGCGGAGCGAGACCACGTCAGGCGGCGGCCGGACGGGTCAGACCGCGCCGCTCGAGCGCCGCGACGATGCGATCGGTGATCTCGTCGAGCGAGCCGACGCCGTCGACCTCGTCGACGATGTCGCGCGTGCCGTAGACGCCGAGGATCGGCGCGGTCTCGGTCTCGTAGATCGACAGCCGCGCGGCGATGACCTCGTCGGTGTCGTCGGCGCGCCCCTGCTCGTGCGCGCGCTTCGTCAGCCGGGCGATGCTCTCCTCGCGAGGCACCGACAGCACGATGACGGCGTCGAGCGCCTCGTCACGGCCCTCGAGGAACTCGTCGAGGTGCATGACCTGGGCCACGTTGCGCGGATAGCCGTCGAGCAGGAAGCCGTCCGCGGCATCCTCCTGCGAGAGACGATCGCGGACCACGGCGCTGGTCAGCTCGTCGGGGACGAGCTGACCGGCGTCGATGATGCTCTTGACCTGCTGCCCCAGCTCGGTGCCCTCTGAGACGTTCGCGCGGAACACGTCACCGGTCGAGATGACCGGGATGCCGAACGACTCCGCGATGCGGACGCCCTGGGTGCCCTTTCCAGAGCCCTGGGGTCCGACGATCAGGAGGCGGACGGGACGTGAGGCGGTGCCCTGAGCCTGCCGAAGGGTCATCGCAGAAGTCCTTCGTAGTGTCGCTGCTGCAGCTGGGCGTCGATCTGCTTGACCGTCTCGAGACCCACGCCGACGATGATCAGGATCGACGCGCCGCCGAACGGGAAGTTCTGGTTGGCGCCGACCGTCGCGAGCGCGATGAGCGGCAGGAGCGCGATGAGGCCAAGGTAGATCGAGCCGGGCAGCGTGATGCGGGTGAGGACGTAGTCCAGGTACTCCGCCGTCGGCCGGCCCGCACGGATGCCGGGGATGAACCCGCCGTACTTCTTCATGTTGTCGGCGACCTCGACGGGGTTGAACGTGATCGCGACGTAGAAGTACGTGAAGCCGACGATGAGGAGGAAGTACAGGAGCATGTACAGCGGGTGGTCACCGCGCACGAGGTACAGCTGGATCCACGCGACCCACGCCGGCACCTCCTCGCCCGGCTGCGGCTGGTTGAACTGCGCGATGAGGGCGGGGATGTACAGCAGCGACGAGGCGAAGATGACGGGCACGACGCCGGCCATGTTCACCTTGATCGGGATGTACGTGTTCGTGCCGCCGTAGGTGCGCCGGCCGACCATGCGCTTGGCGTACTGCACCGGGATGCGTCGCTGCGATTGCTCGACGAAGACGACGAGTGCCACGACGACGATCCCGACCGCGAGGACCAGGAGGAAGACCTCGAAGCCGCGCGACTGCCAGATCGCCCACATCGACGCGGGGAAGGCCGCAGCGATCGACGTGAAGATAAGGATCGACATGCCGTTGCCGATGCCGCGCTCGGTGACCAGCTCGGCGAACCACATGATGAGGCCCGTGCCCGCGGTCATCGTGATGATCATGAGCAGCTGCGCCCACCACACGTCGTTCGTGAGCAGCTGCTCACACGCGGGGATGCCGGTCGTGCCGAACAGCTGACCGCTGCGGGCGACCGTCACGAGCGTCGTCGACTGCAGCAGTGCGAGCGCGATCGTCAGGTAACGGGTGTACTGCGTGAGTCGGGCCTGTCCGGCCTGGCCCTCCTTGTACAGCGCCTCGAAGTGCGGGATGACGACGCGCAGGAGCTGCACGATGATCGTCGCCGTGATGTACGGCATGACGCCGAGGGCGAAGATCGACAGCTGCAGCAGCGCACCGCCGGAGAAGAGATTGACGAGCGACAGCAGGCCCTCGGTGCCGGAGCTCTGCGCACGCAGACAGTCCTGCACGTTCGGGAAGTCCACGAACGGGGCCGGGATGTGCGCGCCGAGACGATAGAGGGCGATGATCGCCAGTGTGAATGCGATCTTCCGCCGAAGGTCGGGCGTACGGAAGACCCGCGCGATTGCGCTGAACAAGAGGTTGCCTCCAGAGGGGATGCCGGCACGCGACGGGGCGCGCCGTCAACCAGCGTAACCCAGCGGGCCACCCGCGACGTTGCGAGGGTTTGCGCCAGGGACGACAGCAGGGGCCGGAGGATCCCTCCGACCCCTGCCGGGTACTACTTGACGGAGCCGCCCGCGGCGACGATCTTCTGCTCGGCAGAGCCCGAGACCTTGTCGACCGCCACGTTGAGCTTGACCGCGATGTCGCCGGTGCCGAGCACCTTGACCTTCTCGTTCTTGCGGACCGCACCCTTGGCGACGAGGTCGCTCACGGTCACGTCGCCGCCCGAGGGGTAGAGCTCGGCGAGCTTCTCGAGGTTGACCACCTGGTACTCGACGCGGAACGGGTTCTTGAACCCGCGGAGCTTCGGAGTACGCATGTGCAGCGGCATCTGGCCGCCCTCGAAGCCGACGCGCACCTGGTAGCGGGCCTTGGTGCCCTTGGTGCCACGGCCGGCGGTCTTGCCCTTCGAGCCCTCACCGCGACCCACGCGAGTCTTGGCGGTGTTGGCGCCGGGGACCGGACGCAGGTGGTGCACCTTGAGCACGCCGGGACGGGCTGCCGGGGCATCCTTCTTCACGGCGTCCTTCTTGGGGGCAGCCTTGGCGTCGGCCTTGGCGGCCTTCGGCGCCTTCGCGGCGGCCGGCTTCTTGGCGGCAGCCTTCTTGGGCTCGGTGGCCTCGGCCACGTCGTCCTTCTTCTCGGCCTTGTCAGCCATCAGTCGATCTCCTCAACCTTGACGAGGTGGGCGACGGTCTTGACGTAGCCGCGCGTCTGCGCGTCGTCGGGACGGACGACCGAGTCGCCGATCCGCTTGAGACCGAGCGAACGCAGCGTGTCGCGCTGGTTCTGCTTCTCGCTCACCTTGGACTTGATCTGCGTGACCTTGAGACGCGCAGCCATCAGACACCTGCCTTCGCAGCACGGGCGGCCTCGGCCGCCTCGGCCTCGGCACGGACGAGACGGGCGGGCGCGACCTGATCGAACTCGAGGCCACGGCGCGCGGCGACCGCACGGGGCTCCTCAAGCTGCTTCAGGGCGTCGACCGTCGCGTGGACGATGTTGATCGTGTTCGACGAGCCGAGCGACTTCGACAGGACGTCGTGGATGCCGGCGCACTCGAGGACGGCGCGCACCGGGCCACCGGCGATGACACCGGTACCGGCGGCAGCCGGACGCAGCAGCACGACACCGGCCGCGGCCTCACCCTGCACAGGGTGCGGGATGGTGACGCCGGCGCGGGGAACGCGGAAGAAGTTGCGCTTGGCCTCTTCGACACCCTTCGAGATGGCGAGGGGCACCTCACGGGCCTTGCCGTAGCCGACGCCGACGACGCCGTTGCCATCGCCCACGACGACGAGCGCCGTGAAGCTGAAGCGACGACCGCCCTTGACGACCTTCGACACGCGGTTGATCGTGACGACGCGCTCGAGGAACTGGCTCTCGTTGCGGTCACGGCCGCCGCGGTCACCGCGGGTCTGGCTGCGCTCACGACCACCGCGACGCGGCTCGCGCTCGCGCTCGGCGGGTGCTTCGGCAGCCGGGGCCTGGGCCTCGGCCGGAGCCTCTGCGGTCACGTTGTTCTCCTTGTTGTCACTCACAGGTTCAGACCTCCCTCGCGGGCGCCGTCGGCGATCGCCGCGACACGGCCGGCGTAGCGGTTCCCGCCACGGTCGAACACGACGTCCGAGACACCGGCGGCCTTCGCGCGCTCGGCGAGGAGCTCGCCGACCTTGCGGGCCTTGGCCGTCTTGTCATCGTCGGACGCGCGCAGGTCGGCCTCGAGCGTCGAGGCCGAGGCCAGCGTGCGGCCCTTGCTGTCGTCGACGATCTGCACGAAGACGTGACGCGACGAACGGGTGACGACCAGGCGCGGACGCTCGGGGGTGCCGACGACCTTCTTGCGAAGGCGGGCGTGACGACGCGCGCGCGCGTCGGTCTTCGACTTCACAGCCATGGTTACTTACCAGCCTTTCCGGCCTTGCGCCGAACGACCTCGCCGGCGTAGCGCACACCCTTGCCCTTGTACGGCTCGGGCTTGCGAATCTTGCGGATGTTGGCAGCCGCCTCGCCGACGGCCTGCTTGTCGATGCCGCTCACGGTGAGCTTGTTGTTGCCCTCGACCGTGAAGGTGATGCCCGCGGGCGGGTCGACCAGCACCGGGTGCGAGAAGCCGAGGGCGAACTCGACCGAGCTGCCCTTCTGCGCCACGCGGTAACCCGTGCCGACGACCTCGAGGCCCTTGGAGTAGCCCTGGGTGACACCGATGATGTTGTTGTTGATGAGCGTGCGGGTCAGGCCGTGGAGCGAACGCGACGAGCGCTCGTCGTCGGGGCGGGTGACGAGCACCTGACCCTCTTCGACCTTGACCTCGATGGGGCGGGCCACGGTGAGCGAGAGCTCGCCCTTGGGGCCCTTGACCGCGACATCCTGACCGTCGACCGAGATGGTCACACCGGCGGGGATGTCGATCGGGAGACGACCGATACGCGACATGTCAGATCACCACACGTAGGCGAGGACTTCCCCACCCACGCCCTTCTGCTCGGCCTGGCGGTCGGTGAGAAGACCGGAGGAGGTGGACAGGATGGCGACACCCAGGCCACCGAGGACCTTGGGGATCTCGGTCGACTTCGCGTAGACGCGGAGACCGGGCTTGGAGACGCGCTTGATGCCGGCGATCGACCGCTCGCGGTTCGGGCCGTACTTGAGCGTCAGCGTGAGGGTCTGGCCGACGCGGGCCTCCTCGACGTTCCACTCGGCGATGTAGCCCTCCTGCTTGAGGATGTCGGCGATGTGCGTCTTGAGCTTGGAGCTCGGCAGCGACACGGAGTCGTGGTGCGCCGAGTTCGCGTTGCGCAGACGGGTCAGCATGTCTGCGACCGGGTCTGTCATTGTCATTTGTTGATTCCTTCGTTCATGAGGTTTCGGCTGCCGTTACACGACAGACGACCTTCTATGACTGCCCCGGCGATGCCGCCGGGGACTTCTTCGATCAGGCCTGGGCGTCGTCCGCGCGGAACGGGAAGCCCAGGTGACGCAGGAGCGCCCGGCCCTCGGCATCCGTCGTCGCCGTGGTGACGATCGTGATGTCGAAACCGCGCACGCGGTCGATCTTGTCCTGGTTGATCTCGTGGAACACCGACTGCTCCTGGAGACCGAAGGTGTAGTTGCCGTGGCCGTCGAACTGCTTGGCCGACAGGCCGCGGAAGTCGCGGATGCGGGGCAGCGCCAGGTTGACGAGACGGTCGATGAACTCCCACGCGCGGTCGCCGCGGAGTGTGACGTGCGCGCCGATGGCCTGCCCCTCGCGCAGCTTGAACTGCGCGATGGACTTGCGGGCCTTGGTCACGACCGGCTTCTGACCGGTGATCTTGGTGAGGTCGTCGACCGCGCCATCGATCACCTTGCTGTCGCGAGCTGCCTCGCCGACACCCGTGTTCACGACGACCTTGACCAGGCCGGGCGTCTGCATGACGTTCGCGTAGCCGAACTCCTCCTGCAGGGCCTTCTTGATCTCGGCGTTGTACTTCTGCTTCAGGCGGGGCTGGATCTTGCCAGCCTCCACGGCAGTGGTGGTGCTCATATTCAGAGGTCCTTGCCTGACTTCTTCGCGTAGCGCACGCGGACGGTGCGCTTCACGCCGTCCTTGGTCTTCTCCTCGACGCGGTGGCCGACACGCGTCGGCTTCTTGGTCGAGGGGTCGACGAGCGCGACGTTGGAGATGTGGATCGGGGCCTCGAACGTCTCGATGCCGCCGGTCTTGGTGCCGCGCTGGGTCTGGCCCACGCGGTTGTGCTTGGTGACGTAGTTCACGCCCTCGACGATGACGCGGTTCTGCTCGGTAAGGACCTCGAGGACCTTGCCCTGCTTGCCGCGGTCACCGCCGCGCTCGGGCTTGGCGCCCGAGATGACCTGAACGAGGTCGCCCTTCTTGATCTTCGCCATGACTAAATGACCTCCGGCGCCAGCGAGACGATCTTCATGAACTTCTTGTCACGAAGCTCGCGGCCGACCGGTCCGAAGATGCGGGTGCCGCGGGGCTCCCCGTCGTTCTTCAGGATGACGGCGGCGTTCTCGTCGAACTTGATGTACGAGCCGTCGGGACGGCGCGTCTGCTTGACGGTGCGGACGACGACGGCCTTGACCACGTCGCCCTTCTTGACGTTTCCGCCCGGGATCGCATCCTTGACCGTGGCGACGATGACGTCACCCAGGCCGGCGTAGCGCCGGTTGGAGCCGCCGAGCACACGGATCGTGAGCAGCTCCTTGGCGCCGGTGTTGTCGGCGACCTTGAGGCGGGATTCGTTCTGAATCACTTCTTACTCCTTGGGTTCCAAGCAAGCCGAGGGCTTACTTGGCCTTCTCGAGGATCTCGACCAGGCGCCAGCGCTTGGTGGCGCTCAGCGGGCGGGTCTCGTTGATGAGGACGAGGTCGCCGATGCCGGCGGTGTTGCCCTCGTCGTGCGCCTTGACCTTGGAGGTCCGACGGATGACCTTGCCGTAGAGGGGGTGCTTCACGCGGTCCTCGACCTCGACGACGATCGTCTTGTCCATCTTGTCGCTCACGACGTAGCCGCGGCGCGCCTTGCGGTAGCCGCGGGCGGCCTCGTCGCGCACGTCGTGCGCGGCCGACTCGTGACCGGCGACCTGGTCCTTGACCTCGGCCTCGGCGGCCGCTGCCTTCTTCGTGTCAGCCATCACTCGGCCTCTTCCTTCGCGGCCTCGTCAGCGGCATCCGCCTTCTTGGCCTTGGTCTTCTTCGCCTTCGTCGCGACCTCGAGCGGCGCGGGCGTGGCACGGATGCCGAGCTCGCGCTCACGGATCACGGTGTAGAGCCGCGCGATGTCGCGCTTGACCGCACGGATGCGGCCGTGGCTCTCGAGCTGGCCGGTGGCCGACTGGAAGCGCAGGTTGAACAGCTCTTCCTTGGCCTTGCGCAGCTCCTCGACGAGGCGCTGGTCTTCGAACGTGTCGAGCTCGCTCGGGGCGAGCGTCTTGGTGCCGATCGCCATTACGCGTCGCCCTCCTCGCGCTTGATGATGCGTGCCTTGAGAGGCAGCTTGTGGATGGCACGGGTCAGGGCCTCACGAGCGAGCTGCTCGTTGACGCCGGCGACCTCGAAGAGGACGCGACCCGGCTTGACGTTTGCGACCCACCACTCCGGCGAACCCTTACCGGAACCCATGCGGGTCTCGGCGGGCTTCTTCGTGAGCGGACGGTCGGGGTAGATGTTGATCCACACCTTGCCGCCACGCTTGATGTGACGGGTCATCGCGATACGAGCGGACTCGATCTGACGGTTCGTCACGTAAGCGGGCGTGAGGGCCTGGATGCCGAACTCACCGAACGACACCTTGGTGCCACCGGTGGCCTGGCCCGAACGGCCGGGGTGGTGCTGCTTGCGGTGCTTGACCTTGCGGGGGATGAGCATTACGCCGACGCTCCTTCTGCCACGGGGGCCTCGTTGCGGGGGCCACGACGACGGTCGCCGCCACGGTCATCGCGACCGCGGGACTGCTTCGGCGCGTTGGCCTGCTCGCGCGCGAGCTCCTTGTTGGTGAGATCGCCCTTGTAGATCCAGACCTTCACGCCGATGCGGCCGAAGGTGGTCTTTGCCTCGTAGAAGCCGTAGTCGATGTTCGCGCGGAGCGTGTGCAGGGGCACACGGCCTTCGCGGTAGAACTCCGAGCGGCTCATCTCGGCGCCGCCGAGGCGGCCCGACACCTGGATGCGGACACCCTTGGCGCCGGCGCGCTGCGCGCCCTGCAGACCCTTGCGCATCGCGCGGCGGAACGCCACACGAGCCGAGAGCTGCTCGGCGATGCCCTGCGCGACGAGCTGGGCGTCGGCCTCGGGGTTCTTGACCTCGAGGATGTTGAGCTGGATCTGCTTGCCGGTGAGCTTCTCGAGGTCGGCGCGGATGCGCTCGGCCTCGGCGCCGCGGCGGCCGATCACGATGCCCGGGCGGGCGGTGTGGATGTCGACGCGGACGCGGTCACGCGTGCGCTCGATCTCGATGTTGCTCACGCCGGCGCGGTCGAGCTGCGTCTGCAGCAGCTTGCGGATCTTGATGTCCTCGGCGACGTAGTCGGCGTAGCGCTGGCCCGGCTTCGTCGAGTCCGAGAACCACCGCGACACGTGGTCCGTGGTGATGCCGAGGCGGAAGCCGTACGGGTTTACCTTCTGTCCCATTACTTGCTCGCCTTCTTGCTGGTCTTGGCCGCGGGAGCCGCCTCAGCGGTCTCCGGCGTCGAGAGCACGACCGTGATGTGGCTCGTGCGCTTCTTGATCTGGAAAGCGCGACCCTGTGCGCGGGGCTGGAAACGCTTGAGCGTCGTGCCCTCGTCGACGTACGCGTTGGCCACGTACAGGTCCTGCTCGTCCAGGTACTCGTTCACCTGGTCGGCCTTGACGCGAGCGTTCGCGATGGCCGAGGCGACGAGCTTGTAGATCGGCTCGCTCGCGCTCTGCGGCGCGAACTTCAGGATCGCGAGCGCCTCCTGGGCCTGCTTGCCCTTGATGAGCGCGACGACACGACGAGCCTTCTGAGGGGTCACGCGGATGTGTCGCACGCGTGCGATGGACTCCACCATTTCTCTCTCCTCTTGCGCCCCCGCGTCAGCGGCGGCGGCCCTTCTTGTCGTCCTTCACGTGGCCGCGGAAGGTGCGGGTGGGCGCGAACTCGCCCAGCTTGTGGCCGACCATGGTCTCGGTCACGAACACGGGGATGTGCTTGCGACCGTCGTGGACGGCGATCGTGTGCCCGAGCATCGCGGGGATGATCATCGAGCGACGCGACCAGGTCTTGATGACGTTCTTGGTACCGGCTTCGTTCTGGACGACGACCTTGCGAAGCAGGTGCTCGTCGACGAAGGGGCCCTTCTTAAGGCTACGAGGCATCTTCCTCTACTCCTACTTGCGCTTCTTGCCGGCGTTGCGACGACGGACGATGTACTTGTCGCTTTCCTTGTTGGCGTGACGGGTGCGACCCTCAGCCTGGCCCCAAGGAGTGACGGGGTGACGTCCACCGGAGGTCTTGCCCTCACCACCACCGTGCGGGTGGTCGACCGGGTTCATGGCGACACCGCGGACGGTCGGGCGGATGCCCTTCCAGCGGTTGCGGCCCGCCTTGCCCCAGTTGATGTTCGACTGCTCGGCGTTGCCGACCTCGCCGATCGTCGCGCGGCAGCGCGCGTCGACGTTGCGGATCTCGCCCGAGGGGAGACGCAGCTGGGCGTAGGGGCCGTCCTTCGCGACGAGACGCACCGAGGCGCCGGCCGAGCGGGCGAGCTTGGCGCCGCCGCCGGGACGGAGCTCGATCGCGTGGATGACCGTACCCGTGGGGATGTTGCGCAGCGGCAGGTTGTTGCCCGGCTTGATGTCCGCGCCGGCACCCGACTCGACGATGTCGCCCTGCGCCAGCTTGTTCGGCGCGAGGATGTAGCGCTTCTCGCCGTCGAAGTAGTGCAGGAGCGCGATGCGCGCCGTGCGGTTGGGGTCGTACTCGATGTGCGCGACCTTGGCGTTGATGCCGTCCTTGTCGTTGCGACGGAAGTCGATGACGCGGTACTGACGCTTGTGGCCGCCACCGATGTGACGCGTGGTGATGCGGCCCTGGTTGTTGCGGCCACCGGTCTTGGCGAGCGGGCGGAGGAGCGACTTCTCGGGCGTCGATCGGGTGATCTCGGCGAAGTCAGCCACCGACGAGCCGCGGCGACCCGGGGTCGTGGGCTTGTACTTGCGAATAGCCATTGTTCTCTAGTCCTCGTTCCCGACCGTCAGCCGACTGCCGTGAAGATGTCGATGGTGCCCGACTTGAGCGTCACGATGGCGCGCTTGGTGTCCTTGCGCTTCCCCGTGCCGAAGCGGGTGCGACGGGCCTTGCCGACGCGGTTGAGCGTGTTGACCGCTGCCACCTTGACGCCGAAGATCTTCTCGATCGCGAGCTTGATCTCGGACTTCGAAGCGCGGGGGTCCACGAGGAACGTGTACTTGCCCTCGTCGATGAGCCCGTAGCTCTTCTCGGAGACGACCGGCTTCAGGATGATGTCGCGCGGGTCCTTGTTGACGGTGGTCATGCCGAGACCTCCTCGGTGGCGCCGGTCTTCGACGCGACGAACGCGTCGTAGGCGGCCTTGGTGAAGACGATGTCGTCGGAGACGAGCACGTCGTAGGCGTTCAGCTGGTCGAACGTCAGCACGTGGACGTACGCGAGGTTGCGGACGCTCAGGACGCTGAGGTCGTCGTCGCGGTCGATGACGACCAGGACGTTCTTCGTCGCACCGAGGTCGGTCAGGACCGCCGCGGCCGCCTTCGTCGAGGGCGCACCCTCGATGCCGAAGGACTCGACGATGTGGAGGCGCTCGCCACGGGCGCGGTCGCTCAGCGAGCCCAGGAGGGCGGCGGCGATCATCTTCTTGGGCGTGCGCTGCGAGTAGTCGCGCGGCTTCGGGCCGTGGACGATGCCACCGCCGGTCATGTGCGGCGCGCGGATCGAGCCCTGACGGGCGTTACCCGTGCCCTTCTGCTTGAAGGGCTTGCGGCCGGCGCCCGAGACCTCACCGCGACGCTTGGTCGAGTGGGTGCCCTGGCGAGCCGCCGCGCTGCGCGACGACGACCTGGTGGATGAGCGGGATGTTCGTCTTGACGTCGAAGATGGCGGCGGGCAGCTCCACGGAGCCGGCCTTCTTGCCGTCGGCCTTCAGGACGTCGAGCGCGAGAGTCGAGTCAGCCATGAGATCAGGCACCCTTCACTGCGTTGCGGACGTAGACGATGCGGCCGCGCGCACCGGGGACGGCGCCCTTGACGAGCAGCAGACCCTTCTCGGCGTCGACGGCGTGCACCGTGAGGTTGAGGACGGTCACGCGCTCGCCACCCATACGGCCGGCCATGCGCATGCCCTTGAAGACGCGGCTCGGGGTCGACGAGGCGCCGATCGAACCGGGCTTGCGGTGGTTGCGGTGCGCACCGTGCGATGCCGAGACGCCCTTGAAGTTGTGGCGCTTCATGACACCCGCGGTGCCCTTGCCCTTGCTGGTGCCGACGACGTCGACCAGCTGGCCGGCCTCGAACACGCCGTCCACCGTGAGCTCCTGACCGAGTGAGTAGTCAGCAGCATCCGCGGTGCGGATCTCGGTGAGGTGACGGCGAGGAGTCACGCCGGCGGCCTCGAAGTGGGCCGTGAGGGGCTTGTTCACCTTGCGGGGGTCGATCTGGCCGTACGCGATCTGAACGGCGTTGTAGCCGTCCTTCTCGGGCGTGCGAACCTGGGTGACCACGTTCGGGGCGATCTCGATGACGGTGACGGGAACGAGCTTGCCGTTCTCGTTCCACACCTGGGTCATGCCGAGCTTGGTGCCGAGCAGACCCTTGGAAGTCTTTTCGTTGATGTGTGCCATGGTCGTCGTCCTCAGAGCTTGATCTCGATGTTGACGTCGGCCGGCAGGTCAAGGCGCATCAGCGAGTCGACGGCCTTGGGCGTCGGGTCGATGATGTCGATCAGACGCTTGTGGGTGCGCATCTCGAAGTGCTCGCGGCTGTCCTTGTACTTGTGGGGCGACCGGATGACGCACACGACGTTCTTCTCGGTCGGAAGGGGCACGGGGCCCACGACGGTCGCACCAGCACGGGTCACGGTGTCGACGATCTTGCGCGCCGAGCTGTCGAGGCCGGCGTGGTCGTACGACTTCAGGCGAATGCGGATCTTCTGTCCCGCCATTGTCTGCTCACTCTCTTTCCGCGTCTTACCTCTGTCGGGCATCGGACGCACGTGGCGCTTCGCGTTCGCGAGGCGCCTGGGCACTTCCACCGGCTTGCGCCGGTGATGCTGCACCGCTGTTCTGCTGTCAAACCGGATGCCTCGGCATCCGGCTCCTTCCTCGGCCGCACGAGGACGCACGCGTCCTCGGTGATCAAGGTGTCGGATTTGCTGTTCTGCTGCCCGCGGCCTAGACCCTGCGTAATCGCGTTGCCTATGCACTGCCCTGGCAGTGATCCGGCGCACGCCAAAAGGGGCACCGGAATGTGGAACCTCACTAGTCTACGGGCAGCCCGGGCGTGTCGCAAACCCGGGCGTGTCGCGCGGTGTATTGCAGGGCGGCTTCACAGACAAGAGCACGGAGACGGATGCCGCGGCCCTCGGCAGCCTCCTATTAAGAGGCACGCCGGCAACGCGAAGGGGCGGCCGCGCTTCGCGCGACCGCCCCAGGGGTGTGTGAACGTCAGCTCGCGTCGCCGCGGCGACGGCGCGCCGTGTAGACGGTCATCGCGAGACCCGCGAGGAGCGCGATGGCACCTGCCGCGAGGTAGCCCGCCTGGAACACGCTGCCCGTGACGGCGAGCGTCTCGGGGTCGGACGGGTCGCCGGCCGAGGTCGTGACGGGGACCGACGTCGTCGACGCGGGGTTGGCGCAGAGCGCGGTGGCCTGCGGGTAGGTGATCGACGTCTCGTACGACGGGTTCACCTCGAAGCGCACCGTGACGCCCTGACGCGTCCACTTGAAGTTGCCGTCGGTCTCGATGTACTTGCCGTCGACGAGCGCCCAGCCGGGCCACATCTTCGGCTCGGCCGCCGAGGCGCCCGGCCAGAGGATCTTGCCGGTGAGGGGCTGATCCGCCACGACATAGTCGTCGCCCGACGGGTTCACGAAGCGGATCGTCAGCGGCGTCTGGTCGTCGGTCGTGTAGCCCTCGGGCAGGTCGACGTCGTACGAGAGGTAGGGGACGTCGCCCTGGCACACCGCGAGGATCTTGCCCGGCACGAGGTCTTCGTCACACGCCTCGCTGTCGGCGGCGAGCTGCGCGAGGCTGGGCACCTCCCAGACCGTCTTGGCGTCCGCGGCGAAGACTGTGCCCGCGCGCAGCAGCGCCGTCCAGATGGTCGTGCCGTTCGCGCCCGGCTCGGACGCCCACTCGACGTCGTCGCTCTTCTCGATCCAGCCGGCGGTGTCGCACGTGCCCGGCTCGAACTCGAGCGCGGGGCTGACGGGAGTCGGCTCGTAATCCGGAGCGCACCGCTCGTCGGTCGGCAGCAGCTGGGCGAGGCTCTGGATCGTCCACTGCGTCGTCTGGTCGACGGCGAAGATCGTCCCCGGCTTGGGGGTCGCGGTCCACGTCGTGGTGCCGTCGCTGTTGCTCGTCGGCGTCCACGTCACGTTCTCGCTGAGCGTGAGCGTGCCGGCCGCCTTGCACGTCGGGAGTGTGAGGTCGAGCTCGGGGATCACCACGGTGGGCTGGACCTCGGGCGTCGTGCCCTTGCAGACGATCCAGTGCGACACCGCGGACTGCTGGCCCCCGTTGTTCTCGGGCGACGCGTACGCGACTCCGGCGACCGGGTGCACGATGACGTTGTTCCAGTCGCTCCCGCCCTTGACGACGAGGAGCTCCCAGTGGTCGCCGGGCCACGACTGGTCGAACGCGTTGAGCGTCACCGTCTTGCCGTCGTCGGTGATGGAGCCGTGGCTCGTGTCGCCCTCGCTCGAGTAGCACGTGGCGTTGTGCGCCGCGTAGAGGGCCTCCCAATACTCCGGGTGGTTCGAGTCGGGCGTCCACTCCACAAGCGTGCCGACGGTGCCCTTGAGCTCCGCGGGTGAGTCGTCCTTGGCTGCCGAGGCGCTTCCGGTCACGAGCGGAGCGACGACGAGAGCGGCGGCGAGGACAGCGCCGGCAAGCGCGGAGAGTCGCCGATTGATGCGCACTTCGAGCACGCGTATTCCTTCCCCAAGACGGCGTGGACAGGCACACCGAAACCTCCAGCGCGTTCGGGTCGACGCTGTAGCGGCTTCCGCACGCCCTCCCGCTCCCCCAGGGGCGGGCCGAGATTCCACTCTCGGACGGGGTGCGCACACCGCGTTCTCGAACACTATCCGGGAATCGCCCCTGTGCGAAATCGAGTGCCTGCACGGCGGGGACGCAGTCCAGGCGCGCATGGGGAGAGGCCCCCCGACGAGCGTCGGCGGGCCTCTCCTGGCGGAGTCCGGGCTACTCGGCGTCGCTCCTCAGCACCTTCTTGCGACGGCGGTTGACGTACAGGAGCGCTGCTCCACCGAAGAGGGCGGCAAGGCCCGCCCACAGCGACCAGAGTCCGAGCGTTGCGCCGGTGACGGCGAGCGGCGTGAGGTACACCGTCACCGAATCGGCGGCTCGACCCGTGTCTTCGGGGTTGTCGAACGTGTAGTAGTCGACCACGCCGGTGTTGGCGATCTGAGTGGCCGACGACGCCGGGTTGACGAACGCGTTCAGGGTGATGGTCGGGGCCGACTCGCCCGGCTGGAGCGGACCGAACAGGTCGCACGTGAGCGTGCCCCCGTAGCCCTGTCCGTTCTGACCCGTGACCGCGCACGTCTCCCAGTTCGGGAAGACCGCGTCGTCGCCCTTGCCGGTCCAGGTGACGTCGGTGATCTTCAGGTCGGCGGGGATCGTGTCGGTCACGACCACCCCGTCGGCTGCCGAGTCATCCGTCACGTTCTGCACCGCCAGGGTGTAGTCGAACGAGTTCCCGGGCGCCGTGCGCTCTACGCTCGCGTTCTTGTCGATCACGACGTTGCTGTGACGCGCCTGGAAGCACTCCGGAGTGGCTGCCGGGTAGGAGACGTTGAACGTCAGCGTCGGGTTGACCGAGAACACGATCTGCGTGCCGTCGCGCCAGGCGAAGTCGATCTCGCTCGGGTCGAGGATCAGACCGTTGAACACGAAGGCCCCTGCATCCTCCGGCGCGTACTCCAGGCCGTCAGCCGGGTTGATGTAGCCGCCGTTCGGACCGTAGTCCGACGCCTCGAGCTGACGCCATCCGGGATAGTCGATCGCGACGCCCGACGGGGTGAACTCCGCACCGGGCCACACGATGTCGTTCCGGCCGACGCCGTCAGGACCGGCGAAGTACGGACCGAGGACCAGGGAGTGTCCGTCGACCTGCGGCTCCTGCAAGGTCGTCCACGTCGCCGTGATGGGGTCGTCGGACAGGTTCGGAGTCGTCCGGACGAAGAACCCGAGGTACGGCGCGTCGCTCACGCACCGGGTGTAGACGACGCCGGTGATGTCCCGCGTCTCGACCGACTCGCTGTCGCAGTTGTTCGACTCGACCTCGTCGTTCGCCGCGCTGACGCACGCCGTGTTGTCGATCGAAGCGAGCGGTGCGTCGAACTCCGGAGCGGGCGGGTCGTCGCCGACCAGGTTCTCGACCACCGTGCTCACCGTGTCGTCCGGCAGGAAGGTCACGGTGACCGTGATGGTCGTCGTCTGGCCGGCCGCGAGGGACGCGATGGTGAGATCGACGATGTTGTGGTCGACGATGTCGGAGTCATCGGTCACGCTGAGCGCCGGATCCCACTCCACCGCAGTGATGTCCACCCGGCTCGCGTACGGCTCGACGTCGAGCGAGTCGTCGAGCACGCGAACGTCCGTCGCATCGCGGGTTCCGTTGTTGGTCACCTCGAGCGTGTAGGTGTATTCGTCGTTGGGCTCGACGCTGGTCTCGCCCTCGGCGAGGTGCGCCGTCTTCGTGAGGCTCACGTCGTCGTACTGGACGACCTCGCACGCGTCGTCGGAGTCCTCGTAGGCGCCCGAAGTGACGGTGGCGGAGTTGTCGATGACGATGCCGCTCTCGGTCGCCTCGCCGTTCGTGCAGGTCGGGAGGTCCTCGTCTTCGCCGAGTACCGGCGGGGCGGTGACGTCGACGGTGGCCGAGACGCGGTACGTGACCGCGCTGCCAGCGCCCGATTGCGTGAGCGTGCCGCTCCCGATGACCCACGTGCCTTCGCCGTGCCTCCAGCTGTCGTCGGCCGGAGCAGGCGTCGCGTCGTCAGCCGTGTCGGGTGTCGCGTCACCGGCCGGCTCTGCGTGCCAGTCGGCGCCCGACGTCGGCTCCACCCCGTCCGGCAGCGCCGCCGGGATGTCGCTCAGCACGTAGGCCGCGCCGACCGCCGGGTCCTGGACGGGACCGGCGTGACGCACCGTGAGCAGGTAGCTCACCGTCCACGTGCCGTCGGGGTTCTGCACCGAGGACTCGCCAGACTTCTCGATCGACGGGAGCGCGGGCTGGGCGCAGGCCGAGGCGTCCTCCTCCTGGCCGAAGGCCGTGAGGGTCGCCGTGTTGAAGAAGCCGCTGCCGGGGGTCTCGGTGCACGCCGTCGTCTCGTCCTCGATCGCGGCAGCGGTCACGTCCGCCTCGACCGTCACCGTGTAGTGCTCGGTGACGCCGTCCGCGATCGTCCGGTCGGTGGCCATCGTCGCCGTGCCGTCGCCGAGGTCGAAGTCGCCCGCGCCGGTCGGACCGGTCCACGAGGCATCCGTCACCTCGATGCCGGCGCCGAACCCGAGCTCATCGGTCAGCGTGTACTCGGAGGCGAGGTTCTCGTCGTTGTCGGAAAGGCTCACCGCGACGTCGTACGTGATCGTCCAGGTGCCCGTGTCCGGGTCCTGCACGGCCGACGTGACGGTCTTCGCGATCGTCGGGTAGACGGCCTGCTGCACCGGGATGCACGCGTCGTCGGAGAGCGGGATGCCGCCCACCGTCATCGTCGCGGTGTTGTAGAAGCCCCGGCCGGACTGCGTCGAGACGCAGGTGCCCAGCTCCTCCGTCACCGTGTTCGTCACGTCGGCGAGCCAGGTGACGAGGTAGCGGTGCGGAGCGTCGTTCGCCCCGATCTCCACGTTGTCGAGGATCTTGTTCGCCAGGATGTGGATCAGCGGGAAGCCCGACAGCGGCTGGTTCGCGAGGTCGACGCGCTGCGCCAACCCGTCCCCGAGCGAGACGCCGACCGGGAAGCCCGGGATGTCGTCGAGCCGGTAATGGTCGTCGAACCCGCTCGGAGTCACCGTGATGAGGTACGAGACGAGCCACTGAGACGCGTTCTGCGGGTTCTGGATGGCACCCAGGCCGGTCTTCTCGATCTTCGGCAGCTTCGGCTCGGCGCAGGCGTCCGCCGTGTCGCTGTCGCCCGCCGCCGTCACCGTCGCGGTGTTCAGGAAGCCGCCCGCTTCGAGCGAGCCCTCCTCCTCGCACGCGAGGGTGTCGCCGGAGAAGTCCGCCAGCTCGACCTTCGCGATGACCGTCACCGTGTAGGTGTGGCTGGCTCCGCCGCCGAGCGTCCTCGCGGCTGCGAGGGTCGCGGCATCCGTCGCCAGGTCGAAGTCGCCGTCGGCGCCACCGGGTCCGGTCCAGGAGGCATCCACCACCTCGATGTCCCCGCCGAACTTCAGCTGGTCAGCGAGGTCGTAGACCGCCGTGAGCGAGGACGAGGTGTTCGTCACGACGACGTCGTAGGTGATCTGCCAGTTGCCGAGGAGCAGGTGCTCGACGCCCGTCACCGTCTTGTCGATGGTCACGCCCGGAGGCGTGATCTCGACACAGGCCGATGCTTCGTCCTCGCCGTAGCCGTTCGTCACCTGCGCGCCGTTCCAGAACCCGCTTCCGCCGGGCTCCTGGCTGCAGTCGAGCGCGTCGGGATCGGCCGTCGGCGCCACCGTCACGACGCGCGACACCGTGTAGGTGTGCGTCGCACCGGGAACGAGCACCCCGGTGGCCAGCTCACCCGAGCCGGCCCATGCGCCGTTGAGCGAGCCGGAGCCGCCAACGATGATGACGGGGCCCGAGGCCGTCCAGTCTCCGACACCGGTGACGCCCGCAGGCAGTGCCGCTGCGGTGTCGTCAGCCGTGTAGACGAGCGTCTGCGCGCTGGGGTTGGCGACGACGACGTCGTACGCGATGGTCCATTGGCCCGTCACGGCATCCTGAGTCGGAGCCTTGGGCGTCTTGGTGATCGTCGGAGATGCCGGCTCGCCGCACCCGCTGTCGGTGTCGGTCCCGCCCGGGAACGTCACCGTCGCGGTGTTGAAGAACGCACCGCCCTCTTCGTCGCACGTTCCGTCGGTCGCGCCGGGCTCACCGGTGTAGTGGGCGACCACGCGATAGGTGTACGTGACGGAGGCGTTCGGGGCGAGGACGTTGACGACCTGCGGCTGCGGGTCGCCGATCCATGCCGCGGAGACGACGGTGAAGGCCGGGTCGAACTGCGGGGTGTCGATGAGGCCGTAGGTGGCCGCGAGAGTCGCGCTCGAGTTCGAGACGGTGACCTCGTAGTCGGCCTGCCAGTCGCCGTCGGCGAGCTGGTTCACCGTCGCGTCGGACTTCTCGATCGTCACCGGCACCGGCAGGATGCTGATGCACGCCTCGGCGTCATCGGGGACGATGCCGTTGGTGACGGATGCCGCGTTCCAGAACCCGCTCTCACCGTCCTCATCGCACTGAAGACCATCCGGGTCGGCGGTCGGGGCGACGGTGATGCCCGCCGTGACGGTGTAGGCGTGGGAGGCGCCCGCCGGGAGCGTGCCCGTCGCGATCTGGGCCTGGCCGCCGCCGTTCCAACCCGGGGTCAGTGCAAATGTGCCGGCGCCGGTCGGATCCGCCGCGGGTGCGCCCACAGCCCACGCAGTCGTGAGCGTCGTGCCGCCCGGAAGCGCAGCGGGCGTGTCGGCCAGGGTGTACGCGAGCGGGATGCTGCTCTCATTCGAGACCGTCACCGTGTAGGTGAGCGTCCACTCCCCCGTCGACGGGTTCTGCACAGCTGCCGAACCCGTCTTGAAGACGACCGGCGATGCCGGCTCGGCGCACGCCGAAGCGCTGTCCGATCCGCCCGGGAAGGTGACCACGGCGCCGTTGAAGAACGCGCTGCCCGGTCCGTCGCACCGGAGTTCCGCCTGAGGCGCAGCGGTGCGCTGCGCGACGATGCGGTACGTGTAGACGTGCGTCGCGTCAGCGGCGATCGGCGTGTTCGCGGCCGGAGCCGTCCCCTGCCAGTCCGCCGTCACCACCGAGAAGCCGTCACCGAGGCTCGGGGTGTCGGAGAGCGTGTAGACCGTCGGGTACGTGGCGCTGGTGTTGTGCACCGTGACGGTGTAGTCGATCTGCCACGTGCCGTCCGCGAGCTGCTGGACGGATGCCACGGACTTCGCGACGTCGACGGGAGGCGACACGATGTTCACGCAGTCGGAGTCCTGATCATCGGCGCTGCCCGAGACGACGACGGCCGAGTTGATGAGGCCCTTCTGGTTCTCACAGGTTCCGAAGCCCTGCGCGAAGGCGCTCGGCACGAGGACCGCGCTGACCGTCCAGGTGTAGGTCGTGTTGGCCGGAAGAGTCCCGTGCCACAGCGGGGAGCCTGCGCTCGTGCTGTTGGTCGGGGCGGGCGATCCCCCCTTGGCCGTCACCGTCCAGGGACCCTGGAGCGACCACCCGGCGGGGAGCGTCGGCCACGTGTCCGTGACTGTGGCGTCGATCGCCGTCGCTCCGTCGTTGGTGACCGCGATGTCGAACGAGACGTTCCACGTGCCGTTCGAGTTCGGGGTCGCGGTGCCGTTGCTCTTGTCGATCGAGGGGAACGACGGCTCGGCGCACGCGCGAGCGGTGCCGTCGGGCGAGTTCTGACCCGGTCGGTAGATTGCCGTCGTGTTGAGGAATCCGCCGTCGTCGCCCGGCACGCACTGCCACGTGTCGCCGTCCTCGACGCCCGCCGCGAGGGTCGCACGGACCTCGACGCGGTAGGTGTGGGTCTGGCCGCCCGGGAGCGCGACACCGGTCGCGATCGTCGTGTCGGTCGTCCCGTTCCACGTCGCGCTCGTCGTGACGCCGGCCGGCTTGGAGATGATCGCGCCGTTCGAGGGCGTGATGCCACCGCCGAAGTCGAACGCGTCGGCGAGGTTGTAGGTGTATGTCGAGAAGGCCGAGCCGTTGGTGACCTTGATGTCGTAGCGGATCGTCCAGGTGCCGTCGGCGTTCTGCACCGGGTAGCCCGGGACGACATCCTTCGTGATGGTGCCCGACGCGTTCTCGTCGTTGTTGACGATCCGGCAGGTCACGTCCTGCGCGAGCTGCAGCGTCACCGATCCGGCGACAAGGGCGGCGGGGGTCTGCGTGCCCGTCAGCCAGCAGGTCCACGAACCGGCCGTGTAGCCCGACGGCCCGTTCTCACTCAGCTGGTAGGGGTGGCCCGCTTCCACAGCCGCGTTGATCTCGGCGAGGTCGGGCTGGACGATGCTGCCGAAGCCCTGGATGGCGGGCGCATTGCGGGTCTGGTCGTACGCCGTGAGCTGCCACTCGGTGGCCACATGCGTGCCGCCGCCGTCGTTGACGATCTGCTTCTGGAGGCGCAGCGTCGGGGCGATGTCGTCGTTCGTCAGCGTGCAGACCCCGGCGTCGCCGGGACCGATGTCGAGGGTCTTGTCGCCGAGTCCGACACCGCCGACGGGCGCGCCGTCGATGGTGCAGGTGAGTGCCGTCCAGTCGTAGCCGGCGAGCTGGTCCTCGCCGATCGCGTACTCGCCCGGCTTGACGCCCTTCGCCGTGCCCGTGTCGAACCGGATCGCCGGCGATCCGGCGACGGTGCTCGTCGCGGTGAGCTTCTGGTTCCAGTCGGCGGGAGCCTTCGTGCCGCCCGCGTCGTTCTGGACGACCTTGACGAGCGTCAGCGTCGCCCGCTCGGCGGGGTTCGTCACGGTGACCGTGACGGGCGTCGTGCTCGAGATGGTCGCCGGAGTCGGCGCGATGACCGGCGTCATCCATGTGTAGGAGGGGTCGGAGAAGAGCGCGTTGCTCGGGGCGTTCTCGGACACCGTGCACGTCGAGGTGAGCGGGAGCGCGGTCGACGGGCCGGTCAGGGTGGCAGCACCCGTGCCGGCCACCGACCACGTCCCGGAGAACTGGACGGCGCCTTGTCCGGTCCCGTAGGTGCAGGACCAGCTGCCGCTGAACGACGGGTTCGTGAGCCCTGCCAGTGTGATGCCCTGCAGCGCCTTCGCGATCTGGAGCGAACCGTAGACCCGCTTGGTGCTGTTGGCCACCGTGGCAGTCACGGTCTGGCCCGCGACGATGGCGGGTGCCTGCGTGATGACCGGCGTGTTCCAGGCGTAGGAGACGTCGACGAGCAAGCTCTGGGCGAGCGCGTTCTCGGTCACGGTGCACTGGGTGCCGACGAGGATGTTGAGGTCGCCCGTCGTCGGCGTCAGCGTCGCGGCGCCGGCGCCCGTGACGCTCCACGTTCCGGCCGAGCCCTCGGGGTCGGTGCAGGTGTAGGTACCCGAGAACGCCGTGCCCGGCCGGACGCCCGCGCCCGTGAGGCTCTTCGTGATCGCGAGCGTTCCGACGAGGAGGTGGTTCACGAAGGCGGCCGAGACGACGGGGTTGGCAGCGCCCTGGGCGATCGAGAAGGTCTTGGTGCTCGGGTCGAGGCCGTAGTTCGCCGGCGCCACCGTCTCCTTGAGCGAGTAGGCGCCGATGGGCAGACCGGTGACGAGGAACTCGCCGGCGTCGGTGTCGGTGTCACGACCCGTGTACCCCGGCTGTCCGGTGTTGTCGACGACGGTGATCGGCGACGTGTCGAGGTCCCACGGAGCGAGGGATGCCGCGCCGCTCGTCGCGGTGATGACGAACGTCGCTCCGCCGAGGAGCTTTCCACCGTCGTCGTGCTTGACCCACGAGACGGTGCCCAGCGGGTCGACGAAGGTCAGCGTCTTGGACTCCGCCGTCGCACCGAAGGTCGCCGTCTGCTGAGCGGGCGTGGGGAGGAGGTAACCGGCCGGAGCCACCGTCTCGGTGACGGTGTAGGTGCCCGGCTTGACGTTGCCGCTGAAGACGATCTTGCCCGTCGCGTCGGTCGTCCCCGTCGTGGAGCCGGTGCCCGTCGCAGGGTTCGGGGCGATGGTGAACTGGGCGCCCGCGAGAGGAGCACCGCTCGTGTTCGTCTTGAGGATCGTCAGCGTCGAGCACGTCGAGGGGACGCTCAGCGCGATCGGGTTGATCCAGTCGCCGAGCGACGAGGTGTCTTCCGGCGAGGAGCTCGAGCGCACGTTGAGGACGCCGTACGTTCCGCTGCAGCCGGCGTCACCGAACAGTGCCGTGAGGTTGATCGCCGCCTCGGAGAAGATGCCCGCCTCGACGGTGCCGCCGGAGAGGTTGTCGATCGCGCCCTGGTTGACCTGGCCGACGAAGCCCGACAGGTTTCCCAGCGAGACCCACGCGGTGCCGTTCCAGCGGTCCGCGCCGACGAGCGAGATGACGTTGCTGCCGTTCTGCTCGAGCGTCAGCCGCAGGTCTCCCGCCGTCCGGTTGGGCACCGGCCCCGACAGGTTCGTCTTCTGATTCAGCTCGACGTGGTACGAGACCGAACCGTTGTTCTCCTGGCGCTCGAAGCCCAGGTAGGCGTAAACGCTGCCGCCGACCGTCTGCGTGTAGGCGTACACGTTGCCGATGTCGGTCTTGCCGGGCGCGGTGCCGCTTCCCGAGGTCTGCGCGCCGCTCCATGGCCAGTTGCTCTCCTTCGAGCCGCCGGTGAACTGCGTGGCATCGTCGAACAGGTCGTTCGCGCGCGGCTGTCCGCCCACGGTCGCCCAGTCGAGCACGCCCGCGGCGGGGTCGTCGCAGAGGTTGCCGTCGATCTCGAAGCCCGCGACCGGCGACCCGGCGACGGGCCACCCCGAACAGGCCGAGAGTGCGGCCAGCGGAGCGGCGAGGGCCTGCTGCTGCACCGTGGGGTCGACAGTGCGGGCGGCCTGCGGCTGGACCGATGCGTCGGTGACCGCCTGGTCGTCGGCCGAGGCGTCCGCCGCACCCGTGTCTGCGGCGGCAGGGTCGGCCGCGGCCGGCGCGACCGGCGCGACCGGCGCGACCGGCGCGGGATCGGCCGTCGCCGCCTGGTCGGCGGGGGGCGCGGGATCGGCGGGCGGAGCCGCCTCGGCGGTCGAGGCATCCGTCGCCGTCGAATCCGTCGTGGCCGTCGTCGCGGTGTCGGTCGGCGGCGCGGGCTCTTCGGCGTACGCCGGGGCGGTGCCCGAGAACGCGAGCGCCCCGGCGACCACCACCGCGACCACACCGCTGTACCAGCGGTGCTTCAGCAGGAGCTTGCGATCGCGCTCACGCTGCTTCCGCAGATTCCGACGTGTCCCCTTGCGCCCAGCATCGGACGCACCCCAAGTGCCGTACATGTTTCACCCTCGTCGCCAATGACAACAAGCGACCCCGAGTCAGGGTCCCCCAAGGATCACGACCACGCCGGTGAAATCTCCCCAGATCTCAGCGTGGCCTAATGCCCCAAGGCGAACGTAGACCGGAGTTCCTCAAGAAGCAAGTAACGGGATGACAACATGCCTCGCGCGCCTCTGTGGAGGAGACGTCGGAAAAGAGGATGCCTCGGGCCCGGGAGGCCCGGAAAATCATCGGCGGCAGCAGGCTCGCCTCGGAAATGGAGCGGGCGCCCCTCCCGGAGGAGAGGCGCCCGCCCTATGGCGAGGGTCTAGAGGCGTGCCTTCGGCTCTCCCCTGCGGCGGCGCACGATCACCAGGGTCGTGACTCCGCCGAGGAGGGCGAGGAAGCCGAGCACGAGCAGCGGCACCGCCGGCGATCCGCCCGTGACGGGAAGACCCGACAACAGCACCGTCGCATCGTCCGCATCGCGGCCGGTATCCTCCGGGTCGCCGAACGTGTGGTAATCGACCACGCCGACGTTGTTGATGACACTCGCCGTCGTGGCCGGGTTCACCAGCACGGTCACCCGCAACTGGGGTGCGACGGACCGGCCCCCGTTCGGGAAATTGGCCGGCATCAGCGGTCCGAACAGCTCGCACGTGAGAGTTCCGCCGTAACCGGCCGAGTTCTGCCCGGTGACGCCGCATGCGTCCTCGCGCCAGGTCGGGAACAGCAGACCGTTCTCCCGCTCGGCCCAGGTCACGTTCGTGACCTTGAGGCTGGTCGGGATCGCGTCGGTGACGACGATGCCCTCCGCGGCGGAGTCGTCGCTGACGTTCCGGACGTCCATCGTGTAGGTGAACGACTTGCCCGGCTCGGTGCGCTCGACGCTCGCCGTCTTCTCGATCTGCACCTCCGTGTGGCGGGCCACGAAGCACTCCGGCGTCGCCGGCGGGTAGCCCGTCTCGAAGGTCAGCGTCGGGTTGACCTGGATCGTGACGGTCGACGGTCCGCGCCACGCGTAGTCGAGCTCGCTGTTGTCGAGGATCAGCCCGTTGAAGATGAGGTCGACTCTCTGCTGCGGCGTCATCGGCAGGCCCGTCTCGGGATCCCGGTAGTTGATGGGATCCGACCCCGGCACGATGTCGGTGAGCCGGATGGGCCGCCAGCCCGGGTAGTCGATGCTGACGCCGTTCGGCGTGAACACGGCTCCCGGCCACGGGATGACGTTCGCCCAGACGAGGTCACCGCCGGGGTGGGTGAGCGTCACGCTCGCAGGATCGGTCGTGGGGGTCCCGTCGTCCGGCGTCCACGTGAAGTCGATGTCCTCATTCCGCAGGAGCTCGGACTTCGTGACGACCCAGCCGAGCAGCGGTGCGTCGGCCTGGCAGGTGGCGTACAGCGTCGCCGTCAGGTCGCGCGTCGGCACCTCGTCGTCGTCGCAGTTGTTCGCGGGATCGCCGTCGAAGTCGGCCGCGACGCAGACGAGGTTCACGATCGAGTCGAGCGGCGGCACGGGAGCCGGCGGCTCGTCTCCCGGCGGCACCTCGGGATCGGTCGTATGCGGCGCCGGCAGGAACTCCGCCGTCACCCTGATCGTCGCCGATTCCCCGACGCCCAGCTGGTCGATCGTGAGGTCGATCACGTTGCCGGGGAGGTCGGAGTCGTCGTCATAGGCGAGCCCGGCGGGCTCGACCGACAGCGTTCCGTCGACCAGCTGCACCCGGCCCGCGTACGGCGCCTCGCTCAGCGAGTCGTCGAACACGATGACGTTCGTGGCGTCCCCGGTGCCGTTGTTGGTGACGGTGATGACGTACTCGAACTGGTCGCCCGGCTCGACGGACGTCTGGTCGTCGGGAAGCTCGGAGGTCTTCGCGACCCCGACGTCGTCGTAGGTCACCACCTGGCAGGCGTCGTCATCGGCGGTGTATTCGCCCGACGTGACCGTTCCCGTGTTGAACACCACGATCCCGGCGCTCTCCAGCTCGTCGCACTCCTCGAGCGGTCCGACCGGCGGTCCGGTGACGCTCACGACCGCGGAGATCGTGAAGACGTGCGTCGTGATGCCGTCGGCGTCCGGATCGAACCCTGCGTTCACGATCGTCCAGGTGCCGTCGCCGTCGAACGTCGCGTTGTCCGGATCCGGCGTGTCCGCCGTGGCGGCGATCGCCGTCCAGTCTCCCTGCAGCTCGACATTGTCCGGCAGGTCCGGGACGTCGGTCAGCACGTAGCTCAGGCTCGGGCGGGGATCGGCAGCCGTCGTCGGGTACGTCACCGTGATGTCGTACTCGAGCGTCCAGTCACCGGTGTCGGGATCCTGGGTGGCGGGACCCGCCGCGGACTTCACGATGCGCGGGAACACGGGCTCGGCGCAGGCCTCGACGGGTGTCTCCTCTCCACCCGACGAGAGCAGAGCGGTGTTCAGGAACCCGCCGGACTCTCCCTCGCCGGCGTCGCACGAGGTGGTGCCGCCGTCGATCGCTGCGGCGGTCACCGTCGCGACCGCCGTCACGGTGTAGGTGTGCGTGGCCCCGGCCGCGATCGCCTTGCCCGAAGCGAGGTCGGCGGGGTCGGTCACCGGATCGAACGATCCCGACGACTCGCCGGACCACGTCGCCTGGTTCACGGTGATGTCACCGCCGAAGTCCAGCGTGTCGGTCAGGTCGTACTTGGCGGCCAGTCCCTTCGGGTTGCTCGGGCCGGTCGGGGCGAGGTTCACGACGATGTCGTATGTGACCGTCCACCTCCCCGTGGCGGGGTCCTGCTCGGTGCCGGTCACCGTCTTGGTGATCGTCGGGTACACCCGCTCGTCGACGGGGATGCAGTCCGTCCCGTCGATCGGGATGTCGCCCACGAGCAGCGTGGCGGTGTTGAAGAAGCCGCTGCCGGGCTCGCCGGTGCACTCGCCGTCGTCCTGGACGAAGGCATCCGTCACCTCGACGGTCCACGTCACGCGGTACACGTGCGTCGCACCCGCCGGCAGCGCCACACCGGTGACGAAGTCGGTACCAGGCGTGATGGGCGTGATGGGCGGGCTCGCGATGTCGGTGCGCTGCGCCGACCCGGTGCCGAGGGTGATCCCGGCCGCGAACGCCGGCGTGTCGGAGAGCGAGTAGAAGGTGTCGTACCCGCCGGACGTCACCGTCACGTCGTACGACACCGTCCACATGGCCGGGTCGTCGGGATCCTGCGTCGCCGAGACACCCTCCTTCTGCACGGTCGGCAGTTCCGGTGTCGAGCAGTCGTCGGCGGGGATGCCGACGCCGTTCACCGTCACCGTCGCGACATTGAGGAATCCGCCGGCCGTCGGAGGCGTCTGGTCGGTGCACGAGACGGTGTCACCGTCCCAGGCATCCTGATCGATCGTCGCGTGCGCCGTCACGGTGTAGGTCTCCACACCGCTCGCCGCGAGGACGCGGTCGGTCGCGAGCGTCGCGGTCCCCGCGGTGAAGGTGCCGCTGGTCGGACCCGTCCACGAGGCATCCACCACCGCGATGTCGCCGCCGAACTGGAGCGTGTCTGCGAGCGAGTAGACCGCCGCGAGCGCCGCAGAGGGGTTCGTCACCACGACGTCGTAGACGATCTCCCACGTCCCGTCGACGAGCTGCTTCGTGCCCGTCACGGTCTTGGCGATCGTCACATCGGGCCGATCGATGTCGGCGCAGTCGGACGAGTCCGTCACCGTGATGCCGTTGGTGACGGATGCCGTGTTCCACACGCCGCCTCCCTGACCAACGACCGAGCCGCACGTCAGCGCCGAGTCGGGGACGGATGCCGCCACCGAGACCGTGCGCGTGACCGTGTAGGTGTGCGTAGCACCAGGTGGCAGGGTGCCGGTGGCGAGCTCACCCGATCCGGCCCATCCGGCATTCCGCACGAAGGTGCCGCCGCCGACCGGGGTCGGATCGGAGGCCGCCCATGCGCCGCCCGTCACTCCGGCAGGGAGAGCCGCCGCCGTGTCGCTCAGCGTGTACGCGAGCGGGATCTCGGTCGGGTTGGACACGGTCACGAGATAGCGGAGCGTCCACTCCCCCGTGGTGCCGTTCTGCACGGCCGTCTGAGCGATCTTCTGCACGGTCGGGGCGCCGGGGACGGCGCATCCCGTGTCGCTGTCGGTGCCGCCGGGGAAGGTGACGGTCGCGCTGTTGAAGAAGCCGCCCCCGTTCGTCGGCGAGCAGACGAGAGCCGTCGGCGCCACGGGCGACGTGGTGGCCTCGGCGGTCACGACGTACGTGTACGTGTCGGTGCCGCCCGCTTCGATCGCAACGTCGGTGACGTCGGGATCGTTCGCCCAGCCCTGCGTCAGCACGGTGAAGCTCGTGTCGAACTGCGGCGTGTCGGTGAGGGAGTACGTCGTGGGAAGCGTGGCGCTCCCGTTCGCGACGATGACCTCGTAGGTGATCCGCCACGTGCCGTCGGCGAGCTGCTCGACGGTGCCGTCGGCCTTGTCCACCGTCACGGGAACGAGGATGTCGTCGTTGTTGAGCGTGCAGGTGACGTCATCACCGGGGCTCAGCGTCAGCGTGGGATTCGCCGGCGTGGCGCTCGGGAAGCCCGTGCACTCGAGCGAATTCCACACGTACGCCGCCGGGCCGCCGCTCTCGCCGATCGTGTAGACGACGCCCGCGCGGACCGGCTGATCCGTCACGGCTGCGGTGTCCGTCTTGCCGCTCAGTTCCGGGCCGCCCGGAGTGGTGGCCGTGAGCGTCCACGCGTCCGAGGTGGCGGTGCCGCCGTTGTCGTTGACGACCGTCTTGACGAGGGTCAGCCGCGGCGCGATGTCGTCGTTGACGAACCGGTAGACGGCATCGTCGAGCGGACCGACCGTGATCATCCAGTCGCCGTCGCCGTTCTGCCGCGGGTAGCCCGCGGGGTCGGGATTCGCGACGACATCCACCCAGGTGCCGTTCACCCGCTGCTGCAGCCGTGAGAACTGGTACCCGGGGACGTCCGACTCCGTCAGCGTGTACACGTGAACGGGACGCACGCCGAAGGTGCTGCTGGGCTGCTCGGTCTCGGATCCGGGCACTGTGGTGGCCGAAAGACCGGCGAGGGGTGCCGGAGTCGCGGTCAGATCCCACTCCGGCGCCGCCGCCGAGCCGCCGTTGTCATTCACGACGTTCTTGAGCAGCGTCAGAGCTGCCGTCTGGTTGGTGAACGTGCACGCGACGCGGTAGCCGAGCGGCACGTTGACACCGCCGTTGATGCCGTCCGAGAAGCCGCTGCCGGGCCAGGGGTCGCCGTCCGCCTCGACCCGGATGCACGTCGCCGATCCGGTCGACAGCGGGTTGGACTGCAGGTTCGTGCGGTTGTCGGTCTGACGGTAGGCGGGGTCGCCGCCCGTCTCGAACAGCTGGTAGCGCGCGTCGGGCGTGACGTCATGCGTCACCCCGGTCGTCCCAGGCGCGAAGGGCAGCGGCGCGGGCGTGACCGTGCTCTGCGCGTTCAGCGTCCACAGGGTCGGGGCGGCGTTCCCGCCCTGCACCTGCTTCACGAGGGTCAGCGTGCTCCGGCACGTCACGGTGTTCGTGATGGTCGCCGTGTTGTGCACCTGCGAGAGCGCGAGGTTGTAGCCCGCGCCGAGCGGCGTCGACGTCGGAGCGCCGTTGACGCTCGTCACCGCGGCGGAGTTCGTGCACAGCGTGGGATCGATGAGCGAGACCTGCTCGGTCAGCGTCGCGGAGTCGCCCTGCGTGTAGCCGGTCCGCGTGACCCCCCAGCCCTGGTCGGTCGCGCCGGCCGCACCGGGGCCCGTGATCTGCAGCTGGGAGCTCAGTCCGCCGGGCTGCGCACCGTCGGCGTAGGTGACGCCGTTGACGACCCACGTCTTGCTGACGGTGAGGTCGGCGGGCGGGTTGGGCGCCCGGTTGTAGATCACGCAGTTCACGGCCTGCGTACTCGGGACCGAGACGGTGAAGCCGAGTGCGGGATTGGCCGTCGGGACGACGGGCGTGTTGGTGTTGAGGTTCGTGCAGACGGCGTTCTGGCCGCCGACGGGCTGGAGTGCGAACCCGGGCTGCTGGGTCTCGACGACCGTGACCGAGGCGCTCGTCGTGCCGCCGGGGAAGGTCAGCGGGTAGCTGACGGTGCCGGTGCCGTTGGCGGTCGTCGTCTGGACCTGGTTGGGGGTCGTGACGCCGGCCGTGTTGACGGTGCCGGTGAACTGCCAGCCCGCACCGGCCGGGACCGCGCCGGTCGTCTGCCCGACGGGCGTCGTGTTCGGCACGATCTGCTTGGTCACCGTGAGCGTTCCCTCGCAGTTGCCCAGCGCGAGGTTGCGGAGGGCCGTGCCCACCGACGAGTAGTCGGCCGTCTGGTAGTAGTCGGCGACGGCGCCGTTGGAACCGTTGTACGCCGTCGGTCCCGAGATGGCGCGGAGGTTGAGCGCGTTGTTCGCACCCGTCGCCCCGTCGCCGACGCCGAAGGCCAGCACGCGGGTCGGCGCGGCGCCCGCCGGGCCGGCCTTCAGCGCGTTCGCCGAGAAGATGCCGTTCTCCGTCTCGCGGAACCGGTTGTCGCTGCCGCTGCCCTGCGCCGGCTGGTTGTACGACGTGGGGTTGCCGTCGGTGATGATCACCGCGACGTCGAAGTTGTTTGCGGGGCTGTTGGCCGCCGCCGCGACGCCGAGGCCGCGGTCCCAGTTGGTGCTGTCCCCGGCGCTCCAGGCGGCGTAGCGGGCCTTGAAGGCCGTGCCCTGTGCCGCCGTGGAAACCGACGTGAGCGCCGGGAAGTTGGCGTTCGCGCCGGTCGCCGGCGACTGCGAGGAGAACGAGAAGAGCGCCATGCGCGACGGCGTGCCCTGGAGCGAGTCGACGAAGGTGTTCGCTGCGGCCTTCAGCTGGTTCACGGACGGGGCGACGGAGCCGGACAGGTCGAGGATCAGCGCGACGTCGAGACCGCAGGATGCCGCCAGCGTCGGGTTGTTGCGCGACTGCTGCCAGATTCCGCCGGACGCCGTCGGGGTGATGCCCGACGACAGCATGAAGTCGTTGGCGTTCTGCGAGGAGTAGGTCGTGTTGGCCCGGAGCTGCGTCCCTGTGCGGAAGCGGTACGGCGTCGAGTCGCCGGCGCCCGATGAGCCGCCGGTGCGAAGGCTGGGGTTCGCGAAGTAGCCTGCGGGCACGCTGGACGGGATGACCCAATACCGGGCGTCGCGGTTCGCGCCGCCCGGCTGCGTGTTGGGCACCGTGAACGAGCAGTCGCCCTGCGCGTCCGACGTGCACTTCGCCCAGCCGTCGGCCGTGCCGGCGACGCCGTCGGGCCGGGTGCCGCTGGGCGAGTTCGTGCCCGTGTTCAGCAGCAGCACGACGCCGGCGAGATTGGTGACGCCGGTGATGCCGGTGCGGTCGGAGCCGACCTTGACCGTGATGACGGCCGTCGTCGGACCGGGGTCGGGAACGAGGAGGACCCCGACATCGGCGGCATCCTGCTCGGCGGAGACCGACCGGTCGCTCGGGATGAGCTCCGGCGTCTTGATGGCCGGCTGCGTCGGAGCCGGATCCGCCGGCGCGGACTCCTCCGGCGTCGGTGCCGGCTGCTGGTCGGCGGGCGGTGCCGGGTCGTCCGCGGGCGGCGTCGCCTCGCCAGCCGGTGGCGTCGCCTCGCCAGCCGGCGGCGTCGCGCTCTGGGTCGCGGTGTCGTCCGGCGGCGGCGTCGTCTCGGCCATCGCCGGAGCGACGCCCGAGAAGATGAGCGCACCGGAGAGCAGCGTCGCGATGCCACCGGCGTACCACCGATGCCGCAACGTCAGCTTGCGCTGCCGCTCCCGCTCCTCCCGCATGTTGCGGCGCAGCCCCCTGCGCCCCGAATGTTGCCCGCCCAGAACACCAGACATATTGAGTTACCCGTCGCCATCGACTCGGCTCCCCCGGAACTGGGAAGCCGTTGGGGGTTCCACGGAACAAGGAACCCCGATGGAAGACGACATCGTCTGCAGCCAGCCCCCATAGCCGACACAAAGAGAAGCGCTCCCGGTGCGAACGTAGACTGCGCCGCGAGTGCGCGTCAAGTAACGAACGGGAAACGGCCCGCGACTTCGCAGAATGCGGGATGCCGCCTCCCACGCATGGCGAAGGCCCGGGCGCCATCCACCCGGGCCTGCGTCGGAAGCGCTACTTCTCGTTGCCGACGGCGCCGTCGGCCTTGTCGCGGAACTCGTCGACCGTCGCGTCGTACTGGTCCGGCGCGATCTTCTTGGCCAGGTCGGCGGCGCTGTCGAAGACCTGGTCGCTGATCTGCTCGGCCTGGTCGGACTTCAGGAATCCGTCGACGTGGTCCTTGTTGTCCGCGTACGCCTTCTTGCCCTGGTTGACGATGTCCTCGATGCCCATCCGGGCCCCCTTCCGTGCGAATCGCGGCGAGCGCCGCCGCTTCATTCTGTCGGCACCCGGCTCAGCGGTAAACCCTGGGCAAGGAGGCTCCGGGCATGCGAAAAGGGGCCGGACCCGAAGGTCCGACCCCTTTCCCGTAAGTCGAAGGACTTACTTGATGATCTTGGTCACCGTGCCGGCGCCGACGGTGCGGCCACCCTCACGGATCGCGAAGCCGAGGCCCTCTTCCATGGCGATCGGCTGGATGAGCTCGACCGTCATGTCGGTGGTGTCACCGGGCATGACCATCTCGGTGCCCTCGGGCAGCGTGATGACGCCGGTGACGTCCGTGGTGCGGAAGTAGAACTGCGGACGGTAGTTCGTGAAGAACGGGTTGTGACGGCCGCCCTCCTCCTTGGACAGGATGTACGCCGTGCCCTCGAAGTTGGTGTGCGGGGTGACCGAACCGGGCTTCACGACGACCTGGCCGCGCTCGACGTCGTCACGCTTGGTGCCGCGGAGGAGCAGACCACAGTTCTCGCCGGCCCACGCCTCGTCGAGCTGCTTGTGGAACATCTCGATACCGGTGACGATCGTCTTCTGCGTCGGGCGGATGCCGACGATCTCGACCTCGGAGTTGATCGCGAGCGTGCCGCGCTCGGCGCGACCCGTCACGACCGTGCCACGGCCGGTGATGGTGAAGACGTCCTCGATGGGCATGAGGAACGGCTTGTCCTTGTCACGCACCGGGTCGGGGATGGACTCGTCGACGGCCTCCATGAGCTCGACGATGGACTGCGTCCACTTCTCGTCGCCCTCGAGGGCCTTGAGGCCCGAGACGCGGATGACGGGGGCGTTGTCGCCGTCGAAGTCCTGGCTGGAGAGCAGCTCGCGGACCTCGAGCTCGACGAGCTCCAGGATCTCCTCGTCGTCGACCATGTCGGCCTTGTTCAGCGCGACGAGCAGGTAGGGGACGCCGACCTGCTTGGCGAGCAGAACGTGCTCACGGGTCTGCGCCATGGGGCCGTCGGTGGCCGCCACGACCAGGATCGCGCCGTCCATCTGGGCGGCACCCGTGATCATGTTCTTGATGTAGTCAGCGTGACCGGGGGCGTCGACGTGGGCGTAGTGACGCTTCGGGGTCTCGTACTCGACGTGCGAGATGTTGATCGTGATGCCGCGCTGGCGCTCCTCGGGAGCGGAGTCGATCGACGCGAAGTCGCGCTGAACGTTGGTGGCCGACGGGTACTTGTCGGCGAGCACCTTCGAGATCGCAGCGGTGAGCGTGGTCTTGCCGTGGTCGACGTGACCGATCGTTCCGATGTTCACGTGCGGCTTGGTCCGCTCGAACTTGGCCTTAGCCACTGGGTCCTCCTCAGGACGGTCGTGTAGCGATTCCGGGCACTGGTTTGCGACCGGTTCTCTACGGGGATTTCTCTACCTTAGTAGAGGGGTTCGGTTTGATTCTGTGAAGTTGTAGGAGCCGGGATGCCTCGCCCTTCGACGTTGCTCGGGTGAGGCATCCCGGGACGATCACTCGCCCTTGTTCTTCTGGACGATCTCGTCCGCGACGTTGCGCGGAACCTCGGCGTAGCTGTCGAACTCCATGGAGTAGACGGCGCGGCCCGACGTCTTCGAACGCAGGTCGCCGATGTAGCCGAACATCTCGGAGAGCGGCACGAGGGCGCGGACGACCTTGACGCCCGCCGCGTCCTCCATCGACTGGATCTGGCCACGGCGGCTGTTGAGGTCGCCGATGACGTCGCCCATGTACTCCTCGGGAGTACGCACCTCGACCGCCATGAGCGGCTCGAGGATGACGGGGTTCGCCTTGCGGACGGCCTCCTTGAAGCCCATCGAGCCGGCGATCTTGAACGCCATCTCGGACGAGTCGACGTCGTGCGACGCGCCGTCCATGAGGGTCGCCTTCACGCCCACCATCGGGTAGCCGGCGAGCACGCCGACCGCCATCGCGTCCTGGAAGCCCTGGTTGGTGGGCTCGATGTACTCGCGCGGGATGCGGCCACCGGTGACCTTGTTCTCGAACTCGTACGTCTTGTCGGCCGTGACCTCGAGGGGCTCGATCGCGAACTGGATCTTCGCGAACTGGCCCGACCCGCCGGTCTGCTTCTTGTGCGTGTAGTCGTGACGCTCGACGGTCTTCTTGATCGTCTCGCGGTACGCCACCTGCGGCTTGCCGACGTTGGCCTCGACCTTGAACTCGCGCTTCATGCGGTCCACCAGGATGTCGAGGTGCAGCTCGCCCATGCCCTTGATGACGGTCTGGCCGGTCTCGGCGTTCTGCTCGACGCGGAACGTCGGGTCCTCCTCGGCGAGCTTCTGGATGGCGACACCCAGCTTCTCCTGGTCGGCCTTCGTCTTGGGCTCGATCGCGACCTCGATGACGGGCTCGGGGAACGTCATCGACTCGAGGACGACCTGGTTCGCCGCGTCGGAGAGCGTGTCACCCGTCGTCGTGTCCTTGAGACCGATGACGGCGTAGATGTGACCCGCGGTGACCGAGTCGACCGGGTTCTCCTTGTTGGCGTGCATCTGGAAGATCTTCCCGATGCGCTCCTTCTTGCCCTTGGTCGCGTTGACGACCTGCGCACCCGAGTCGAGGTGACCCGAGTAGACGCGGATGTAGGTGAGGCGGCCGAAGAAGGGGTGCGACACGATCTTGAACGCGAGCGCCGCGAACGGCTCGTCGCGGTCGGCGTGGCGCTCGATGATGCGCTCCTCGTCCTTCGGGTCGTGCGCCTCGATCGCGGGCACGTCGAGGGGCGACGGGAGGTAGTCGACGACCGCGTCGAGCATGGGCTGCACGCCGCGGTTCTTGAACGCCGAGCCGCACAGGACGGGGTAGATCTCCGAGTTGATCGTGAGCTTGCGGATCGCGCCCTTGATCTCCTCGACGGTCAGTCCCTCGCCGCTGAAGTGCTTCTCGAGCAGGTGCTCGTCGGTCTCGGCGACCGTCTCGAGCAGGTGCTCGCGGTACTCGGCGACCTTGTCGGCCATGTCGGCCGGGATCTCCTGGATCTCGTACTTGGCGCCCATGGTCACGTCGCCCTTGGCGTCGCCGGGCCACACCAGAGCGCGCATCTCGACGAGGTCGACGACTCCGATGAAGTCGCTCTCGACGCCGATGGGCAGCTGGAGCACGAGGGGCTTGGCCTTCAGGCGGTTGACGATCGTGTCGACGGTGAAGTAGAAGTCCGCGCCGAGCTTGTCCATCTTGTTGACGAAGCAGATGCGGGGGACGTCGTACTTGTCGGCCTGGCGCCAGACGGTCTCGGACTGGGGCTCGACGCCCTCCTTGCCGTCGAAGACGGCGACCGCGCCGTCGAGGACGCGGAGCGAGCGCTCCACCTCGACGGTGAAGTCCACGTGGCCGGGGGTGTCGATGATGTTGATCTGGTTCTTGTCCCAGAAGCACGTGACGGCGGCCGACGTGATCGTGATGCCGCGCTCCTGCTCCTGCTCCATCCAGTCGGTGGTCGCAGCGCCGTCGTGCGTCTCGCCGATCTTGTGGTTGACGCCCGTGTAGAAGAGGATGCGCTCGGTCGTCGTCGTCTTGCCGGCATCGATGTGCGCCATGATGCCGATGTTGCGGACCTTGTTGAGGTCGGTGAGCACTTCTTGTGCCACGGGGTGTCTTCCTTACTTGTGGTTCGGGATGTCGCGGTGGAGTCCTTCGACAGGCTCAGGCACCGGCAAGGCTCTCGCCCCCGGTCCCCGAGCCTGTCGAGGGGTTACCAGCGGTAGTGCGCGAAGGCGCGGTTCGACTCGGCCATCTTGTGGGTGTCCTCGCGGCGCTTGACCGCGGCACCCAGGCCGTTCGAGGCATCCAGGATCTCGTTCTGGAGGCGCTCGGTCATGGTCTTCTCACGACGGCCCTTGGCGTAGCTGACGAGCCAGCGGAGGGCGAGCGTGTTGGCGCGGTGAGGCTTGACCTCGACCGGCACCTGGTAGGTCGAGCCGCCGACGCGGCGCGACTTGACCTCGAGGGTCGGGCGCACGTTGTCGAGGGCCTTCTTGAGCGTGGCGACGGCGTCCTGGCCGTTCTTCGACTCGACGCCCTTGAGGGCGTTGTAGACGATCGACTCGGCGAGCGACTTCTTGCCGTCGACGAGGATCTTGTTCACCAGCTGGCTGACGATCGGAGCGCCGTAGACCGGGTCGTTGACGACGGGGCGCTTCGGGGCGGGTCCCTTGCGAGGCATCTAACTCAACCCTTCTTCGCGCCGTAGCGGCTACGGGCCTGCTTGCGGTTCTTCACGGCCTGCGTGTCGAGCGCGCCGCGGACGATCTTGTAGCGAACACCCGGGAGGTCCTTCACACGACCACCGCGGACGAGCACGAGCGAGTGCTCCTGCAGGTTGTGGCCCTCGCCGGGGATGTAGGCGGTGACCTCGGTGCCGTTGCGGAGCTTGACACGGGCGACCTTGCGCATCGCCGAGTTCGGCTTCTTGGGCGTGGTCGTGTAGACGCGGGTGCAGACGCCGGCCTGCTGCGGGTTCGACTTCAGAGCGGGAGCCTTGGTCTTCGAGACCTTCGGCGTACGCCCCTTGCGAACCAACTGCTGAATAGTTGGCACGTTCTCTCCTTGTAGATGCTGCACGGTGACAGCGTTCGTGGTCTCCCCCGGGATCTGCCGATCTTGCGATCTGTTTCACCCGGGGCTCACGCGGATCCACCGGCGAGGCATGATGGTGCCGCGCGGTTGTTGTGGTGGATATGCCGTGGGGGTGGCCTGTTCGCAGGCCGTTCCCTGAGATGCGGCGCCCTCTCGCCGGCTGCCGCGCCGAGGCGCGGCGGACGGCGCGCGTGGGCGCACACCCCTCTATGATACGCGTGTTTCGGGAGGGTGGTCAAACGAGCGGCGTGGCGCCCTTCTGGCGACGGATGCCGCGCCCCGACAGCGGCCGCGGAGGTTCAGCCGGTCAGGGCGATGAACGTGAGGAGCGCGACCGCGCCGATGGCGATGACCGCTCCCACGACGATCCCGAGGGCCAGGCGCCGACGGCTTCTCGAGCGGGCGGATGCCTCGGCCGCCGCCGTGTCGAAGAAAGCCTGCGGTGCGCGCTCGGGGCGGGGTGCCCGCTCCACGTGCGCGGGTTCGAAGGCGCGGGGCCGGTAGATCGCATCTGCCGCTCGGGGGGCCTGCGCCGTGCGACCTGGGCTCTCGCTTCCGGGCTGCGATGCGCTGGCCACGCTCGCGCCAGCTCCGCCGGAAGGCGCCGGGGCCGCCCCCTTGCCCTCGGCCACGGCCTCCGGTTCGTGACGGGCGCTCTCCCGTGCCGCGGCGCGGCGGCGGGACTCCCGGCGGACCACCATGGTGGAGCCGTCGTCGGGCTCGTCCTCGGGGTCGATCCGGTCATCCCCCGATGTCGCCGTGCGGCGCGGTCCCGGGGCCCGCTCGCGGGGCACCGCCGGCTGCGCGGGAAGCGTCGAGTCGAGGTCGTCCGGCAGCTCCCGTCGGCGCGGCGAGACGGCGGTCGCATCCACGGGCGCCGTGGGTGAGACGAGGGTCGCGTCGTCGGGCTCCGCTCGGGGGACCCGGACCGTGCGGTCGTCGAGCCCGGAGTCATCGAGGACGGGGTCGTCGACTCCCGGGTCGTCGGGACCCGCGCCCTCGCCGCCGCCCGCGGTCACCCGTCGCTCCGGCTGAGCGACACCTCCGCGTCGCCGAGGAGGAAGGTCTCGCCCGCCTCCGTCTGCTCACCGGGGGTCGCGGCGACCTCGGTGCCCATGAGCGTCGTGAACAGCACGCCGTTGGTCGAGTCGAGGTCGGTGATGTACCACTTGTCGTCGCGCAGCTCGAGGCGCGCGTGCGTCTTGGAGATCGTGCGCGTGTCGTCGTCGAGCGACACGAGCTGCGCGCCGGGGAACTCGGGGTCGGCGGCCGGGCGGCGCCCGAGCAGCACGACGTCGGACGTCAGCGGGATGCGCGTGCCCGAAGCGTCGACGAGCGTCCACGCGGTGCGCTTGCGCCGGGCGACGACCGTCGCCTCGAGCTCGTCCTCCTCCGGGATGTGCGGGCGGGTGTGCAGCGCCGACACGGAGGACAGGGCCGAACGCGGACCCCCGGCATCCGGCGCACCTGCGATGGCCGACACGGGACCGGAGCTCTCGGGGAAGGCCTCCCCCTCGGTCGGCACCGGCGACGCCGCCGGCGCCCACGGCTCGCGCATCGCAGCGGCCGGCGTCGGTGCCGTGGGCACACTCGTCACGGGAGGCTCCGGCGCGGCCTCGTCGGCATCGGCTTCCGGAGACGGCACGGCCCGGCGCGGCATGATGACGGGCTCGTCGTCGGGCTGCACGGCGCGGCGGGGTGCGGCACTGATGGGCGCCGGGGCGTTGGTCACGGCATCCGTCACCTCACTCGTCGATGCGGCACCGCCGAAATCCACATCCCACGAGGGCTCGTCGGACGGCGGGTCGGCGTCGTCCTCGACCTCCCACTCGGGCTCCGGGAGGGGCGTTCGGGTCCGGCGGGGCAGCGATGAGACGGGGATGCCGGATGCCTCGTCGGAGTCGTCGTCGTCGCCGGGATCGGCCGACCGCACCGGAACGGCAGGGGCCGCCACGGGCGCCTCGAAGACCGGGCGGTCGGTCCCGGCGGTTGACGTGCCCCCACCGGGGACGCCCGTCACAGCGGCGGAGGCTGCCTGGGGGGGAAGCGGCGGGGGCGTCCATCCGGCGGCCGGCGCGGCCACCGGAGCGGAGGCGGCTGGCGATGACGCGGCCGTGCGGACCGCCGCCGGGGCCGCCGAGGCGCCGGCCGGTGACGGGGGCCGCCCGTACGCGGGAGGCGGCGCGACCGGCGAGTAGGCGGTCGTGGCGCGGCGCCCGTCGCCGGGGAGCGGCGGGGGCGGCGGGACGTCGGGGAGTGCCGTGCGGACGGGGCCGCGCGCCGCCTCTTCGCGGCCGACCCAGCGGTCGGAGCCGAAGCCCAGGACCGTGGCCCACACCGGGAAGAGGAACCAGGCCAGCACCGTCATCCCACCGCCGTGGCCGAAGGCCACGTTGATGCGATAGACGGCGATGATGAGGCAGATCCAGCCGAGGATCGGGATGATGAAGAGCAGGACGAGCCAGCCCGAGAGCCCGCCGAGGCGCAGGAGCACGACGATGTTCAGGATCGGCACCCACGCCTTCCACCCGGCCTCGCCGCTTTTGCGGAAGACGGCCGACAGTGCGATCGCCGTCCACACGTAGATCAGGAGGACGACGAGCGTCGATGTGAGCCCGAGCGTGATGCCGGTCCAGGTTTCGAAGTTGCTCATGGCGATGTGCGCTCACGCGGAACGGCGCGGCGCTTCCCCCTCTCGGCGGTGCGTTCCCTGCGCCCCTTCATCGGGGCGAGGGGACGGATGAACGATCTCAACGATACGGTCGCGAGCACCCGTCGCCAGAACCCCTCGCCTCGAGCGAGTCCGCGGCGCTCCTCGTCGACGATGCGCCAGAACTCCTCTGCCTCGTCGAGCGTGGTCGTTGCGCCCGAGAAGACCGCACGGTCGGCCCGCTCGGCAAGCACGAGGCCGGAGTCCGTCGCGTACGCCGATGCGACCTCCGAGCGGGTGAGCGCACGGGGGGCGCCGCGGCCCGCATCGACCGCGGCATCCACGTATTCGTCCCAGCCGCCGGCGACGCGTGCGGCCGGCGGGCCCTGGGTGCGACGCCCCCGACGCCGAACGGCCTTCGCGATGATGACCGCCAGGAACGGCCCGAGGGCGAGCACGAGGATCGCGAGCACGACGCCCGAAGTCCGGAGGGTCGACCACAGCCAGGCGAGGTCGGGCCCCGCGTCGTTCCGCACGTCGTCGTCGACGCCCGAGTCCTCCTGCACCGGGTCGGGCGGAAGCACCTCCTCGACGGAGTCCGGCCGCACCTCCGTGACGTTCTCGGGGTCCCGCTGCTCGGTGACCTCGAGGCTCGGCGAGTCGGCGTACTGCGGTGTCGCGTCGACCGGGATCCACTCCCCCGCGTCGTCCTGCACCTCGGCCCACGCCGAGAGGTCCTGCGCACGGCAGGCGCCGTCGTCGCACGTGGCGACTCCGGGGTCGGTTGAATCCAGCCGCGCCCCCACGACGACGCGCGACGGGAAGCCGAGCTGGCGTGCGATGAGTGCGACGGCGACCGCGAACTGCTCATCGTCGCCGATGCCCGCGACGAAGTTGCCGGATGCCTCGGCCCGGGGATCCGTCTCGCGCTCGAGGAGCTTCGAGAACAGCGTGTCGATGCGCGCGAGCGAGTGGCCCGACGCGCTCGCCTGCGGCGCGTAGTCGGGAAGCGACGACGCCCACACCGGCGTCTCTCCTTCCGGCAGGAGCCCGTGGCTGAGGTACCCCCGCTCGCGGAGCAGCTTCACGAGTCCCTGCAGAGCGACGCCGTCCGACCCTGTCGCATGCCGTTCGACCCAGGTCGCGAGGCTCTCGGGCACGGCGATCGACGAATCGACGCCGCCCGGCGCCCTGATCGCCGCGAGGTCCGGGAGCCCCGGCTCGATCGAACGGATGAGGTACGAGTCGCCCTTCTTCAGTCCGTCGCCCGCCGTCTCGACGCCGGCGGCGGCCTCGGCGCTGTAGTAGAAGCTGTCGGCGAGCGCGGCGGCGCGATCCCCCGCGAAGTCGACCGACTGCAGACGGCCGACCGTCGGCATCCAGATCCCGTCGAGTCCTTCGATCGAGATCCTCGTGCGCGCCGCCCGCCCGTCGCCGGCGTCGAGGGTCGCGGGGACCCGGACGAACTGGGCGTCGTCGACCGCGTCGGCGCCGCCGGCGCGGAAGACCTCACCGTCGTAGCTGTCGAGCGTGGCGAGGCGGATTCGGGAGGGCGAGCCCGATTCCACGTCGACGGTGAAGAGCACCTCGTCGGCGCGGTCGTCGGCGAAGAGCGCTCGGTAGGACGAGAGCGGGCTGACCTCCGCCGCGAGGTCTATCTCGGGCCCGAAGGCCGAGCGGAGGACGTCACGGTCGGCACCCCGCGCGGCGTAGGGCACGACGACGGCTCCGGCGGCGACCGCGATGACGAGCATGCCCGCGCCGAGTGCTCCCCGGCGACGGTCGGCGCGGGTGGGGCGGCGTGAGATCCGGACCCCGCTGGACGCCGCCGCGCGCTGCAGCGCGCGCACCCGCTCCTCGCGGTTGCGCCACGCGAGCCAGAGGAGCGTCACGACGAGAGCCGAGATGCCGATCGCCGTCTCGACCGGCGCGTAGAGGGTGACGGGGCCGAGCGGGAGGGGCGCGCTCGTCTCGGTGCGCCCGAAGAAGAGGCCGAACGACACCATCGCGAGGCCGATCGGCGCGGCGGCGTAGGCCGCCCGGTCCTCGCGCCAGGAGAGCAGGAGTGTCGCGCACGTGCCGACGAGGAAGACGACGAGCGCCGGAACGAGAAGATTCCGGTACGTGCCGACCGGAAGGTCGACCGTCACCAGGTCCTTCCACGCGAGGACGAGGCCTGTGCCGAGATCGCCCAGGCCGCGGAGGAGCTCGAGGGGGCCGCCGAGGCGGGACGGCACGGCGAGCGGCACCCCGAGGACGAAGAAGGCGGCGGCCACGGAAGCCGTCGTCATCCATCCGTCCCACCGGCGCAGCCGCGCCACGACGGCGAGACCCGCCGCGACGACGGCCGATACGCCGACGAGGAGCAGGAACCAGCCCGAGCGGTAGATGGGCCAGGCCGCGACCGCGGCGATCACCACGATGGCGGCGACGAACAGCGAGCCGGCGACGAGGCGCGGCACCGCATCGGGCCGCTCGCGGCGCAAAGGGGTCGGGACGACGACGGGATCGCTCACGACGCGGCCCCGCGCAGCAGCAGTCCGGACAGGTCGTCGAGCGTGCCGACGGTGAGCACCGTGAGCCCCGCGACAGGTTGCATGCGGGGGTGCGCCCGCTCGTCGCACATGATCGCGACGACGGCGGTGTCGCCCGGGAAGGCGAGCGCCGCCTGCCGGAGCCGGGTCAGCGACACGCGGGACCCGGCGATGACGAACGCGATCGACAGCCGCTCGTTCGCCTCGGCGGTGAGGCGGCAGACGTCCTCGATCGGCATCGTGTTCTCGAGCAGGTCGATGCCGCTGAAGCCGTCCAGCATGGGCCGGGGGGCGGGCGCGGGGATGCGCTGGATGGAGCGCAGCCGCCCGCGGACGACCCGGGGGACCTCGGAGCCCACGACGATGTCGAAATCGCGGTCGTCGTGGACGGCGCGGAGGCCGAGGGATGCCGCGCACGAGACGGCGAGCTCGAACTCGTCGGCGTCGGCGTACTCCGCCTCGGCGATCCCGAGGACGATCGCCATGCGCGAGCGCCGCGACTCCTCGTACTGGCGCACCATGAGCTGCCCGGTCTTCGCCGTGGACTTCCAGTGGATCTGGCGGCGCGAGTCTCCGGGCGCGTACTCCCGGATCGCGTGGAACGACATGTCGGCGTCGACGAGCCGCCGCGTCGGGCTGCCCTCGAGGTCACGGATGAGGCCCGCGCTCGTCGACGGCACCGTCGTCGTGCGCGGATGGACGTAGAGGTCGTGGACGTCGTCGAACGCGTGCTCACGCCGGAGGAGCCCGATGGGATCGCTGCGCACCGTCGTCGCGGGACCGACGGTGACGATGCCGCGACGCAGGTCCGGGATGTCGAGGGGCTGCGAGATCGTGTGTCCGGGGCGCAGGAGCGGCACGCCGAATTCCACGAGCCCCGAGCCGACGGGGATGTCGATGCGCCCCGGCAGAGCGAGGCGGTTGCCGTGGTTGCGGACGACGATCTCGCCCACGACGCCCTGCCCCGCGACGACGCGCTCGTGCGCCAGCGTGAGGTCGACGTCGTACGACCGGGCGCCGAAGAGGAAGGGCACGGCCATCACGAGCAGGACGAGCGCGACCACGCCGGCGACCATCCACTCGACCCAGCCGAAGACGAGGCCCAGGACGAGCCCGACCGAGGCCGCCGCCGCGATGAGCACCCCGGCGGGGCGGACGGTCCGTGCCGCCGAGCGGGCCGCGACGGAGATCGCAGACGCCGCTGCGCGCGAGGCATCCGTCGCCCAGACGACGGCGCGCACGAGCGCGCGCCCGCGGGTGACCGGGGCGACGGTGCGGGTCGTCGCCCCCGCTGTCGACGACAGGGTGGAGGCCGACGTGCGGGTGAGACGGCCCTCGACGGTGTCGACGCCCGCTCGCCGGAGCTCGTCCGTGCTCATACGGCCTCGCGGCGGGTGGGCGGCGGCACGTCGAGGAGCACCTGCCCGACGACGGCTTCCTGGGTGACCCCGTCGAACTCGGCCTCGGGATGCAGGATCAGGCGGTGCGACAGCACGGGCACGGCGAGCGCCTTGACGTCGTCGGGCGTCGCGTATGTGCGGCCCTGCGAGGCGGCCCTGGTGCGGCTCGCGCGCGTCAGCGCGAGAGCGCCGCGGATGCTGACGCCCAGGCGCACCTCGTCGGCCGAGCGCGTGCCGTCGACCAGCCGGGCGATGTAGTCGAGCACGAGCGCGTCGACGTAGACCTCGGCGGCGAGGTCCGCCATGCCGACGAGGGCCTGCGGCGTGATGATGGGGCTGAGATCCTCGGTCGCGACGGCGGCACCGTCGAGAATGCGGACCGTCGAGGCGTGATCCGGGTAGCCGAGCGAGGCGCGCATCATGAAGCGGTCCAGCTGTGCCTCGGGCAAGCGGTAGGTGCCGGCCTGCTCCACCGGGTTCTGCGTCGCGAGGACGAGGAACGGGACGCCAACCTGACGAGAGACGCCGTCGATCGTGACGCGGCCCTCCTCCATGACCTCGAGCAGCGCCGACTGCGTCTTGGGGCTCGCGCGGTTGATCTCGTCGGCGAGGACGATGTTCGCGAAGACGGGCCCCGCGTGGAACTCGAACTGGCCCGTCTTCTGGTCGTAGACGGTGATGCCCGTGATGTCGCCGGGGAGCAGGTCGGGAGTGAACTGGATGCGGGTGTTCGTCCCCTGCACGGACTGCCCCATGGCGCGCGCGAGAGAGGTCTTACCGGTGCCCGGGACGTCTTCGAGCAGCACGTGCCCGTCGCTCAGCATCGCCGTCAGGACGAGTTCCACGACGTGCCGCTTGCCGAGCACGGCGCGCTCGACGTTGTCGGCGATCTGCGCGAACGTCTGGGCGAACCAGGTCGCCTGCTCCTGCGTGAGGGTCATGGATGCTGTCCTTCGGTGGGGCTCGGAGGTCGGTGTCTCTAGGGGTTCGGCTGGGGGTCGCCGTCGTTGGGCGTGCAGACGGCGCTGAAGGTCGCCGACGCGTCGTTCAGCCCCCAGTTCTGCGCGGCCCAGCTGACCGTGACGCGGATGCCGTCGACGCGCACGGCGCCCTTCGGCACGTCCCACGTGTCGGCGGTGTGCGGCAGGACCTTGCCGTTCTTGTCGTAGTAGGTGAGGTTCCCGTTGCCGAACGAGATAGCCGCCTTGCCCTCCGTCGAGGTGCCTCGCGGCGACAGCTTCCCGCCGCCCTGGCAGGCGTTGTCGGCGTTCCAGTTCGCCTGCACCTGGTAGGGCGCGCTGCCGGCCGCCGGCGCGACCGTCGACCACGGCGTCGCGGTCCCCCACCAGTCGTGCACGTACCGCACCTGGATCCCCGGGTCGCGGCCGAAGATGCCCGAGGGGAAGCCGGTCATCTCCACGTGGTTGCGGTTCGGCACCTTCTCGGTCGACGTCGGCTGAGACTGGATGGTCCATTCGGCACGCCCGTCGCCGACGTTCGGACGGCCGGCGACGACGAAGGTCCACCCCTTGGGCGGCTTGCCGCTCTGGACGGCCCGCACGCTCGCCGACGTCGAGTTCGACCCGAACGAGCGGCCGTCGAACCACGACTCGACGCACATCGTGAAGGCGTACTCGTCGCCGTCGGGGAGCCCCGTGAAGGTCGCCGTGGCCCCGTTCGCCGTAGTCTCGCAGCGCTGGCCGTCGCGCACGATGCCGTACCGGAGGGACGAGCCGTCGCCGTTCACGGCTGCCGAAGCCTGCGCTGTGACGGTCGAGGTGCCGTCGCCCATCGACTCGGAGGTGAGCGCGAGACTCGGGCTGACGGGGGCGCCGACGCCGTTGCCCCACACGGTGGTCGCGGCGCCGGAGGCGCTGCCGCCGAGGCCCGGCGGGAGCTCGAAGCGCGAATACGGGGTGATGGTGATGGGCGACGACGAGTTCGTGCCGACCCGGTACGAGCCGACTTCGATCGCGTCCTCACCGGGACGGACCGGGATGCGCGCCGTCTCGCCGTTGGGACTCGTGATCTCGACGCCGCCGGTCTGCCCGGAGTCGAGACCCGAGATGGAGAGCGACACGACGCCGCCGTCCCCGTTGGTCACCACGGGAGCCACCACGACGCCTGCGGGAGCGCCGGGGGCGTTGTACGCCCACGCGACGGTGCTGACGCTCGAACGCGACTCGCCCACCGCGTTCACCGCGACCGCCTCGTAGGTGCGCTGCTCGCCGTTCGGTGCCGTGATCGGGGGGCAGGTGCCGTCGGCCGAGCATCGCGCGACCTCCTGGCCGTTGGAGCGGACGATGAAGCCCGAGAGCGCGGGGTAGGCGAGGCGCGACTCGCCCCCGTCCACCCGCAGGGTGAGCGTGCCGTTCCCGTACGCCGTCTGCCGCAGGCTCGCGGGCGGCTTCGGGTACCCCAGGAGGTCGAGCAGGATGCGGCCGTCGCGCTCGGCGTTCGTCCGCCGGCCCTGGGCGTCCTCGACGGAGAAGGACGCGGCGCACGTCGCACCCGGGGCATCCTGGGACCAGGAGGCGACGACGGATGACGCGGAAGCGACCTGGAAGCTGACCCCGACGCACGCGCCGGTCGGGCGCACCTCGATGACCTCGAGCGGCGTGCGCGGCAGCGGGTTCACCTCGCCGGAGGCGCCGACCACCTGGATCGTGCAGGAGGAGCCGGATGCCTGGGAGCACTGCTGCGTCGCGGAGCCGCCCTGCGGGAGGGTCGAGGGCGCGGCTCCGACGCGGAGGATCAGGCGTGCCGGGGCGACGGCGTTGTGACTCGTGACGCTGATGACCGCGGCATCCTCGGATCCCGGCACCGCCCGGTCCGCGCCGACGATCGTCAGGGTCGAGCCGGACTGCGTGACCTCGAACGCGGAGCCGGAGTAGTCGACCGCGTACTGGATGTCTCCCCATCCCTCGCGCAGCTGCCATGTCGTCATCTGCTTGAGGTCGAAGGTCGCCGTTTCGCCGGGGCCTACTGTGAGCGAGGCGGGGTGCAGCTCGGGCTGCGGGTCGAGGGCGAGCACGACGATCGGCACCGACAGATACGTCCAGTCGTCCTGGCCCGCGATGCGCACGGGGACCTGGCAGGCGTCGACCCACGGAGCGCCCGAGCCGGCGTCGTAGCGCACGGTCGTGCCGGATTCGACGGCGCAGGATGCCTCGCCCCGCGCGCCGGAGGTGCGCAGCTCCGGACCGACCTCGAGCGGGGTCCCCGGGGGCCGCGCGACGAGCGACGCCATGTCGAACGACACGGACTCGAGCTCTTTGACGTTCGGCGTCTCTGCGCCAGAGCGGAGCACGAGCGACAGGTCGTCGTCGCCCGGAACACGCAGGAAGGCGTACGTCGTGACGGGTCCCGAGGGGCCTTCGCCGGTCACCGCGAAGGGGATGATCTGCGTCGTCTCGGGGAGGGCGCCGCTGATCTTGCGGCCCTTCACCGTGACGCCCGGCGGATCCCCCCACAGGCTCACTTCGAGGTCGGCCACCTCGCCGGCCGACCACGTCGCCTTGCCCGCGAGCACATCGACGCCCTTGCGGAAGTCGTCGCGGTTCTCGACCGTGAGCACCGTGTCGGCCACGAGAGGATAGTCCGGCACGCTCTCGCGTACGACCTTGACCACGATCAGTCCGCGGCCGGTGTTGCCCGAGCTCGAGACGACGTCGTAGAGGAACGACATCGTCGTGGGCTCGGTGCCGGCGTCGATGACGACCGTCGTGTCGGAGTGCGAGCGGATGCGGCTCTTGATCCGGGTGAACTCCGGGTTCGGCGATCCGTCGACGAGGAACTGGGGCAGGTCGGGCCGCACGTCCTCGAGCGTCAGGTCCCGCATCGTCGGATCGATGTCGTTCGAGAGCGGACTGACCCGTATGCGGCTGTCGGCCCCCGCCTGCACCTGCACATAGTCCGTGAACGTGATGGGGCTCGGGTTGGACTGGCCGTCGAGCACACCGATGCGCACCGTCCCCTCGCCGGTCTCGCCGAACGCGTCGACGACGCGGTAGCGGAACGAGACCTGGCCGCGATACCCGGGCACACTGGAGTAGAGGAGGGATGTGCCGTCGGCCGTGATCGTCGCCGCACCGCTCTCGGGCTGGCTCATGATCCGGTCGAGCGTCACGACGTCGCCGTCGGGGTCCATGCCGAATCCGTCGAACTCGATGACGGTGGACTCGCCGCTCAGCACGCGGCCCTCGAGCGTCTCGGGGAGAGGAGCCCGGTTGGCGTCGTCGGGAAGCACATGGATCCGGACGTCCGCCGTGTCGGCGAGCACGGGCGCGCCCGTCGTGTAGACCGAGTACTCGATGCCGTAGTCGCCGGGCTCGCTCGGTGCGAGGTATCGCAGCACGTCGCCCGAGGCGAAGGCCAGCGCGTCCTCGCTCGACGAGACGACCGAGGCGGGGTTGAGGATCGGCCGCCCGCCGGCGGGCGCGATGTCGTTGTCGAGCACGGGGATGTCGACCTGCGAACCCGCCCGCACGACCACCGTGTCGTCGACGGCGATGGGCGCGAGCTCCGGCGCGGGCGGGAGCAGATACACGGTCGCCTCGCCCTGCACGCTCGCGCCGCGGTCCTCCGTCCCGTCGCTCACGGTGTACGTGACGGTGCCGAGCCTGCCGGGCGCGCCCGAGGCGGTCGTGCCGGAGATGCGGAGGTAGTTCTGGCCGACGGCGTCGACCGACAGGGATGCCCCGTCATCGGCGCGGGCCGTCACATCGCTCAGCAGCAGCACGCGGCGCGTGGGGTTGGAGACGGCGGCGAAGACGTCGAGCGTCGCGTCCTCCTGCGGACGCACGAACGCCACGACCGGCGAGGTGGCGAGCTCGGGCGGCGCATCCGCCGGGAGGATCGTGATGCGCGCCGTGCCATCGGCGTCGCTCACGCCGTCGGTCACGGTGAATCCGACCCGGAAGGTTCCCGGGGTGCGGGCGGCGAAGTCGAAGCCGGTCGTCCCGCCCACGACGGTGGCCGTCGCTGCGGCATCGTCGAGGACGCGCACGGACTCGACCGTCACGGCGCCGGCCGTCCCGGTGACGTGCGGTGCGACATCGACGGTGAGCCCGGCGTCGATCGTGTCGACGACGGCGAAGGACTGCACCTCGAGCCGCGGCTCGGGGGACACGCGGATGACGAGGGGCTTCGTCGCGGTCTGGCCGAGGGTGTCCGACACGGTCACGGCCAGCTCGATGAGCTCTTCGCCCCCCTGTCCGTTGTCGGCGTGCTGATAGACGACATCGCCCGCCGGTGTGGACGCCACGGTTCCGACCCCGGAGGTGTTCTCGACCGAGAGGAGGAGGAGCGGGTCGCCCTCGGGGTCGACCCATCCCGGCAGCACGGGCACCGTGACGGTGCCGCCGCGGGCGACCTCGGGCTCGGGCCAGGGGATGAGGCATCCGTCGACAGCGCACCAGGACGGGGCGGTGTCGACTCCCGCGGGTGCGACCGTGATGGTCACGGTCGTCGGGTCCGAGCGCAGGCCGTCCGCCGTCGTGCCGTCGGTGACGGCGTACGAGAAGGTCGCCGAGCCGGTGGCGTCGGGTGCGACGCGGACGGTGAGGCGCTGCCCGTCGTCGGTGATGGATGCCGTGCCGAAGCCGGGGTCGAGGCCCGTGACCGACGTCGGGTCGATCGACAGGACGTCCTCGTTCGGGTCGTGGTCGTTCATCAGCACCGGAAGGGTCGCGAGGCTCCCCGCTCGCACGCCGAACGCGTCGGGCTCTGCGATCGGCGGCTTGGGATCGATCATGATCGTCAGCTGCTCTTCGCTGGGTTGAGAGTCGGGATTCGTCTTCTCGTCGAGAGACCAGTCCTGGCTCGATGCGACGAGCCGGCCGTCGGGGACGGTCCACACCCAGCCGCTGCGGGTCTCGTTGAGGATGACGGCTTGATCGGTCGCGACGAACATCGGCCGCCGGTCGTCGCCGAGGTCCTGACCACCGTAGTCGAGGTCGGTGGTCTGATCGGATGCCGAGTCCCACACCACGCCGCCGGTGTCACCCTGCGGCAGCCACCCGGCGTACACCACGCCGTCCTGGACGGTGGGCTTCGCGGGCGTGCCGAGCACGGTCGATCCCGCGCCGACCTCGTCGGTCACCTCGCCGCCGTCCACGCTGACACGCTCCAGGCCCGTCTCATCCGCGAGATAGACGTCCTTGCCGCCGGCATCGGGCTCGCCGACGACGACGGTGCCGGTGGTGCCGGCCGAGATCGAGGCATCCGCCCCTCTCAGCCATACGTCCCCGTCATCGGTGTCGACGAGGGCCCAGATGTCGCCCGCCGCCGTGATCGCGGGCGTCGTGAGACCGTCGACCTCGAGCGGGTCGCGCCCCTTCACCTCGGACGCGGCGATGTCGTAGCGGAGGACGGACGAGTCCGCACGCGAGTATGCGAACAGGATGCCGCGAGCGTCGACGGCGATCGCATCGGCCGTGTACTGCGGCGCGTTCTCGTCCTCGGAGGGGAACGGGTCGAGCTGCGTCGAGTCGCCCGTCGAGAGGCGCCCGACGAAGACCGCTCCGGAGTCGGTGCGGTAGGCGGCGAAGTCCCCCGCCGTGACGACGTCGGTCGTGCCGGCCGGCGTCGACGGCGAAGCGCGCAGCGACTCCTCGTCGAGATCGACCGGCATCGCCGGATCGATCTTCGTGAGCTTGCTGTAGCTGTCCGAGAAGAGGAACGCGCCGTCCGACGTCTGCGCGACCTCGCTCGGGTTGCTGACGCTGCGGACGGTGTCCAGCTCGCCGATCGTCGTGTTGACGCGCGCGTAGCGGCGCCCGTCACCGGTCTGCAGCGCCCAGACGGAGGTGTCGACCTCAGGGGTCTCCTGCGCATCGAGACCCGGCCACACCACGCTCGCCGTGACGATCAGGCCCAGGGCGGCCACCGCCGCCGTGACGCCGGCGATGGTCCGGCGACGCATTCAGAGCACCCCCGCGACGAAGAGCGCGCCGACGACGGCGCCGATCGCGACGACCGCCGCGATGCCCGCGATGACCCAGGGAAGGACGCGGGTGCGGGGCCGCGGGCTCGCCGAGATGTCGGTGTCCTCATCGCGCGCGAGGCTCGCGACCCCCGTCTCGGGGCGGGTCTTGCGGCGGCCCTCGTGCTCGACGTGGCTCCGGGCCGCTCCGCGCATCGTGGAGTCGGCGAAGTCGACGGGAGAGGATGCCGCGGCCCACTCCTCCGCCGGCACCTCGAGCGCGGTCGGCGAGATGCCGAGGTCGCTCTGGACGCTGCGGAGGGCTTCGGCGAAGTCGCGCGCGGAGGGGTAGCGGCGGACGGGCTCGCGAGCCATCGAACGGGCGAGCACGTCCTGCAGGGCGGCGGGGACGTCGGTGCGCGGGATCGGCGTGTACGTGGCGCGGGCGATGCGCCGCCGCAGCTGCTCCTTCGTGTTCTGGCCGCGCTCGCGGCGCTCGAAGGGGCTGTGCCCCGCCAGAAGCGAATAGACCGTGGCGCCGAGGCTCCACACCTCGCTCGCGATGGTGCCCGCCGTCTGCTCGGCGACCACTTCAGGGGCGCTCCACGGGATCGACATCGCGAGCACCTCGTCGGCGGTCGCGCGGGCGAGCGACGACGAGATGCCGAAGTCCGCCAGGACGGGGGCGCCGAAGGTCGTGACCAGGATGTTGCTCGGCTTGACGTCGCGGTGCACGAGACCGGCGCGGTGCGCCGACTCGAGTGCGCTGGCCATCTTGACGCCGATCTCGAGCACCTCAGGCACCGGGAGCCGCTCGATGCGGTAGCGCTGCGCGAGAGAGCCCGGGCAGAACTCCATGACGATGTACGGCCGACCGTCGGCCGAGATGCCCGCCTGATAGACCGTGACGATGGAGGGATGCGCCGACAGGTGCGCGAGCACATCTGCCTCGGCGTTGAACATGCGGCGCAGCTCGGGGTCGCGCACGTCGCTCGGGAGGACCTTGACGGCGACATCGCGGCGCGGCATGTCCTGCTCGTAGAGGAAGACGTCGGCGAAGCCGCCCGAGCCGAGCGGGCGGATATATGTCAGCCCGGGAAGGATAGGAGGGGCCGATGGCAGGCGTGTGGCCACCCGTTCCTCCCCCGCATCTCACCCGCTCCCGAGCGGGGGCGCAAAGTGCGCTCTCAAACTGGGCAATGCTAACAAACGGTCCTGAGCCGACCCTGGGCCGCCGGCCGCGCCTGTGCAGAGCCGGGACTCAGAGCGGCGGGGGGCTCGTTGGGGTCGAACGGGACGTCGAGCGACTTCGTGAGCTCGTGCAGCATGGCCTCGATCTGCGGCTCGACGTACTGCGTGATCGCCGCCTGGATCCGCAGGCGGTGATGCAGCAGGATCGTGCAGACCTCCCGGCCGACCATGTTCGCGTAGTCGTCGGCGAGACCGACCTCCTGACGGAGCGCCGCCTTCGCATCGTCGCTCAGCGGCGGGAGGTCGGGGATGCCCGCCTCCGCCTCCTCGGCGAGGCCCGAGATCGTGAAGAGGAACGGCGCACCGGGGATGGGGTCGGGGTCGAGCGGCAGCCCCTCGTACTCCGGCTCGAGGCCCTCGGCCGGACGGTAGCTGCGGGCGCGGTTGCGCGCAGCCTGCTGATCGAGCTCGGCCTGCAGCATGGGGAGGTTCCGCGCCGTGTACTCCGCGACGGCGTGGTCGACGATCGTCTTGATGCGGGTCGAGAGGCCGTGCTGCACGCCGTGCGGCACATCCGAGCCGAGCCCGGCCGCGGAGAGCACGGGGGACCCGAAGCAGCGCCGGCACGGTGCGACGCGTCCGCGATGCGTCGCGGGCTCCCACCGGGGCAGCCACTTCAGCCAGGCGTCCACCGCCTGGCTGACCTGGGTCTCGAGCGACCGCTCCACGGCCTCCACCGTATCCCGCCGAGCGCCGGAACACCCTGGTGTGACGCGCTATTCGTCGTCCGGATCCTCCCACGGCCACCTCGGCCGCCGGGCGTTCGTGCGTACGAGGGCGACTCCGGCCCACGCGCAGGCGAAGGCCGAGGCGGCGATGACGACGCCGACCCACGAGGTCAGCACACCGCCGGCCGCCCCCGCCGCAGCGGCGAGATCGGCCCCGCCGAGGAGTGCGCCGAACCAGACGCCGAGGGGATACGCCATGACTGCGGCGACCGCCGCGATCGCCGCACCCCAGTACGACGGATGCGCCCGGCGGATCGTGAGCCAGACCGCCAGCGCGAATGCGCCGATCGCGGAGACGGTGCCAAGCACCCCGGGGATCTGACCGAGCCCGGGCACCGCGATGACGTCTTCGTCGAGGAGGAGGCTCGTCACGCCGAGCGCGCAGATGACGAGCGCGCCGAATGCCGCCGTCACGAGTCCCAGCGCGACGAGCGGACGGACATGCCCGTGCTCGGGCGGTCGATCAGCCGTCATCGATCGACGATACGTCCGCCGCGCGGCGGGCGGGAGGCCCGTTGACGCTTCGGACTACTGGCGGTACAGCTGAGGACCGGCCTCGAGCGTGCGCTCGTACTCGCGCTGCGCCTCGGTGTTGAGCTCGGTGACGCGCTTGCCGCGCGCAGCGACCCACGCGCCGAACCAGATGGTCAGCTCGCGACCGATGATGAACGCGATGACCGCGAGCGGAGCGAACAGGTTGCGCTGCAGCAGCTCGAGGCCCTCGCTCGAGGTGAGGCTCCAGAAGGGGGCCTGGAAGAGCTCGCCCAGGATGACGCCGAACCAGCTGAACAGGCCGACGAACAGGCCGAAGACGACCCAGTGCGCCCAGCGCCCGCGATTGATGATCGCACCGAGCAGCCAGAAGCCGATGAAGAACAGCACGACCGGCGTCCAGAACACCCACGATGTGAGGGTCGCGGTGAGGGCGTCGACGATGCCGGCGGCCTCGACATCCCCTCGGACGAGGCCGATGCCCAGCCACGCGGCGAGGAAGATGACGGCGAAGCTCAGGGCAGCCAGCAGGCCGATGGCCCCGGCCGCGGCTCGGTTGCCGCGCTGGCGGGGCGGTTCGGGCGCCTGCACGAAGATCGGCTGCGGAGCCGCGGTCGCAGCGCCGGCACCGGCGGCCGCACCCGCACCGGCGACGTAGGCGCCGTCCGCGGAAGTCGTGTCGGCCACCGGCTCGCTGGGCGCGACGACGGCCGCGGGAGCGGCGCTGTCGGCTGAGGGCTCATAGGCGCGTGCCGCGACGGAGCTCTCCGACGGCTCGTCGTCGTACGACGCGTTGTACGCCGCCTGGTAGGCCGCGGCATCCGTGATCTCATCGTCCGTCGAGTCGGCGACGGGCGACGACGAGACAGGCGCATCGGCGCCTGCGACCGGCTCGGCTGCGACGGGACGCGCGTCGTCGACGGGACGCGCCTCGTCGGCGGGACGAACGTCGTCCGCGAAACGAGCGTCCTCCCCAGGGCGGGAGTCGTCCAACGGGCGGGAGTCGTCCACAGGGCGGGAGTCGGCGGCGCGGGCGTCGGCGACGGATGCCTCGTCTCCTGTGACGGGCTCGGAGTGCGGGGCGGCATCCCGGCCGGCGGCCTCGGCCTCGGCGAGACTCTCGTCGGCGCTGCCGACGACGTCGTGGACCGGCTTCGGCTCTTCGACGGGCTCGCCGTAAGTCGACTTCGAGTCACTCATCGGATGCACTTCCTCACACGGGGCACGCCCCCGCACCAGCGAGGCTAGCGCTCAGTGCCCCCATGCCCGCGGAGGCATGCCGCGGCGATTCGGCACGAATGCCCTTCATGGGCGCGGCTATGGTGATCGGCATGTCGCCTCGCACTCCCCTCCTCCGGCTGGCCCTCCCGATCGCGGCGGCGGCGCTCGGTCTCTCCGCGGCGCTCTCGGGGTGTGCGCCCGAGCCGGGAGCGACTCCCCAGCCGAACGCGTCGGCATCCGCGACGGCTTCCGGTGCGACCGCGTCCGGCACGGCGAGCCCGACGCCGAGCGGCTCCCCCACCGCTCAGGCGGCGATCCCGGACGACTGTGCGGGCATGCTCTCCTCGAGCGTGGCGTCGCAGCTCGAAGGGGTTCCGCTCAACGACCCCGTCCTCGGCGTTCCCACCGGCAAGCAGTCCGACGGCAGCCTCGTCTGCATCTGGCGCGACCCTGCCGCGGACACGACCTACCTCGCGACGGCGATCTCGAAGAAGAACCGCGGCCCGGCGCTCGACATGCTCAACCAGCTCGCCGACGAGGAGGGCTACACCTGCTACACGCCGGACCTCGGCACGAGGTGCGAGAAGACCTGGCCAGATCCCACATATCCCGTGACCGACGGCCGGACGCTCTTCTGGCGCGACGACATCCTCATCGACACGCAGTACTCCAACCTCGCTCCGCCGGGGTTCACCGCCGCGCTCGTCGCCTCGATCTGGGGCTGACGCCGGCCGGTCGAGGTCAGCCCCAGACGAAGGCGGCGAGCCGGCTCCCGTAGTGCTCGGGATGCCACGTCGTCTCGACGCTCGCGAGCCACAGGCCGTCCCGCACGGCGTGCTCCTCGACGATCCCCGCCGATGACCGCCGGCATGCGACGCCCGATCCCAACGGCCGGCACGAGAAGCCCTGGCCCAGGAGCGCGGCCTCGGTGACGGTCGAGGCATCCGTCCCCACCGTCGAGAGGGTCGTGATGATCGCGCCCCGCGGCGACCGCCACGCGCATGTGACGCGCACGGTCGGCTGGAGGGCGTCGACGAGGGCCGTCACGGCGGTCGCGGGCGCAGCGTGCGTCTGCGAGAGAAGGGAGTCGGGGGTCCAGGCGAGCTCGCCCCACAGCTGCGACGGATAGACGTCGCGGCAGTCGAGCTGCGCGGCGCCGTCCAGCGCGAGCGTCGAGACGGGCCCGGCGGATGCAGCCTGCGGCTTCGAGGTCGCCGACCGCAGGGTGTCGCCGACGAAGCCGACGGTGCCCGGAACGGCCGGGATCGCGAGCCAGACGAGCGCGCCGACGACGCCGGCGCACAGCAGCCCCACAGGCCATGCGAGCCAGAGATTGCGACCGCCGATGCGCGCCATGATCTGCCCCTCGTCTCCACGGTAAGCGGCGGCCGCCGGGACGCCGGTTCGGCACGCGGAGACGACGAAGGCCCCGGCGCGAGCCGGGGCCTTCGTGTGCGGGCGACGGATGCCGAGGCATCCGTCAGCCGACTAGTTGTAGTTGCCCGAGAAGTCGTCCGTCGAGAAGCTGTCGAAGTCGACGTAGCTCAGGTCGGCGTCGCTGTAGGCGCCGTCCGAGGCGAAGATGCGGTTGGGGTACCGCTCGCTCTTGGCCTCCTCGGTCGCCTCGACCGTGACGTTGCGGTACTTCGCAAGGCCGGTTCCGGCGGGGATGAGCTTTCCGATGATGACGTTCTCCTTGAGGCCGACGAGCGGGTCGCTCTTGCCCTCCATGGCCGCCTGCGTGAGGACGCGGGTGGTCTCCTGGAACGACGCGGCCGACAGCCACGACTCCGTCGCGAGCGACGCCTTCGTGATACCCATCAGCTCCGGGCGGCCCGACGCGGGGCGCTTGCCCTCTGCCACGGCCTCGCGGTTCATGTTCTGGTAGCGCTTGAAGTCCACCAGCTCACCCGGGAGCAGCGTGGTCTCGCCGTGGTCGACGACGGTGACCTTGCGCAGCATCTGGCGAACGATGACCTCGATGTGCTTGTCGTGGATCGGCACACCCTGCGAGCGGTACACGCCCTGGACGCCGTTGACGAGGTACTTCTGCACCTCGCGGGCACCCATGACACGCATGACCTCCTTGGGGTCGAGCGTGCCGACCTGCAGGGGCTGGCCGACCGTGACGTGCTGACCGTCCTCGACGAGGAGGGTCGCGCGCTTCAGGACCGGGTAGACGTGCGGCTCGTCGCCGTTGTCGGGGGTCAGGATGACCTTCTTCGAGCGCTCGGTCTCGTCGATGGTGATCCGGCCCTCGGACTCGGCGATGGGCGAGGCGCCCTTCGGGGTGCGAGCCTCGAAGAGCTCCTGCACGCGGGGAAGACCCTGCGTGATGTCGTCGGCCGAGGCCGAGCCACCCGTGTGGAAGGTACGCATCGTCAGCTGCGTGCCGGGCTCACCGATCGACTGGGCGGCGATGATGCCGACCGCCTCGCCGATGTCGACGATCTTGCCGGTCGCGAGCGAACGGCCGTAGCACTTCGCGCAGACACCGACGGCCGAGTCGCACGTGAGGACCGAACGGACCTTGATGTTCTCGACGCCGGCCTCGACCAGCTTGTTGATGAGCACGTCGCCCACGTCGTCGCCGGCCTCGGCCACGACGTTGCCGTTCGGGTCCACGACGTCCGCCGCAAGGGTGCGGGCGAACACCGAGTTCTCGACGTTGGGGTCCTTCACGAGCACGCCGCCCAGACCCTGCGTCGCGATGGGGAGCTCGAGGCCCTTCGTCGTGCCGCAGTCCTCCTCGCGGATGATGACATCCTGCGAGACGTCGACGAGACGACGCGTGAGGTAGCCCGAGTCGGCCGTACGGAGGGCCGTGTCGGCCAGACCCTTGCGGGCACCGTGCGTCGCGATGAAGTACTCCGCCACCGACAGACCCTCGCGGTACGAGGAGATGATCGGACGCGGGATGATCTCACCCTTGGGGTTGTTCACCAGGCCTCGCATACCGGCGATGTTCCGGATCTGCAGCCAGTTACCACGAGCACCCGACGACACCATGCGGTTGATGGTGTTGTCCTCCGGGAAGTTGTCGCGCATCGCCTTCTGGACGGCGTCGGTCGCCTCGGTCCAGATCTTGATGAGCTCCTGACGACGCTCGGCGTCGGTCGTGAGACCCTTCTCGAACTGCGCCTGGACCTTCGCCGCCTGCTGCTCGTAGCCCGCGACGATCTCGCCCTTGTTCGGGGGCGTGAGGATGTCGCTGAGCGCCACCGTGACACCCGAACGGGTGGCCCAGTAGAAGCCGGCGTCCTTGATGCGATCGAGCGATGCCGCGACCTCCACCTTCGGGTACTCCTCGGCGAGCTTGTTCACGATCTGCGACAGCTTGCCCTTGTCGGCCTGCTCGCGGACGAACGGGTAGCCCTTGGGGAGCGTGTCGTTGAAGATCGCCTGGCCGAGCGAGGCATCCACGAGACCGTGGCGCTCGTATCCGTCGGGGCCTTCGCCCTCGAGGAAGGTGAGACCCGGGATGCGGATGCGCACCTTGGCCTGCAGGTCGAGGGTGCCCTCGTCCTTGGCCAGGATCGCCTCGCCGACCGAGCCGAACACGCGACCCTCGCCCTTGGCGCCCTCCTTGACCGTGGTCAGGTGGTGCAGGCCGATGATCATGTCCTGCGAGGGCAGGGTGACCGGACGGCCGTCCGACGGCTTGAGGATGTTGTTCGACGCGAGCATCAGGATGCGGGCCTCGGCCTGCGCCTCGACCGACAGCGGCAGGTGCACGGCCATCTGGTCGCCGTCGAAGTCCGCGTTGAACGCGGCGCAGACGAGCGGGTGCAGCTGGATGGCCTTGCCCTCGACGAGCTGAGGCTCGAAGGCCTGGATGCCGAGGCGGTGCAGCGTGGGCGCACGGTTGAGGAGCACGGGGCGCTCGCGGATGATCTCCTCGAGCACGTCCCAGACCTCCGGACGCGTGCGCTCGACGGCGCGCTTGGCCGCCTTGATGTTCTGCGAGTGACCGAGGTCGATCAGGCGCTTGATGACGAACGGCTTGAAGAGCTCGAGCGCCATCTGCTTGGGCAGACCGCACTGGTGGAGCTTGAGCTGCGGGCCGACGATGATGACCGAACGGCCCGAGTAGTCCACGCGCTTGCCGAGCAGGTTCTGGCGGAACCGGCCCTGCTTGCCCTTGAGCATGTCGGACAGCGACTTGAGCGCACGGTTGCCCGTGCCGGTGACGGGGCGACCGCGGCGGCCGTTGTCGAACAGCGCGTCGACGGCCTCCTGCAGCATCCGCTTCTCGTTGTTCACGATGATCTCGGGCGCACCGAGGTCGATCAGGCGACGGAGGCGGTTGTTGCGGTTGATCACGCGACGGTAGAGGTCGTTCAGGTCGGAGGTCGCGAAGCGGCCGCCGTCGAGCTGCACCATGGGGCGGAGCTCCGGCGGGATGACCGGGACGACGTCCAGCACCATCGAGGCCGGCGACATGCCGGTCTGCAGGAACGAGTTGACGACCTTGAGTCGCTTGATCGCACGGATCTTGCGCTGGCCCTTGCCCTCCGAGATCTGCAGGTGGAGGCTGTCCGCCTCGGCCTGCAGGTCGAACGCCTGAAGACGACGCTGGATCGACTCGGCGCCCATGTAGGCCTCGAAGTACTGGCCGAAGCGGTCCTGCAGCTCGTGGAAGATCTCGTCCTCGCCCTTCAGCGAGCCGACCTCCAGGTTGCGGAACTCCTCCCAGACGCGCTCGAGCTTGGCGATGGTCTCATCCGCGTTCTTGCGGATGGCGGCCATGTCCTTCTCGGCGGCGTCCTTGACCTTCTTCTTCTGGTCGGCCTTGGCACCCTCCTCCTCGAGCGCCGCGAGCTCCTCCTCCAGCTTCTGGAGGCGGGTCGCGATGCGCGAGTCACGACGGTCTGCGGCCGTCTTCATCTCGAGGCGCAGGTTGTTCTCGTGCGTGGGGAGGTCGCGGTGACGCGCCTCCTCGTCGACCGAGATGACCATGTAGGCGGCGAAGTAGATGACCTTCTCGAGGTCCTTCGGCGCCATGTCGAGCAGGTACCCGAGGCGCGACGGGACGCCCTTGAAGTACCAGATGTGGGTGACGGGCGCGGCGAGCTCGATGTGGCCCATGCGCTCGCGACGGACGGAGGACTTGGTGACCTCCACGCCGCAGCGCTCGCAGACGATCCCCTTGAAGCGGACGCGCTTGTACTTGCCGCAGGCGCACTCCCAGTCGCGGGAGGGTCCGAAGATCTGCTCTCCGAAGAGGCCGTCCTTCTCGGGCTTGAGCGTGCGGTAGTTGATGGTCTCGGGCTTCTTCACCTCGCCGTACGACCAGCGACGGATGTCGTCGGCGGTCGCAAGGCCGATGCGAAGCTCATCGAATGTTGTTGCGTCGAGCACTAGTTCTCCTGTGTCGGAATTCTGTGTGGTGAGTCAGTCGGTCGCGGAGCGTCAGATCTCGTCGATCGACGACGACTCGAACCGCGTGGAGATGTTGATGCCGAGCTCCTCCGCCGCGCGGAAGGCGTCGTCATCCGTGTCGCGGAGGTTGACCGCGGTGCCGTCGGCCGAGAGCACCTCGACGTTCAGGCAGAGCGACTGCATCTCCTTCATGAGCACCTTGAACGACTCGGGGATGCCGGGCTCCTGGATGTTCTCGCCCTTGACGATCGCCTCGTAGACCTTGACTCGGCCGAGGATGTCGTCGGACTTGATCGTGAGGAGCTCCTGAAGCGCGTACGCCGCGCCGTAGGCCTCGAGGGCCCACACCTCCATCTCACCGAAGCGCTGGCCGCCGAACTGCGCCTTACCACCCAGCGGCTGCTGCGTGATCATCGAGTAGGGGCCCGTCGACCGTGCGTGGATCTTGTCGTCCACGAGGTGGTGGAGCTTCAGGATGTACATGTACCCGACCGAGATCGGCGCGGGGAACGGCTCGCCGGAGCGGCCGTCGAAGAGCTGCGTCTTGCCCGAGCTGTCGATGAGGCGGTCGCCGTCGCGCGTGAGGTTCGTCGAGTCGAGCAGACCCGCGATCTCCTCCTCGAAGGCGCCGTCGAACACGGGGGTCGCGACCTTCGTGCCGGGAGCGGCCTCGCGAGCGCCCTCGGGCAGGCGGAGCGCCCACTCGGGATTGCCCTCGACCTTCCAGCCCTGCTTGGCGATCCACCCGAGGTGGGTCTCGAGGACCTGGCCGAAGTTCATTCGACCGGGGATGCCGAGCGGGTTGAGGATCACGTCGACCGGCGTGCCGTCCGCGAGGAAGGGCATGTCCTCGACGGGGAGGATCTTCGCGATGACGCCCTTGTTGCCGTGACGGCCCGCGAGCTTGTCACCCTCGGTGATCTTGCGCTTCTGGGCGATGTAGACGACGACGCGGCGGTTGACGCCCGAGCCGAGCTCGTCGTCGCCGTCCTCGGCGTTGAACTCCTTGACCGCGATGATCGTGCCGGCCTCACCGTGGGGCACCTTCAGCGACGTGTCGCGGACCTCGCGGCTCTTCTCGTTGAAGATCGCGCGGAGCAGGCGCTCCTCGGCCGACAGCTCGGTCTCGCCCTTCGGCGTGACCTTGCCGACGAGGATGTCGCCGGGGCGGACCTCGGCGCCGATGCGGATGATGCCGCGCTCGTCCAGATCCTTCAGCAGGTCGGGGCTCACGTTCGGCAGGTCGCGCGTGATCTCCTCCTTGCCGAGCTTCGTGTCACGGGCGTCGACCTCGTACTCCTCGATGTGGATCGAGGAGAGGGTGTCGTCCTTCACGAGGTTCTGGCTGAGGATGATCGCGTCCTCGAAGTTGTGGCCCTCCCACGTCATGAACGCGACGAGGAGGTTCTTGCCGAGGGCGAGCTCGCCGTTCTCCGTCGCCGGGCCGTCGGCGATGACCTCGCCGGCCTCGACGCGGTCGCCGGCCGAGACCACGACGCGCTGGTTGTACGACGTGCCCTGGTTCGAGCGGTCGAACTTGCGCAGGAAGTAGTCCTGCGTGCCGCCCTCGTCGAGCTGGACCGTCACGACGTCTGCCGAGACCTCGACCACGACACCCGCACGCTCGGCGGTGACGACGTCACCCGCGTCGATGGCCGCGAAGCCCTCCATACCGGTGCCGACGACCGGCGACTCGGAGCGGAGGAGCGGAACGGCCTGGCGCTGCATGTTCGCACCCATGAGGGCGCGGTTGGCGTCGTCGTGCTCGAGGAACGGGATGAGCGACGTCGCGACCGACACCATCTGGCGGGGCGAGACGTCCATGTAGCCGATCTCCTCCGCGTGGAAGAGGTCGACCTCGCCGCCCTGGCCGCGACGGGCCAGCACGCGGTCGTTGGCGAACGTGCCGTCGGCCTTCAGCTCCACACCAGCCTGGGCGACGATGTAGTCGCTCTCCTCGCTGGCGGTGAGGTAGTCGATCTGGTCGGTCACGCGACCGTCGACGACGCGGCGGTACGGCGTCTCGATGAAGCCGAACGCGTTGATGCGCGCGAAGGACGCGAGCGAGCCGATCAGGCCGATGTTCGGGCCTTCCGGCGTCTCGATCGGGCACATGCGGCCGTAGTGCGACGGGTGGACGTCACGGACCTCGACGCCGGCGCGCTCACGCGAGAGGCCGCCGGGGCCGAGCGCCGAGAGGCGGCGCTTGTGGGTCAGACCCGCGAGCGGGTTGTTCTGGTCCATGAACTGCGACAGCTGCGACGTTCCGAAGAACTCCTTGATCGCGGCGACGACGGGGCGCACGTTGATCAGGGTCTGCGGCGTGATCGCCTCGATGTCCTGCGTCGTCATGCGCTCGCGGACGACGCGCTCCATGCGCGAGAGGCCCGTGCGGACCTGGTTCTGGATGAGCTCGCCGACGGCGCGGATGCGACGGTTGCCGAAGTTGTCGATGTCGTCGACGTCGAGACGGATCTCGGCGGCCTGGCCGTTGCGGATGCCGTCGAAGACGGTGTCGCCGCGGTGCAGGCGGACGAGGTACTTGATGGTCGCGACGATGTCGTCGACCGTGAGCACGGAGTCCGACAGCGGGCGGTCGAGGCCGAGCTTCTGGTTGATCTTGTACCGGCCGACCTTCGCGAGGTCGTAGCGCTTCGGGTTGAAGTAGAAGTTGTCCAGGAGCGCGCGGGCGGCCTCGGCGGCGACCTGCTCGCCCGGACGGAGCTTGCGGTAGATGTCGCGGAGCGCGTCCTCCTTGGTGAGGATCGTGTCCTTCGACAGCGTCTCTTCGATCGACTCGAAGCCGGCGAACTCGGTGAGGATGTCCTCGCTCGTGAGGCCGAGCGCCTTGAGGAAGACGGTCACCGACTGCTTGCGCTTGCGGTCGATGCGCACGCCGACCTGGTCGCGCTTGTCGATCTCGAACTCGAGCCATGCACCGCGGCTGGGGATGACACGGGCCGACACGATGTCCTTGTCGGACGTCTTGTCGGGCGTGCGGTCGAAGTAGACGCCGGGCGAACGGACGAGCTGCGACACGACGACGCGCTCGGTGCCGTTGATGATGAACGTGCCCTTGTCGGTCTGGAGGGGGAAGTCGCCCATGAAGACCGTCTGGGTCTTGATCTCACCGGTCTGGTGGTTCATGAACTCGGCCTCGACGTAGAGCGGGGCGGCGTACGTCTTGCCGCGCTCCTTGCACTCCTCGATGGAGTACTTCTCAGGCTCGAGGTACGGGTTCGTGAACGAGAGCTGCATCGTCTCGCTCAGGTCCTCGATCGGCGAGATCTCCTCGAAGATCTCCTCGAGACCGCTGACCTCGGGCACGTCGGTGCGGCCGGCGGCCTGAGCCTCGGCGACACGCGCCTTCCACGCCTCGTTGCCGACGAGCCAGTCGAAGGACTCGGTCTGCAGGGCGAGAAGGTCAGGGACCGTCAGCGTGTCGGAGATCTTGGCGAACGAGAGGCGGGAAGCTCCGCGGCCGTTCTTGGGGGTGGTGGTGGTGGATGCGTTGGGCGCAGCAGCCAAGGGAATTCCTCCGTGGGCCCGTGAGGGCCCGTTTCCTTGTCGTCAGGTGGAGTGCTCGTTCTTCCCCATAGCCCGCATGTCGCACACCGCGATGAAGCGGGGGCACGCGGGCGCAGCCGACCACCATATGAGGGCAGGGGGAATCCAAGAGCGCAACTACCAACTATACGTCGTTCGACGCGCCATGTCCAGCGCGATTCTTGACGAGGGCCTGATGCTGCGGTATAACCCGGGATTTCGGCCTCGGTTCACGGCCCCGGGATACGGGAACAGGATGCCGGGGCATGACATTCCCGCCCGGTCCGGGCCATGATGTGGTCATGGCTGGGGCCCACCGTCCCGCGATCCGCACGCCCGACCAGCGGATCCGGGTCTTCGTCAGCTCGACCCTCCGCGAGCTCGCCGACGAGCGCGCCGCCGCGCGCGCCGCGATCGAACGCATGCGCCTGGCACCTGTCATGTTCGAACTCGGCGCCCGCCCGCACCCGCCCCGCGAGCTGTACCGCTCCTACCTCGAGCAGTCCGACGTGTTCGTCGGCATCTACTGGGAGAGCTACGGCTGGGTCGCCCCTGACGAGCAGATCTCCGGCCTCGAGGACGAATACGACCTCGCCCCCGCCACGATGCCCAAACTCATCTACATCAAGGCATCCGAGAACCGCGAACCCCGCCTCAAGCAGCTCATCGCCCGCATCCAGAAAGACGACCACGCCGCCTACCTCCCCTTCCACACCGCCGAAGAACTCCAAGACCGCATCGCCGACGACCTCGCCACCCTCCTCGCCGAACGCTTCGACGCGGCCGGGGCGGGGGCCGAGGCATCCGGAGAGGATCCGGCTCTGGGCAAGGTCCCCGTGCCGTACTCCTCGACGATCGGCAGAGAGGACGACCTGCGGCGGGTGCGCGAGCTGCTCGTGAAGGGCGGCGACCGCGTCGTGACCCTCGCGGGTCCCGGCGGCATCGGCAAGAGCCGTCTCGCCATCGAGGTCGCCCGCGCGAGCGGCGACCTCTTCCGCGACGGCGTGTATTTCGTGCTGCTCGAGGGCGTGCACGAGCCCGGCCTGCTCCTGTCGACGATCGCCTACTCGCTCGGCGTCCGCGACAGCGGCGCCGTCGACCTCGAGGAGCGCATCGCGCACGCGCTCGCCGGCCGCCGCGTGCTCATCGTCCTCGACAACTTCGAGCAGATCGTGGATGCCGCGCCCGTCCTCGTCCGCCTCTACACGGCCGCCCCGCTCGCGACCTTCCTCGTCACGAGCCGCGTCCTGCTGCGCATCCGCGGCGAGCAGGTCTACGAGGTCGAGGCGCTGTCCGCACCCACGGCGTCCGAGCCCGCCACGATGCATCGCGCCCGGCGGTCGTCCGCCGTCGCGCTCTTCGTCGACCGCGCGCGGGCGGTCCGGCCCGACTTCGTCCTGACCGACGAGAACGTCGGCCACGTCGTGAGCATCTGCCGGCGCCTCGACGGCCTCCCCCTCGCGATCGAGCTCGCCGCGGCCAAGGTGCGGGCGCTCAACCCCGCCGCGATCGACCGGCGGCTCGAGCAGAGCCTCCCGATGCTCGCGGCGACCTCGCGGGACCTGCCGGAGCGGCACCGCACGATGCGGGCCGCGATCGACTGGAGCGTGAGCCTCCTCCCCGCCGTCCAGCGCGACCTCCTCGAAGACCTCGGGGTCTTCGCGACCCGGTTCTCGCTCGACGCCGTCGAGGCGGTGAGCGAGGGGCGCAGCTGGCGGGACGAGGTCCTCGACGCGCTCGGCGCGGTGGTCGACGCATCCCTCGTCAAGCAGGTGGATGTCGGGGGGCGATCGACCTTCTCTCTGCTCGCCACGGTCCGCGAGTACGCGCTCGGGCGACTGGAGGAGCGCGGCGAGGCCGAGACGATGCGCCGGGCGCACGCCGACTACTACGCCGATCTCGTCCGCCGCCTCTCACCGGACCTGCGCGGGCCCGCGCAGATCGAGACGGTGCGGCTGCTGAGCCTCGAGCTGTCGAACCTCCGCGCGGCGGTGCGGCACCTCGTCGCCAGCGATCGGCTCGACGACGCCGGCGACTTCGCGTGGGAGCTCTTCGTGTACTGGTGGATCTCGGGCTTCTTCAGCGAAGTGCGGCTGTGGATGCTGGAGCTGCTCGAGAAGCGGTATCCGATCTCCACCCGCACGCGAGCCGTCGCGGTCTTCTTCACGGTGTGGGGCGAGATGTGGCGGCGTCCGTCGGAGGAGGTCATCGAGCGGCTGGGCGAGTCGTCGCGGCTCTTCCAGGAGAGCGGGGACGCGGATGCCGCGGCCATGGCGCTGGCCGCGCGGGGCTCGACCCGCATGCGGTTCCCCGACCTCGACATGCCCGCCGCGCAGGCCGAGGTCGAGCAGGCGCGGGAGGTCTTCCACCGCCTCGGCAACTGGTGGCTCGAGGCGCTGACGGATGTCGCGCTCGGCCTCCTCGCGATGGCCCGTGGCGCCTTCCCCGAGTCGCTCGAGCACTTCGAGCGGGCGACGGCCACCGGCGTCCGCGAGAAGGACGCCTTCACGCAGGTCGTGGCGGGCAACAATGTCGCGCGCGTGCGGCTGCTCGGCGGCGACGTCGACGGCGCGGTGGCGATGTACCGGACGACGCTCGAGCTCGCGGCCCTCCTGCACTACGACGAAGGCGCGCAGTACGCCCTCGAGGGGATGAGCGCCGTCGCCGCCCTGCGGGGCGACGCGTGGCAGGCGGGCGCCCTGTCCGCGGTCGCGGCGGCCATCCGCCAGCGGGTCGGGCAGTACGACGTCGAGGGCTTCGCCGGCCACCGGGAGCAGCTCGAGGCCGTGCGCGCGTTCCAGCCGGAGGCCGTGGCGGCGGGAGAGCAGGCGGGCGACGACATGAGCATCGCCGAGGCGTACGCGCTGGCCCTTCCCGACGCCGACGTCGCCGTTCAGCGCGCGCTCGCGCAGTGGTGAGCAGGTGACACGCGCCGATCTGCATGCAGATGCATGACAGGAGACGGTGCTCGGGGCCATGATGTGGTCATGGCTGGGGCCCACCGTCCCGCGATCCGCACGCCCGACCAGCGGATCCGGGTCTTCGTCAGCTCGACCCTGCGCGAGCTCGCCGACGAGCGCGCCGCCGCGCGCGCCGCGATCGAACGCATGCGCCTGGCACCTGTCATGTTCGAACTCGGCGCCCGCCCGCACCCGCCCCGCGAGCTGTACCGCTCCTACCTCGAGCAGTCCGACGTGTTCGTCGGCATCTACTGGGAGAGCTACGGCTGGGTCGCCCCCGACGAGCAGATCTCCGGCCTCGAGGACGAATACGACCTCGCCCCCGCCACGATGCCCAAACTCATCTACATCAAGGCATCCGAGAACCGCGAACCCCGCCTCAAGCAGCTCATCGCCCGCATCCAGAAAGACGACCACGCCGCCTACCTCCCCTTCCACACCGCCGAAGAACTCCAAGACCGCATCGCCGACGACCTCGCCACCCTCCTCGCCGAACGCTTCGACGAATCGCGCGAGGCTCGCGACGACGCCGCGCCGGAGTCCGTCGAGCAGCTCGCGGGGAAGGTGCCCGTGCCCTATACGGCCACGATCGGCCGCGAGCGGGATCTGCAGGGTGTGCGCGAGCTGCTCGCCGGCGACCACCGGGTCGTGAGCCTCATCGGCCCGGGCGGGATCGGCAAGAGCCGCCTGGCCATCGAGACGGCGCTCGCGACCGCCGACCTGTTCCCGGACGGCACCTACTTCGTGCCCCTCGAGGGCGTCTTCGAAGCGGGGCTGCTCCTCCCGACGATCGCGTACTTCCTCGGCATCCGCGACAACGGCGAAGCGGCGCTCGAGGAGCGCATCGCGCACGCTCTCGCCGGCCGCCGCGTCCTCGTCGTGCTCGACAACTTCGAGCAGATCGTGGATGCCGCGCCCGTCCTCGTGCGCCTGTACGACCTGGCCCCCCTCGCGACCTTCCTCGTGACGAGCCGGATCGTGCTGCGCATCCGCGGCGAGCAGGTGTACGACGTCGGAGCGCTCACGACCCCCGACGAAGCCGTGCCGACGTCACTCGAGCGTGCCCGGCGATCGACCGCCTGCGCCCTCTTCGTCGACCGCGCCGAGGCCGCCAAGCCGGGATTCGAGCTCACCGACGAGAACGCCCAGTCGGTCGCCGACATCTGCCGTCGCCTCGAGGGCCTTCCGCTGGCGATCGAACTCGCCGCCGCCAAGGTGCGGCTGCTGACGCCCCAGGTGATCGCCGAGCGTCTGCAGCAGAGCCTTCCGCTCCTCACGGCCGCCGTGCGCGATCTGCCCGAGCGCCACCGCACGATGCGCGCGACGATCGACTGGAGCGTGAGCCTGCTGCCGCCGGAGCAGCGCGACCTCCTCGAGGATCTCGGCGTCTTCGCGCGGCGGTTCACACTCGACGCCGTCGAGGCGCTGGGCGTCGGGCGATCGTGGGAGGGGCAGGCGCTCGACGGCCTCACGGCGCTCATCGACGGGTCGCTCGTGAGGTCGTTCGAGATGGCGGGGCAGTCGGTGTACTCGCTGCTCGCGATCGTGCGCGAATACGCGCTCGGGCGCCTGAAGGAGCGGGGCGAGGCCGACCGGATGCGCGCCGCTCACGCCGACTACTACGGCACCGTGGTCACGCGGCTGGCCCCGAGTCTCCGCGGTCGCGGCCAGGCCGACGCCGTCGCCCAGCTCGGCCTGGAGCTGCCGAACCTCCGCGCCGCCGTCCGCCACCTGATCTACACCGACCGGCTGGACGACGCCGGCGACTTCGCCTGGCGCCTGCTCATCTACTGGTGGATCGCCGGATTCTTCGGCGAGGTGCGCGTCTGGATGCTCGAGCTCCTCGAGAAGGAGCAGCCCATCACGCAGCACACGCGCGCCGTCGCGTGGTTCTTCGCACTGTGGGGCGAGATGTGGCAGCGGCCGAGCGAGCAGGTCGTCGCGGGTCTCGGCGAGTGCGTGCGGCTGTTCGCGGAGAGCGGGGACGAGGATGCGTCGGCCATGGCCCTCGCGGCCCGTGCGACGGCACGCATCCAGTACTCGGGCGACGACATCGAGAAGGCCGAGGCCGAGCTCACGGAGGCCGTCGCGAAGCTGCACGACATCGGGAACAACTGGGCCGAGGCCATCACGCTCGTCTCGCTGGCCCGCCTCGCGTGGGTGCGCGGCGACACCGACCTCGCCCTCCAGCGGTTCGACGAGGCCGCGGGTGTCGCCCACGCGAGCGGCGACATCTTCACCAGCTCCGTCGCCGGCAACCTGCGCGCCCGCCTCAACTTCCTGAAAGGCAAGGTCGAGGAGGCCGAAGCGGAGTTCGTCGAGACCCTCCACCTGTCCATCCGGCTGCACTACGACGAGGGCGTCGCCTACGGCCTCGAGGGCGTCTGCGCCATCGCGGCCGCGCGGGGCGACGCCTGGCGTGCGGGTGCGCTCGCGAAGGCCGCCGAGTCGATCCGCCACCGCATCGGCGTATTCGACGCGGAGGCCTTCACCGTCCACACGCCCTACCTCGAGGCGCTCCGCGAGAGCGACCCCGACGGCGTCGCGGCGGGCGAGCGGGACGGTGCCGAGCAGAGCCTCGCCGAGGCGGTCTGCGTAGCGCTGCCCGATGCGGATCAGTCCGCCGTCGCGACGACGCTGGCGCACTGGTAGCCGGCGGCGTCAGCTCGACGGGCGCGCGTGCCGGAAGCGCAGCCGCGTCCCCGGCCGGGCCTGCGCGATCGCGTCGAGCGAGGCATCCGTCGCCACGGCGATGACGGGGTAGCCGCCCGTCACCGGACCGTCCGCCAGGAGGATCGTGGGGCGGCCGCTCGGCGGCACCTGCAGCGCGCCCGGCACCATGCCCTCGCTCGGCAGCTCGCCCTCGCGGGACCGGGCGAGGGCCGGACCGTCGAGCCGGACGCCGACGCGATCGGCGTCGTTCGTGACGGTCCAGATCGCCTCGAAGAGGTCGCGGTGGGCGGAGGCCGCGAACCAGTCGGCGCGCGGACCGGGCGCGAGCTCCACCTCGAGCAGGTCGTCGTGCGGCGCTCCCCACGGCGCGATGGCCGAGGTCGGTATGGCGACGGATGCCTCGTCCCGAAGTGCCAGCTCGTCGCCCGCGTGCAGAGGCCCCGCGCCGAGCCCCGCGAGGAGGTCGGAAGAGCGCGACCCGAGCACCGCCGGGCCGTCGAAGCCCCCGCGGACGGCGAGGTAGGCGCGCGCGCCGTGGGCGAACCAGTCGAGATTCAGCTCTGCGCCGCCGGGCCACGGATGAGCCTCGTACGGATCGACCTCGTGGCCGTCGAGGCGGATCGGCCCCCAGGCGCCGGCGACGGCGAACCAGAGGTCGGCGACGGCGACGGCGCGGAAGCCGCCCATCGTGACCTCGATGCCGGCGGCTCCCTCGTCGTTGCCGACGAGACGGTTGGCGGTGCGCAGCGCTCCGCGGTCGAGTGCTCCCGACGGCGCGACGCCCAGCGCGGCGGACCCGGGGCGACCCAGGTCCTGGAGGACGGCGAGGAGCCCGGGATCGACCACGCGGATGCCGGGGCGGTCGGCCGCTCTTCGGCTCGTGGCCCCCCTCGGCTCTCTGTCGGACGACGGGCTCGAGGCTGCTTCGTGCGCGGGCCGTGCGTCGCCGTCCGCCGCCCGGACGGCCGCTCGCACCGGCCGGAACCGCACGTGCACGCCCGGCGCGAGGAGCGCGGGGGACGCGGCATCCGGATCGAACAGCGGCGCGGAGGTCTTCGCGATGAGCCGCCAGCCCCCCGGGGTGTCACGGGGATAGGCACCCGAGAAGACGCCGGCCAGGCCGATCGACCCGGCCGGAACGCGCGTGCGCGGGCTGTCGAGCCGGGGCACGTCGTGCGACCAGTCGCGGCTCGCGAGATACCCGAAGCCGGGGGCGAAGCCCGTGAAGGCGACCGTCCACGCCGCGCCCGCGTGTTGGGCGACGAGCGCGTCCGCCGACAGTCCGAGGAGCGCCGCCGTCTCGTCGAGGTCGGCGCCGTCGTACACAGCGTCGAGCTCCACGGTGCACGTCTCGCGGGGCGGGGCGGCCGAGGCATCCGTCGCCGTCATCGTGCGGTCGAGCCAGGAGCGCGCGGCCGCGAGCGTCAGCACGCGCGGGTCGATCCGCACCAGGACGGTGCGCGCCGCGGGCACGAGGTCGACCACGCCGCGGGGGCGGGATGCCTCGAGCCCCGCGTGCAGTGCGAGCACCTCGTCGAGCGACCCCACCTCCGCGAGGAGCGCGCGGTCGCCCATCGGCAGCACCCGCACAGCCGTCGAAGGGCTCACCACGGCGCGCGCACCTCGATCCGCTCCTCGTCGAGAGCCGCGCGGACGGCACGAGCCATCGCGACCGCGGCGGGCGAGTCTCCGTGCAGGCAGAGCGACCGCGCGTCGGCGACGACGTCGGAGCCGTCGACCGCATCCACGCGCCCCTCGCGCGCGAGGCGCACGGCTCGCGCCGCGACGCGAGCGGGGTCGTCGAGCAGGGCACCGGCCTCTCCGCGCGGAACGAGCGACCCGTCGGCGAGGTACCCACGGTCGAGGAAGGCCTCCCGCACGAACGGCAGCCCGCGAGCCTCTGCCGCCGCGCGGATCTCGCCGTCGAGCCCGAGGACGGCAAGAGCGCGGCCGAGCCGGTCCGACGCCTCCGAGACCGCCGCGACAACGGCCTCGGCCTCCGCGCGGTCCGTCGTGATCGCGTGGTAGAGGGCGCCGTGCGGCTTGACGTACCGCAGATCAGCGCCGGCGGCGGCGAGGGCTGCGAGCTGCGCGGCGACGGTCGCACGCAGCTCCGCGGGGTCGAGGGCGATCCGCACTCGGCCGAATCCCGCACGATCGGGATAGGACGGGTGCGCTCCGATCGCGACCCCGAACCGTTCGGACCGCGCGACCGCCTCGCGCATCGACGCTGCATCGCCGGCATGCCCGCCGCACGCCACGTTCGCGCTCGACACGACGGCGAACATCGCCTCGTCGTCCGCCGTCGGGACGCCGTCGACGGTCTCGCCGAGGTCGGCGTTGAGGTCGATCGAGGCCATGGAACAACGGTAGCGCCGGGCGCTTCCGGTGCTCCCGATCGTGGGGGCGCAGACGGTCGCCGGCGCCGCGGGCGGGCGGCGCCCGACAGCCGAGTGTGCCCGGGCTGCCGATAGCGTTGAGCCATGGCCAGGGCGCGGCGGGAACCGAGTGACGACCCGCAGACCCGACTCTCGGACGGCACCCTCGCCCGGATCCTGGTCTCGGACTTCACGAGCGGCTACGAGCTCATCGTCGACGGCACCCCGCAGTCGCACGTCGATCTCGACGACCCGACGCACCTGCACTTCGAGTACATCGCGCGCATGGGGGCGGTGATCGACAGGCTCCGGATGCCGGGACAGCCTCTCACCGCCGTGCATCTGGGCGCCGGGGCTCTGACGATCCCCCGCTATGTCGAGGCGACGCGTCCCGGTTCCCGGCAGCAGGTCATCGAGCTCGAGCCGGCGCTCGTCGAGCTCGTGCGGGAGCACCTGCCCCTGCCGAAGGGCGCCGCGATCCGGGTTCGTATCGGAGACGCGCGAGACGGGCTCGGGCGCCTCCCGGCGGCTCTCGTGGGGGCCGTCGACCTGCTCGTGTCGGACGTGTACTCGGGTGCGCAGACACCGGCGCACCTCACGACGATCGAGTTCTACACCGCCGCCGCCCGGCTGCTCGCACCGGACGGCGTGCTGCTGGTCAACGTCGCCGACGGCTCGGGGCTCTCGTTCGCGCGGCGCCAGGTCGCCACCGTCCGCGCCGTGCTGCCGCACGTCGTCGTGCTCGCCGAGGTGCAGACCCTCAAGGGCCGGCGGTTCGGGAACCTCGTCATCGCGGCGTCGGCGGCACCGCTTCCGACGGAATGGCTGCCGCGGCTCATGGCGGCGGGCCCCCACCCGGCGAAGGTCGCGCAGGGCGCCGAGCTCGACGAGTTCGTGCGCGGCGCCCGGCCCGCGACCGACGCCGATGCGACGCCCTCGCCGAAGCCCGCGGCATCCGTCTTCGAGCGCTGATTCCGACCTCGCGGCGAAGCACCCCGGCGTGCCGAGCCGGAGGCGGCGGCGCCTCGGGGCACACTGGGTGAGCGCGCCGGTGACAGCGGAGAGGAGTCGACGGTGAGCTTCATCCACGGATACGACCCCGACACGCTTCGTGAGCAGATCGACCCGCGCCAGTGCAAGGAGCGGCTCGACGAGATCGGCGAACAGCGAAGCCTTCCCGCCCTTCTGGAGCGGGTCTGGCTGCTGAAGGTTCTCGACAGGCTCGACGATGCGCTGGTGCTCTCGGAGCAGTCGGTGCGGCTCGCCCGCATGGCCGGCACCCGCAAGGACCTGCTGCGCGCACGCATCCTGCACGCCTCGGTGCTGCAGTTCCGCGGCGCGTACGCGGCCGCCGACCAGGAGCTGACGACGTGCGCCGAAGAGGCCGAGGGGCAGGGGTGGAGCGCCATCGCCGCCTTCGCCTACCAGCACCGCGGCAAGACGCACTACGAGGCCGGCGACTTCGAGCGGGCGAGGCGCGACTTCAAGCGCGCGCTCTTCCTGCGCCAGGAGTCCGGGGCCTCCGACGACCAGCTCGAGGCGACCCTCCTCGCCGTCGACGCCGCCGACCGTCGCCGGGCGCGGGTCGCCAGCTGACTGTCGCACCTTCGTTCTAGTCTTCTCCGCATGTCGGAACTGCAACGCGTGCGCCGTTGGGCGGAGGCGCTCATCGCGACCCACCTCGACGATTCGTGGTCGTTCGCATTCGACAACGCGAAGCGCCGCGCGGGCCTGTGCGACTACACGCGCAAGCGCATCACGGTCTCCCGCTACCTCTCCGCGCGCTACGACGACGACACCAACCACCAGACTCTCCTCCACGAGGTCGCGCACGCCCTGGCGGGACCGGATGCCGCGCACGGCCCGCGCTGGAAGGCCGTGGCCCGAGAGCTCGGCTATGTCGGCGGCGTGACCCACCAGGGCGAGACGGCGGTCGAGCTCGCGCCGTGGGTGGGTGTGTGCCCGTCGGGCCACACGGCCTACCGTCACCGGCGGCCCGCCCGCGCGACGTCGTGCGTCAAGTGCGCGCCGCGGTTCGACCAGCGCTACCTCTTCACCTGGACCCGGCGTGAGATCACGCCGGCGACGCGGCTCGCCGCCATGACGCCCCGCGACTGACGGTCCTGTCGAGCGAAAGCGTGCGGCGGGGGTCGTCTCCGCCCGCTCGCGCGACGACCGGAACCGACGGCGCGCTCAGAGCGCGACGAAGACCCCGTCGACCAGCATCGGCACCACCGACGACGCGTCGACCGCTGCCGCGGCGTGCACCTCGTCCCGCCGGCCGGAGAGCTCCCGCCCCGAGCCGCTCGCCGTCAGGAGGTGCCGCATCGCGCCGCGGAGCGGGCGGAACGCCTCTGCCGCAGCGGCGGCTTCGGGCGACGAATGATCGATGCCTCGGTCGCTGAGCGCCGCGATGATCGCGCCGGCGCCGAAGAGGTCCTCGACGGCGAAGCGCAGCGGCGCTCCCGGCTCGCGCGACGTCGCCTCGCCGGCGGCGATGACGGCGACGCTCGTGCGCGCGGCGCGACGCTCCTGCTCCGCCAGCACGGCGTCCGCGACAGCGGCGGCGTTGCGCAGACCGCCCATCAGCACCATGCCGCTCGCCGCCTCGGCGACGGCCACGCCGTTGATCGAGACGGCGCGGGACGCGGCATCCGTCGCCATCGTCTCGCCCCGCTCGATGGCCTGGATGACGGTCGACGAGAAGCGCAGCACGTCGACGACCACCACGATGTCGGCGGGCGCGAGTCGGGCGAGGCCGGCGACGCCCCACTCGAACCGCACCTGGTACGTGGACTGATCGAACGGATGCTGCGGCGACGACACCCCGACAGCCTAGGCGGGGCTCCGCAAGCCCCCGAACCGGCCCGGGTGCGATGCAAGACTGGGCGCATGCGCGTTCTGCTCAAGCTCGTGATCGACTGCGACGCCGATGCCGCCTGGCGGGCGGTCCACTCCCCCCGGGCCGTCGCGGAGCTCTACGGCCCGCTGATGGACCTCGACCCGCTCGTGCCGCACGGGCTGCCGACGTCGTGGTCGCCCGGCGACGACGTGCCCGTGCAGCTGAGCGCGCTCGGCCTTCTGCCCGTGGGACGCCAGCTCATCCATATGAGCGAGCGCACCGTGGAGGACCGTCACGGAACGGTGCGGATCTTCCGCGACAGCGGCATCCCGCTCACCGGCCCCCTCGCGAGCCTCGACGTGTGGGATCACCAGATGGCGATCTCGCAAGCACCGGGCGACCCGTCCCGAACTCTGTGGCGCGACCGCCTCGTGATCGGCGGACCGACCGCCCCCGGTCTCTGGCCCGTGCTCTGGACGGTGTGGCAGTGGCGGGCTGCGCGCATCAAGGCGCTCGCCCCGACGTGGGCCCACGACCCCGAGCCGGAAGAGCCGCTCGCCGCCTGAACCGCGAGGCGAATCCCGTCGCCGGGTGATCCGGCGGCTCGCGCGATGACGCGGGCGAGCCCGGCGGTGGCGTCGAAACGACAGAGGGATGCCGCGGCCGAAGCCTGGCCGCGGCATCCCGTGCCGGCTCGGCGGCGTCCCGATGCGACGCCGAGCATCCCCCACCCCGCGGGCGCCCCTACTCCGCAAGCGCCTCGACGGGTGCCACGCGGGTCGCGAGCCGCGTCGGAACGACCGCCGCCACCAGGGTCAGCGCAGCGGTCGCCGCGACGATGATGACGACGGGCCAGAACGGCACCGCCGGTGCCACGAGGTTCATGGTGCGCGGTGCCTCCGGATCGATCGGCACCGATCCGAGGAGCGACTGCGCGCCGGCCCAGCCGTACGCGATGCCGAGCACCAGCCCGGTCACGAGAGCGGCGATCGTGATGTGGGCGGCCTCGAGGAGCACGACCCGGCGCACCTGTCCGTTCGACAGGCCGAGGGCCCGGAGAAGGCCCAGCTCGCGGCGACGCTGCACGACTCCGAGGGTCAGGAGGTTGACGAGGCCGACACCCGCGATGACCGCGGAGACGGCGACGAGCCCCATCATGATCGCTGCGAACGAGTCGATCACGGTCGACATCTCGCCGGGCAGCTCGCCACCGGCCGACATCGTGAGCACGGCCTTCACCGTCTCGAGGGCGACGGCGAACATCGTGACGAGCGTCACCCCCATGACCACCCCGATCGCCATACGGCTTGACCGCTCGGGGTAGCGCAGGGCGTTCTCGGCGGCGAGGCGCGCCGTCGCCGACGAGCCGAAGGCACGGCCGACGAGCCGCAGGATCGGCGGCATGACGAGCGTCGCGCCGAGCGCGAGCCCCGTGAACGAGAGGATGCCTCCGACGAACGCGACCATCACGCCGAGCGGCGTGTAGAGCCCCGCGAGGATGCCCAGGGCGAGCAGGCCGCCGCCGATCGCGAAGAGCACAAGCGCGACGATGTTGCGTCCGCTGCGGCGGGCGAGGGTCTCGTGGGATGCCTCGACCGAGCCGCCGAGCGCCTGCAGCGGAGTCACGGTCAGCACGCGCCGGGATCCCGCCCATGCGGCGGCCCACGTCGTGAGGGCGACGATCGCGGCGGGGATGAGGAGCGCCCCCTGGACGACCGAGTACGACACGCCTTGCAGGCCGAGGAGCTCGATCATCAGCCACACCCCCGCCCCGGCGAGCGCCGTGCCGGCGACGAGGCCGGTGAAGGCGCCGATGACGCCGACCGTGAGGCCCTGGCGGGCGACCTCGCCGCGCTGAGACCGCGCCGAAGCTCCGATGAGCCGGAGCAAGGCGATCTGCCGCGTGCGTCCGGCGACGACGGTCGAGAAGGTGTTCGCCGTCACGATCGCCGCGACGTAGACGGCGACGCCCACCAGCAGCGTCGTGAGGAAGCTCAGAACGAAGGCGAGCGTGCCGCTGTCGCCGACGTACGGGTCGGCGCGCAGTATCGCCGCGATGAAGCCGGTCGCCGAGATGAGCACGACGCCGAAGGCGCTCGACAGGGCCGCGACGAGGATGCTCGCGCCCATACCGCGTTCGCGGAGCCACACGAGGGGGGCGGATGCCGCGGCTCGAGGCATCCGTCCGTCCACCGCGACGGCGGTCATGCCGACACCTCCGCGGCGGCGGTGGCCGGGGCGGCCGTCGCAGCCGGCGAGCCCGCACCGAGCTCGGCGGCGAGCATGTACGCCGAGATCTCCTCGGCGGTCTGACGCGGCTTGTCGGCGGTGATGCGGCCGTCGCCGAGGAAGAGCACGCGGTCGGCATGACTCGCGGCGATGGGGTCGTGCGTCACCATCGCGATCGACTGGCCGTGCTCGCGGGTCGCCGTCTGCAGGAGCGTGAGCACCTCGCGGCCGCTGCGCGAGTCGAGATTGCCCGTCGGCTCGTCGGCGAAGACGAGATCGGGCGCCGTCGCCAGAGCGCGGGCGATGGCGACCCGCTGCTGCTGGCCGCCCGAGAGCTGGTGCGGGCGGTGGCGCAGACGCGAGCCGAGACCCAGCGACTCGACGAGGCCGTCGATGCGGGCACGCTCGAGCGCCGACGGCCGGCGTCCGTCGAGGTCGAAGGGAAGCAGGATGTTGCCGAGGGCGTCGAGGGTCGGCACGAGGTTGAAGGCCTGGAAGACGAAGCCCACGCGGCGGCGGCGCAGGACCGTGAGGTCGAGGTCGCTCAGACCCGTGATCTCGGTGTCGCCGATCCAGGCGCGGCCTCGGGTCGGGGCATCCAGTCCCGCCATGATGTGCATGAGCGTCGACTTGCCGGACCCGGACGGGCCCATGATGGCCGTGAACTCGCCGCGACGGATGCCGACGCTCACGCTGTCGAGCGCCGTGACCTCGCCCTCGCCGGTGCCGTAGGTCTTGGTGAGCTGCTGGACCCGGGCGGCCAGGCCCAGGTCGGTCGATGAGATGTGCATGCCTTCGACGCTAGGGAGGGGCGCCGCGCTGCCGCGTCGGTCGCAAGAGGCATCCGCGTACATCTCCAGGATGATCCCGTCGCCGTCCGCACCCGGGGAGCGCCGGCAGGACGATCGGCTCTTCCGCGGGCGGGCGCGTGCCGCTAGCGTCGTGCGCGAGTCAGCGAAGGAGCCCGACATGCCCGCCACTCCCCTGCCGCCGAGCGGTGACGTCCCGAAGGCCAAGACGTGCGATGCGAGCGGCATGGCCGAGATCCATCGCATGTACAAGGCGGGGTTCGGCGAGGCGCCGCGTCTCGTGAGGGGAGTCGCCCAGGGCGACACCGCACACGCCGAGGTCGTCGCGGGCCAGCTCGACCTGCTGTCGGCAGCGCTGCACGCCCACCACGAGGGCGAGGACGAGCGGCTCTGGGCGCCCCTGGCCGAGCGCGCCCCGGCGTGCGCCGTGCACGTCGAGCGCATGAAGCAGCACCACGCCGAGCTGCTCGTGCACCTGAACGCGATGGATGCCGCGCTGCCGGCGTGGCGACGGTCGGCGGGGACCATGGATGCCGCGCCCCTCCTGGCGGCGCTCGACGGCGTCAACGGAGCCCTGGCGGTGCACCTGCCCGACGAGGAGACGAACATCGTGCCGGTCATGGAGACGGTCATCACCCAGCCCGAGGTGGAGTGGTTCTCGGAGCACGGCCGCAAGGCGACTCCGAAGGGGCAGACCTGGAACTCGCTCGGACTCATCCTCGAGTCGCAGCCCGACGGCGGCGATCAGTGGATGCGCAAGAACCTGCCCGGGCCCGTGCGGCTGCTCTGGCGCTGGGTCGGCAAGCCGAAGTACGCGAAGCACCGCGCCGCCCTCGAAGGGCGCTGACCCGGCCTGATCAGGCCAGGCCGTGCTCGAAGGCGAAGACCACGAGCTGCACGCGGTCGCGCAGTCCGAGCTTCGTGAGGATGCGGCTGATGTGTGTCTTCACCGTCGCCTCCGAGAGGAACTCGCGGGCCGCGATCTCGGCGTTGGAGAGCCCCCGCGCGGCCAGTGCGAAGATCTCGCGCTCGCGGTCGGTCAGCTCGCTGTAGGCGGGCGGCACCGGCTGGGGCGACGCATCCGTGAAGTGCGCGAACAGGTCGCGGGTGGCCGATGCCGCGATCACGGCCGACCCCGCGTGCACCGTGCGGATCGCCGCGAGGAGGAACTCCGGGTCGGCGTCCTTGAGCAGGAACCCACTCGCGCCCTGGCGGATCGCGCGGGCCGCCGCCTCGTCGAGGTCGAACGTCGTCAGCATGACGATGCGCGGGGGGCGCGTCGTCGCGCAGCAGCTCCACCGTCGCGGCGAGGCCGTCGAGCACGGGCATGCGGATGTCCATCAGCACGACGTCGGGCCGCGTCGCCCGAACGACCGCAAGAGCCTCGCGACCGTCGGATGCCTCGCCCACCACCTCCAAGTCGGGCTGGGAGTCGACGAGCATCCGGATGCCGGCGCGGAACAGGGCCTGGTCGTCGACCAGCACGACCCGGATCATGCGGCCGCCCCGACCGGGAGACTCGCCCGGACCACGAACGCCCCGTCGACCGCTTCGGCGGTGAGGCTCCCGCCGGCGAGCTGGGCACGCTCGCGCATGCCGATGACGCCGTGTCCCGCGCCGGGCGCGGCATCCGTCTTCGTCCGATTCCGCACCGAGAGGTCGACGCGGTCCGCGAGCCAGGCGATCCGCACATTCACCGTCCCCCCGTCGCCGTGGCGCAGGGCATTCGTGAGGGCCTCCTGAAGCACGCGGTACACGGCGAGCTGCACGGCGGCCGGGGGCTCGCCCGGCGGGGCGGGGTCGATGTCGACGCGCAGGTCGACGCCCGCAGCCCGCACCTGCGCGTAGAGCTCTTCGAGGTCGGCCAGGGTCGGCTGCGGGCCGTCGCCCTGGCTGTGGCGCAGCTGCGACAGGAGCAGCCGCACGTCCGCGAGCGCCGAACGGGCCGTCGACGAGATGGTGCCGAGGGCGGCCGTGGCGACCGTGGGATCGGATGCCGCGGCATACCGCGCCCCGTCGGCCTGCGCGATGACGACGGCGAGCGAGTGCGCCACGACGTCGTGCATGTCGCGTGCGATCCGCACCCGCTCCTGCTCCGCGACGGTCTCCTCCTCGGCGCGGCGCTGCGCTTCGCGGGTGACCCGCGCGCGCAGTGCCGTGCGGACGAGCGCGCCGACCGTCCACGCGAGCATCAGCGCGAACGTCGCCGCGATGAGCACGGCCGCCGCCGTCGTGATCGTGGACCAGTCGAGCCCCGTGACGACGACCGGTCCCGCGAAGAGGTAGAGCGTGATGACGGCCGCGCCGACGATCGTCGACGAGAACCCGAGCCAGAAGACCAGGCGCGATCCATACGCCGCCGTGGCGTACAGCACGGCGAAGATCGCGAAGTCGGCGAATCCGGGGCTGCGGCCGAAGCTCATCTGTACGATCGCGCCCAGCCACGCGAGGCCGAGCGACAGGCCCGGCGAGAGCCGGCGCACCGCGAGCGCCCCCGCGAAGATCACGACGACGAGCGCCGTCCCGAGCGCGTTGCTGTCGACGGTCCGTCCCAGCGCGATCTCGATGGGGGCCGCGACAGCGGCGAAGAGGCCCGCGAGCAGGACGTCGACGACGATCTGGGCGGTCGTGAGGCGGCGGAACATCGGCTTCACGCTACGGGACGACGGGATGCCGCGGCATCCGTCGCGCGATGTATCCACGTCGTCCTGCCGGCGGACACGACGCGGGTCCGGGATGCCTGCCGAGGGCATCCCGGACCGCGGGCCGGCACGTGCGGGGTCGCGGCGGAGCCGCGGCCGTGCCGGGTCGAGGAGCGAGGGGGCTGCGCCCCTCGCGGGTCAGGCGACGAGCGTCGGGGCGTTCACCGACTCCACGGTGCGCGTGGCGGGCGCTCGAGTGGCGACGAGGAGGGCGATGCCCGCGCCGAGGATGATCAGAGCGATGCCGAAGGCGACGAACGGCGACGTCACGGCACCCGGAGCGAGACCGAGCATCGGCATGATCGCCGCCGCACCCAGAAGCAGTCCCCCGAGTGCCCCGCCCGCTCGGGCGAGAGCACCGGGAGCGCTGCAGCGGGCGACCTGGAAGAGCGCCCCGGCCGCCACGGCCAGGCCGAAGATCATCAGCGGCGGCAGCCAGTACGCGACGACGGTCGGCAGGGACCCCATGGCGACGAGCGCTGCGCTCGTGCGCGGCGCCTTGTAGCTGCAGGCGATCCCCGCGACGAGGATCGCGAGGTAGGTGAAGCACTGCGCTGCCGCCTCGGGGAGCGGCGCGTAGTCGCCCACGAGGTTGTCGATGCCGGCGCTGAGGAAGATCGCGGCGAGCACGGCGGCTCCTGCGACCCACCACCAGCGGGCGAGGGTGTTTCCGAGAGGGTTCATGGCGGATGCCTTTCGTTCGGCCCGCTGACCCCGCATCGCCAGGCGCTGTGTTCGTACCCACAGCAGGTCGTCGGGCACGCCGCCCACGACCCGCCACGCGATCGACCCGGCGACGGCGACGGATCGCCTGCCGGTCTCGCGTGCTTCGGCCCGCTGCTCCCACAGGTCGGACTCGATCTCGGCACGGCGACGCTCGGCCGCCTCCGTGCCCACGAGTCCGGAGTACCAGCGGACCCAGTGCCGGGCGACGGCCGCGGCGGCTTCGGCCGCCCGGTCGTCACCCGCACTCCGGTTCGGAGCCGTCGTGGCGCTCATAGCGCCTCCCACGCGGCGCGCCCGACGGGGGCGACGTGCGCGGTCTCGGCCCGGTGCGCGGCGAGCGCGAGCTGGCCCGCGCCCGTCACGCCATAGAGACGGCGGCGCGGACGCCCCTCATCCTGCGCGGCTTCGGCATCCTCCCACTCGCTCTCGAGCAGACCGGCCTTCTCGAGCCTGCCGAGCGCCTTGTAGAGGGTGCCGTGCGCCGTGAGCGTCGACCCGTCGCCGGCGAGCATCTTCGCGAGCGCGAACCCGTGGAAGTGCTCGTCGCCGGACCGGCGCAGCCGCAGCGCCGCGTCGAGGATCTGCGCCTCGAGAGGCACCAGCGTTCCCGCACGTCGTCTCATGGCTCACAGTATTGAGCAGATATCTTCCCATTGTCAATAGGAAGATATGGATTCCGTCTGCGGCGGCTACTCGCGGGCGGCCCCCGGCGCGTATACCCGCAGCGCCTCGGGCACGACGATGCACCGCAGCACATAGCCGCGCGGGGTCTCCTCCTCCAGCTCGCCGTCGTGCACATAGATCGAGGGGCCGCCGTCCGCCGCGCGCACCGACAGCGTCAGCTCGCGCACGACGAGCCGCTCGACATCGGAGTCCGGGGGCATGAGGCGGACCGCGCGGAGGATCGCCGTCGTCTTGCGTCCGAAGGCGAGCGATGCGACGGCGCGCAGCCGGGAGCCCCGCGCGTGATGGATGCGGACATCAAGAAGGTCGTCGTGGATCGTCTGCCGCTGCATCATCGCGACGCGGTCGGGGGCGTTGCGGCCGACGCTCACGAAGACCGACCAGACCTTCGCGTGGCGCCCGTCCCTGCCGATGACGACCGGGGTCGCGTCGCGCAGCGCACGCCAGGTCGCCGCCACGCCGCCGAACCACTTGCCCATGTCGTCCATACGGTCCTCGCGCTCCGCGATGACCTGCGGGTAGGTGCCGACCGAGACCGCGTTGAGCACCGTGACCGGCTCGCCGTCGTCTGCGCAGACCTCGGCGGCGGTCACCGGCATTCCTTCACCCGCCACCAGCGCATCGATCGCGGCGTCGACGCTCTCGAGCCCGACGGCCCGCGCGAAGTGGTTGAAGGTGCCGCCCGGGAGCACGAGCAGCGGAAGGCCGTGCTGTCGCGCCAGGTGCGCCATGCGCGACACCGACCCGTCGCCGCCGAGGATGCCCAGCACAGTGGGCGGGTCCTCGCCCTCGATCGCGCGGGCGACGACATCGCTCAGCAGCTCTCCCTCGAGGAGCTCGTGCACCCGCGCCTCGGGGAGCCGCTCGCCGATCAGACCGCCGGGATCGCGCCGGATCACATCCCGCCCCGACTGCGGATTCCGCACGATGAGCACACCCGCACCCGTCGGATGCGGCTCGAGAGACTTCCCCTGCTTCCCCATCCGGGGAGGCTATCGGTCCGGGCCCGCCACGTCGTCCCCTTGCGCGGGCTCGACCGGCCGGTTCTCGTAGAAGGTCTGGAGCACCACTGTCGTGCGCGTGTTGACCGACGCCGCCAGACGGATGTCGCGGATGAGGGCTTCCAGCTCGCGCGGCGACGGGACCCGCACGAAGAGCATGTAGCTCGCGTCGCCCGCGATGGAGTGGCAGGCCTCGATCGCCGTGAGGTGCTCGAGCAGCTCGGGCGCGTTGTCCGGCTGAGCGGGATCGAGCGGCGTGATCTCGATGAATGCCGCGAGCGGCCGGCCCACCGCCTCCGGGTCGAGCACCGCGCGGTAGCCGACGATGACCCCGCGGGCCTCGAGGCGACGCAGGCGCGCCTGGACGGCCGAGACCGACAGGCCGACGGCCTTCGACATGTCGGCGAGCGTCGCTCGCGCGTCGCGTGACACCTCGCGGATGATGCTCGCATCGACCGGATCGTCGACGCGGGCGGGCGGCATCCCGTCCGTCGTCTGGTCACCACTCATGTGCGTGAGGTTATCCCCTTTGACCCGCACCGGAAGGATTTCGGCGCGGGATCGATTTGGCCGGAGGATTTCCGTAGAATGTCGAAATCATCCGTCCACCCGACATCCGATCGGAGGTCCACATGTCCATCAGCCACATGCACGAAGGTGCGGTCGAGGCGATCATCGGTGAGCCCGAGGTCGTCGAGGACACCCTCCGGCACGAGGTGCGGACGGGACCTGCCGCTGATGTCGAGCACAGCCCGGCATGGCACCGGCTCAAGGATGCCGCGACGAACCTGCAGACGATGCAGGCCAAGGACGGCTCGATCCCCGACCCGGCCGACCACGCCGAGGCTCGGGTCTGCGTCGAGGTCATCGTCGGGGCGATCCGCGAGCTGGCGCCGCTCTTCCCCCACGATGCGGATTACCTCGCGGCTTCCGAGCGCGACTTCGAGCGGTGGGCGGACGGCGGCTTCGGCATCCCGGACTTCCTCGATTCGCTTGTGGCGTTCCAGCCGCAGCAGCATCGGATCGACGGCATCCGTCACCTCGTGGTCTTCCCGATGTACACGCAGAACGGCTCGGCCGATCGATTCGTCGAGGCGCTGATCGTCGAGGTCATCTGGCCGGACTTCATCGCGCAGCTCGAAGCGGGCGACTACGGCAACAAGCTGTTCGTCTCGCTGCGGCTCGTCGACTTCACGCCCGGATACGACACCAACTCGGCCGTCCTGTTCCCCGAGACGGTCGCGATGCGGGAGATCCCCGCCTTCACGTGGGGCGCGATCTTCCAGGACCGCGAGGCCGCGCGCTACCGCCGGGTCGTCCACGCCGCCGCCGAGATCACCAAGCTCGACCTTCCCGCCGAGGCGGCGGCGATGCTCGACGACCAGGCGCTGAGCGAGAAGACCTTCGTGATGTGGGACATCATCCACGACCGCACCCACATGCGCGGCGACCTGCCGTTCGACCCGTTCATGATCAAGCAGCGGATGCCGTACTTCCTGTACTCGCTCGAAGAGCTGCGCTGCGACCTCACCGCGTTCCGAGAGTGCGTGGCCATCGAGCAGCGTCTGGCCGCCCGCGCCGGCGACCTCGATGCGACCGAGACCGAGATGCTGCAGCACGCGAAGCTCGTGCAGTACGCCGTGATCTTCGACCGGATCTTCCGGTTCGCGATCACGGGCACGCGCGTGCGCAACTACGACGGTCTCGGCGGACAGCTGCTGTTCGCCTGGCTGCACCAGCGCAACGTGCTGCACTGGACCGACACGTCGCTCGCCTTCGACTGGGACGACGTGCCCGCAGCGGTCGTGGCGCTCGGCGACGCCATCGACGAGCTCTACTGGCGCTCGATCGACCGTCCGAAGACGGCGCACTGGCTCGCCGCGTACGACCTCGTGCGCGGCACGCTGACGCCCAACCCGGCGTCGGTTTGGGCGCGCGGTCTCTCGGACGAGGTGCTCGCCGGCATGCCGAAGGGCTACACGGACGCCGTCCTCGACGACGAGTTCCCGCTCTCGATGTTCTACGAGGCGCTCGAGAAGAAGATGCGCCCCGTCATCGAGTCGACCTCGGGCATCCGCGGCACCGACTGACCTCGGTCGCCTCGGAGACGAGGTGGCTCAGCGGCCCGAGCTCTCTGGGGCGGGCTCGGTCGCTGCGCCCGCGGCGGGCGGCGTGGCGACGGATGCCTCGGCATCCGTCCCCGCCGCGTCGCTCGTCGCGCCCGTCTCGCCCGTCTCGTACTCCCGCGAGAGGGTGCGGTAGGAGCGCGTCGTGAAGGCGAGGAGCGCCAGCACGACCATGATGAACCCCGAGACCAGGAACACCAGGGCGATCCCGCGCGCCTCCCCCTCGCCCAGGAGCCACCCCCACGTCTGCTGACCCGCCTCGGAGTTCATATAGGGGATGATCCAGAACTGCGCGATCGGCGCGATGAGGAAGGCCGTGATGGGTGCCGCGGCCGCCTCGAACGCCTGGGCGAAGCCGAAGACGCGCCCCTGCGTCGCATAGGGCACGACCCGCTGGATCACGGTCTGCTCGGACGCCTCGACGACCGGGATGATGCACATGTACAGCCAGATCCCGAGGGCGTAGAGCCACCACCACTCACGGATCGTGAAGAGGCTGCCGAGGACGCCCATCACGATGACGAAGAGGAGCATCGTGCGGATGGGGTTCTTGCCCAGACCGAACTTCGCCACGAACGCGCCGCCGATGATGAAGCCCGTCGCCGTGACGCCGAGCACGACTCCCCACCACTCGACCGGGAAGAGCGTCAGGCCGTAGGGGTCCATGAGCGCCATGTAGACGCCGCCGATGAGGTTGTTGAGCGTCGAGAAGATGATGAGCGCGAAGAGCCCCGAGACCGCGGCGACGGCCCGGACGCTGCCGCGGAAGTCGATGAACGGAAGCTTCTCGCCCGAGGCGGCCGGCTTCGCCTCGGGAATGCGGATCAGCATGAGGTGGAGGAGCGCCGCGGCCGTCAGGACGAGAGCGATGACGAGTGTCCAGCCCATTCCCAGGAGGCCGATCGCGAGGCCGCTGAAGATGCTCGTGACCATGAAGGCCATGCCCTGCACGGTGCCGACCAGCCCGTTGGCGTTGGCGTGCCTTTCGACGGGCACGAGGAGGGTGACGGTCGTCGAGAGGGCGATGCTGCGGAGGTTCTCGACGACGGCGCCGGCCAGGATGATCGCGGAGAAGATCCAGAACCAGGGCTGACCGAGGTCGATGAGGGTGGGTTCGCCGAGCGCGATCCACATGGCGCCGGCGATGAGGAACGCCGCCAGCGTGACGAAGCCCGACAGCACCATGACGCGGTGCTTGCGATGACGGTCGACGACGGTGCCGAACAGCATCCCGAACAGCGCGATCAGCAGCATGTAGACGCCGCCGATGACGCCCGTGGCGAGGACCGACTTCGTCTCGAGGTAGGCCCAGAACGTCAGCGCGAACCACAGGAAGCTCGTCGTGATGTTCGCGACGGCGGTGTTGACGAGCACCTGGATGAAGATGCGCATACCCCCGGGCGGCGCGAGCACGGTCTCGCGAGGGGCGTCCGAAGGGCCGGTGTCGGAGGCCATGGGGCGAGGCTAACGGGCGGCTCCGACACGCGTAAACCCCGAGTGGGAGGATGGACCCATGACGACGTCGTTGGCGGGCCGCACGATCCTGTTGTCCGGCGGCACGAGCGCCGTGGGCGAGGCGGCCGCGCGGACGGCCCTGGATCGCGGAGCGACAGTGGTGGTGGCCGGGCACGATCCGGCCAAGCTCGACCGCATGGCGGAGGCTCTTCCGGGCGTGCGCGGAGCGGCGTGCGACCTGACCGACGAAGCGGCGGTCCGCGGGCTCGCGGACGAGCTGCACGCCGACGTCGGGCGCATCGACGGCGTCCTGCACCTCGTCGGCGGCTGGCGCGGCGGCGGCGGCCTCGCGGGTCAGACCGACGACGACTTCCGCTTCCTCGAGCGGTCGCTGACCGCGCTCCGCCATGTCACCCGTGCCTTCGACGACGACCTGCGCTCGTCCCCGGCAGGCCGCCTCGCGATCGTCTCGTCGACGGCGGTGGCCCGTCCGCTCGCCGGCGGCGCGAACTACGCGGCCGTCAAGGCGGCGAGCGAGGCATGGACGCGCGCCGTCGCTCAGGGCTTCGCGAAGGCGGCACGGGATGCCTCGCAGCCGCTGGCCGCGGCATCCGTCGTCTTCCGCGTGAAGGCCCTCGACGGACTGGAGCAGACCCTGGCCGACGCGTTCACCGGTCTGTGGGCCGCCGACGCGGCCGACGTCAACGACACGGTCGTGACGCTCGGCTGAACGGGACCGGAGGGGCCGGCGTTCCACCCCTCCACGAGCTCAGGGACCGGGCGGGGCGGGGGGCCGGGGGCGGCGAAGTAGATTGGTGGATCGTGACCACGATCCATGACCGCACGGTGCGCGGCTTCGCGTCCGACAACTACTCCGGCATCCACCCCGAGATCCTCGCCGCCATCGCGGCCGCGAACGAGGGGCATCAGGTCGCCTACGGCGAGGACGCCTACACGGCGCGCCTGCAGGAGGTCATGGCCCAGCATTTCGGCGAGGGCGCCGAGGCGTTCCCCGTCTTCAACGGCACGGGGGCCAATGTCACGGGCCTGCAGTCGATGCTGCCGCGCTGGGGTGCGGTCGTCGCGGCGACGACGGCGCACATCAACGTCGACGAGGGCGGAGCGCCCGAGCGCGTCGCCGGCATCAAGATCCTCAACGTCCCGACCGACGATGGGAAGCTCACCCCCGAGCTGATCGACCGAGAGGCGTGGGGATGGGGCGACGAGCACCGCGCGCAGCCCCTCGTCGTCTCGATCACACAGTCGACCGAGCTCGGCACGCTCTACACGCCGGACGAGATCCGCGCCATCGCCGACCACATCCACCCCCTCGGCATGCGGCTGCACGTCGACGGCTCGCGCATCGCGAACGCCGCGGCCTCCCTCGACCTCCCCCTCCGCGCCTTCACGCGCGACGTCGGGGTCGACGTCCTCAGTTTCGGCGGCACGAAGAATGGCGCGATGGTGGGCGAGGCCATCGTCGTGCTCGACCCCGAGGCATCCTCGGGTCTCACCTTCCTGCGCAAACTCAACATGCAGCTGTCCTCGAAGATGCGGTTCGTCTCGGCTCAGCTCGTCGCGCTCCTCGAGGGCGACCTGTGGCTGCGCAACGCACAGCACTCCAACGCGATGGCCCAGCGCCTGCGTGCGGGCGTCGAGGCGGGCATCGCCGACGGGTCGATCCGCGGTGTGGCCTTCACGCAGCCCACTCAGGCGAACGGCGTCTTCGCCACCCTCCCCGCCGGCGTCGCCGACCGGCTGCGCGAGAGCTTCCGGTTCTACGACTGGGATGCCGCGAAGAACGAGGTGCGCTGGATGTGCAGCTTCGACACCACCGAAGGGGACGTGGACGCGTTCGTCACGGCGATCGCCCGCGAGACCTCGGCGTAGCGCCGGACACGACGAAGGGGTCGAGCGCAGCTCCGGGCTGTGCTCGACCCCTTCTCATGGGATCGGCGGGCGTCAGCTGTTGTGCTGCTCCGCGTCGGCGGGCGCACCCTCGGCCCCGTGGTGCTCGGAGGACCGCTCGACCTCGGTGTGCTCCTCGGCGCTCCTGTGCTGGCCCCCGTGCTCGCCGTCGCCGTGCTCGGACTCGGTGTGCTCGACGTGGGTGCGCTCGCCGTCGGACTGCTCGACGCCGGAGTGCTCGAGCTCGGTGCCATCGCCCTTGGGGGCCGCGCCATCGGGGTCCGCGGCTTCGGCAGCCGCGGCATCCGTCGTCTCCTCCTCGGCGGGAGGGGTCGACCCGCTCGACGGCTCGTCCGTCGCGTCGAACGGCGTCTCGGGGCGGATGAGCTCACGCACCTCGGCCATGAAGCTCGTGAGCTGGTGCTGCTGCCAGCGCAGCTGGCGCGTGCGGTCCTCGGCGTCGCGCAGCACGCCCTGCGAGTGCGCGGTCACCGTCTCGATGATCTTCTGCGCCTTGTCACGAGCCCGGTCGAGGGTCTCACGTGCGCGGATGTTCGCATCGGCCTCGATCTGCGCGGCCTGCGCCCGCATGAGGCGATCGAAGTCGTCGGCCTTCGCTCCGACGCGCTGAGCGTGCTCGAGCGACGCGGCGACCTGGTCGTTCGCATCCTGCGTGATCCGCTCGGCGTGCGCGACGGCCTGGTTATGGAGCATGAGGAACTCCTGCTGAGCATCGCTCTGCCGGCGGGTGAGCGACTCCTCGAACTCGAGCGCGCGCATGCGCAGCTCGCGCACCGCCTCCTCGGCCTCCTGGCGCGAGAGCGACGTCTCGCGGGCGACCATCGAGCGCAGCGACGCGGCGCCCTTCTCGGCCTCGCTGCGGATCGCGGCGGCCTCCTGCTCGGCCTGTGACACCTTCTCGGCGGCGTGCGCGGCCTCGCGCTCGAGACGGGCCTCGTGCGCCGTCAGCTCGGTGTCGATGCGGAGGCGGGCCTGCTGCGCTTCGTGCTGTGCCTGGGTGAGGATCGCCTCGGCCTCGACCTGTACTTCCTTGCGGCGGTTGCCGATCTCTTCGCGCGCGGCCTCGAGCAGGCGGTCGGCCTGGATGCTGGCGTTGCGGATGATGAGGCTCGCCTGGTCTTCGGCGACGCGGAGGATCTCCTCGAACTGCGGCCGGCTGGAGTCCTGCCCGGCCCCCTCGACGAGCTCGTCGCTCAGCGCCTGAACCTGCGACTCGGCCTTGGCGGCGCGGGCGTTCGCCGCCGTGAGCTCGGCCTCGAGGCGCTCGATCGCATCGCGGTTGCGGGCGTCGGCGGCGGCCACCTCGGACTGCACGCGGTCCTGTACCTTGCCGAGACGCGCGTTCGCCGTGTTGAGCGCGGCCTTCAGCCGGTCGATCGTCTCGCGGCTGCGGGCGTCGGCGTCGGCGAGCTTGGCCTCATACTCCGACTCGATGCGCTCGACGGCCTCCATGCTCTGCGCGTTCGCGGTGTCGCTCACGTGGCGGTAGCGCTGCTCGAGCAGCGTGATCTCGTCGCTCTCCGCGCGCAGTCGCGCCGTCAGGCGCGCGATGGCCGCGTCGACCTCGTCCTTGTCATAGCCCCGGAACGCCGTCGTGAACGAGGGACCGGCGACGGACTGCTCGCCGCCGATCATCAGTTCGTCGAACGGGGACGCGTCTTCGGGGCGGGCGTTCCGGGCAGGGCTCTGCTGGTCGGACATCTGACTCTCCGCTTCTTCGCTTCATGAGCTCGAGGACGGCGGGCAGAGCGGGCGGACAGGCCTCGTTCCGCGACCGTCGATCGGGCTCGGCGGTCGCGTTGCGGCGAGGTCGTCGCGCGGGGTGCCGCGACGTCGGTATTGGGGGGATCCGGCGCGGGATCGCGCCTCGGTCGGGGGAATCATACCTGCCGAAACTGTGCGGGGGGAACGGCCCTGGGAGCGCGCCCACGACGCCGCGTCCGAGTCGCTCGCCTGCCCGACGAAGGAGGGGGTTCGCGGGTCGCTGAGGTCAGCTCAGCGGAGCGCGCCGACGCTCGCGAGCGCGAGGCGCACGAGCGTGCCGCGCCCGCCCTCCATCTCGGCCGCGAGCGAGTCCGACGCCGCTTCCGCGGGTGAGAGCCACGTGACTTCCAGCGCGTCCTGGCGGGGCTCGCACGTGCCTGTCACGGGCACGACGAACGCGAGGGAGACCGCGTGCTGCCGGTCGTCGTGGAAGGCGCTGACGCCGGGGATCGGGAAGTACTCCGCGACGGTGAAGGGCACGGGCTGGGGCGGCAGGAGCGGAAACGCCATCGGCCCCAGATCGTTCTCGAGGTGGCGGAACAGCGCATCCCGCACGGTCTCGCCGTAGCGGACGCGTCCCGAGACGATCGTGCGGGTGATCTCGCCCAGCGGGGTGGCGCGCAGCAGGATGCCCACCTGCGTCACGGCTCCCATGCCGTCGGTCCGCACGGGAAGCGCCTCGACGTAGAGCATCGGCAGGCGTCGACGCGCCTCGGCGAGCTCGATGTCGGTGAGCCACCCGGGGTTCGCGGCGTTTCCGGGAGCCGGCGACCCGAAGGTGCCGTCGCCGAGCGGATTCCCCGGCACCCCGAACGACGCGCCGATGCCGCCGAGAGGATCGCGGGGCGTGCCCTGGTCGTCGCTCTCGTTGGGATCGGGGTCTGGCGTGCGGACCGGCATGCCTCCTGTATACCGCAGGGCCCTCGGCGGCACGGCTCCGACCGACCGCACGTCGAGTACGAGTGCCAGGATCGAGGGCATGACCGATCCGTCGACCGAGACCCCGCACCTCGATCCCGACATCGTGCTCTGGTCGGCTCCTCCCGCGGATCGGGGGGCAGGCCGCTGCTGGTGCTGCTGCACGGCTACGGCGCCGATGAGAACGACCTGTTCGGCCTCGTCCCCTACCTTCCGTCCGAGTTCGCGGTCGCCGCCGTCCGGGCGCCGCTCGCGCCGCCGTGGCCCGCCCCTGGTTACTCGTGGTACCCCATCGAGGGCCTCGAAGGCCGCGATGCGGCGAGGACGACGGATGCCGCCGCCCGCCTCCTGCACTGGCTCGATGCCGTCGCACCCGCGCCCACGCCGGTCGGCCTGCTCGGCTTCTCGCAGGGCGGCGCGGTGTCACTGCAGGCTCTGCGGCTCGCCCCGGAGCGACTGGCATTCGTCGTGAACCTGTCGGGCTATGCGACCCCCGGCGAGCTGCCCCGAGACGCGGAGCTGGCCGCGCGCAAGCCACCGGTGTTCTGGGGCCGCGGCACCCACGACGACGTCATCCCCGAGTTCCTCGTCGCGCACAGCATCGAGTGGCTGCCCGCGCACGTCGATTTGAGCGGACGGGTCTACCAGGGCCTCACGCACAGCGTGTCGGAGGCCGAGCTCGCTGACGTGCGGGTCTTCCTCGACAAGCAGCTCGAGAACCTGGCGGGATGACCACGGACCCCGAGCACATCCAGGTGTCGGAGCCGCAGCTGTGAGGAGCGCGGGTCGAGGCATCCCGTTCCTCTTTCAGGATCGGTTCGCTATGCTTGGCCGGTCCTTGTCCCGAGTGTGAGGAAAGACGTTGACGGAGATCGTCGCGACCGCGCTGTGACCACGCGCTGATCCGTCGACCCCTCTGTCCGTTCCCGGACATCCTCGACGCGAGTCTGCGCCCCGATCCGCGCTGACCCGTCGACCTCCGCCGTCATCCGGCTCCGGCTTCTCCGGACGCTTTCGCGGCCTCTTCGGTGTCAGTGCATCCCACGACACCGAGGAGCCTCATGCCCGCCCATACCTTCACCCCCTCCGTCGTCATCGACGACCTCACCTTCACCTGGCCCGACGGCACGACCGCCCTCGCCGGCCTCTCCGGAGCGTTCGGCTCAGGCCGCACCGGTCTCGTCGGCCGGAACGGATCGGGCAAGTCGACGCTGCTCCGGCTCATCGCCGGCGAGCTCGCCGCCGATCGCGGGCAGGTGACGCGGTCGACGGATGCCGCGTACCTCCCGCAGCGCCTGACGCTCGACGTCGACCGGCCCGTCGCCGAACTGCTCGGCGTGGCCGCTCCGCTCGTCGCGCTCCGCGCGATCGAGTCGGGCGACCCCGACCCCGCCCACTTCGACGCCGTCGGCGCGGAGTGGGACATCGAGGCGCGCTCCCATGCGGCGCTGGCCGAGGCCGGGCTCGCACCCGACATGCTCGACCGCCGCGTCGGCGAGCTCTCGGGCGGCGAGGCCGTCCTGACCGCCATCGCCGGCATCCGGCTGCGCAATTCGCCCATCGCGCTCCTCGACGAGCCGACGAACAACCTCGACCGCGACGCCCGCGCCCGGCTCTACGCCATGGTCCGCGGGTGGCGGGGAGCCCTCATCGTGGTCAGCCACGACACCGCCCTCCTCGAGCTCGTGGACGACACCGCCGAGCTGTACGAGAACGAGCTGTCGGTCTTCGGCGGCCCGTACTCGGAGTGGCGCGCATGGCTGGATGCCGAGCAGGGCGCCGCTCGGCAGGCCGAGCGCACCGCGGAGCAGCTCCTCAAGCGCGAGAAGCGCGAGCGCATCGAGGCCGAGTCGAAGCTCGCGAAGCGAGTCGCGATGGGGCGCAAGGCGCAGTTCGAGAAGCGCGTGCCGCCCATCGTCGCGGGCAACCTGAAGCGTGCGGCGCAGGTGTCGGCGGGCAAGATGCGCGGCGAGAAGGCCGACCGCGAGGCATCCGCTCGCCTGGCGCTCGACGCCGCGGAACGGCGCGTGCGCGACGACGCGTCGCTTCATATCGATCTGCCCGCCCCGGGTGTGCCCGCGGGGCGACGGATCGCGACGATCGGCGACGGCACCCGGTCCTGGATCCTCCAGGGCCCGGAGCGCGTCGCGCTCATCGGACCGAACGGCGTCGGGAAGACGACGCTGCTCGAGCGGCTCGTCGGGTCGACCGGCACGGATCTCGCGGATTCGGGATCCGCGGGCGCGGCCCCCGAGCCGGCGGATTCCCACGGTGTCCTGCCGGCGTCGTGCGCGGCGAGGGCTCACACCGATCGGATCGGCTACCTGCCGCAGCGCGTCGACGGGCTGGAGGACGAGGCATCCGTCGTCGAGAACGTCGCCGCCGCGGCGCCGGACGTTCCGATCCCGGAGCTGCGCAACCGGCTGGCGCGCTTCCTGATCCGAGGGGATGCCGCGACCCGGCCCGTCTCGACGCTCTCGGGCGGCGAGCGGTTCCGCGTCGCCCTTGCGCGGCTGCTGCTCGCCGACCCGCCGCCGCAGCTGCTGGTGCTCGACGAGCCGACGAACAACCTCGACCTCGACACGGTCGACCGCCTCGTCGAGGCGCTCTCTGCCTACCGGGGGGCGGTGCTCGTCGTGAGCCACGACGACGCGTTCCTCGAGCGGCTCGGCGTCGACCTCGTGCTGGAGCTCGACCGCGACGGGACGCTCGGGGAGCGATGACGTCTATCGGTGCGGGGACGATGGGGGCAGGATGGTCGCATGGCCGAGCTCGTACGTCCCCGCACCGGTCGCGTCCTCGGTGGCGTCTGCCTCGCGATCGCGAACCGCTTCGAGATGAGCCCCATCGTCGTCCGCGTCGTCATGGTCGGCTCGGTCGTCTTCTTCGGCCTGTCGATCTGGCTCTACCTGCTGCTCTGGCTGCTCATTCCCCTCGGTAAGGATTGACCCGGTCAGACGGCCGCCGCGAGGGAGAGACCGCGGGGCCTCGTCAGCTGCGGGCAGGCTCGGGCGGCGAGACGCGCGAATGGTCTCTCGATCAGGAGAAAGTTCTCATCTGACCGCCCCCGATGTCGGCGGTGTCCGGGAGGATGGAGGGATGAGCGACGCTTCGGGAGCCTCGGCACAGCGTGTGCTCGCGCGGTTCTCGCCTGCCACGCAGGACTGGTTCCGCGGCGCCTTCGCGCAGCCGACGAACGCGCAGATCGGCGCGTGGGATGCGATCTCCGCCGGCAAGCACGCGCTCGTCGTGGCTCCGACGGGCTCCGGCAAGACCCTCTCCGCCTTCCTGTACGCGATCGACAGGGTCTTCCGCGAGAAGGCTCCCGAGAACTCCGAGCCCGCTCCTGGGCGGGGCAAGAAGAGACGGGATGCCGCGGCATCCCCCACCCGCATCCTCTACATCTCTCCGCTGAAAGCCCTCGGCGTCGACGTCGAGCGCAACCTGCGGTCGCCGCTCGTCGGAATCGGGCAGTCGGCGCGCCGGCTGGGCATCACGGTGCCGGACGTCTCGGTGGGAGTGCGCTCGGGCGACACGACGTCGAGCGATCGTCGGAAGCTGGTCTCGGCGCCGCCCGACATCCTCATCACGACTCCCGAGTCGCTCTACCTCATGCTGACGAGCCAGGCGGGGCAGACCCTCGCCGGCGTGCACACCGTGATCATCGACGAGGTGCACGCCGTCGCGGCGACGAAGCGCGGCGCCCACCTCGCGGTGAGCCTCGAGCGGCTGGACGCCCTTCGCGAATCGCTGCAGCCGGGCTCGCCGCCCGCGCAGCGCATCGGGCTGTCGGCGACCGTCCGCCCGATCGACGAGGTCGCCCGGTTCCTCGGCGGCGCGGCGCCGGTCGAGATCGTCGCGCCGAAGTCGTCGAAGGCCTTCGACCTGCGGGTCGTCGTCCCGGTCGACGACATGCTCAACCCCCCGCCTCCTCCAGGCGCCGACGTCGAAGAGACCCCGCCGGGCGCCGACGAGGACGAGGACTGGTTCGGCTCGGGAGCCCGGTCCACGTCCGAGAGCACCGAGGTGACGGGGTCGCTGTGGCCGCACGTCGAGGAGGCGATCGTCGATCGCATCCTGCAGCAGCGCTCCACCATCGTGTTCGTCAACTCCCGGCGGCTCGGCGAGCGGCTGACCGCACGGCTCAACGAGATCTACTCGGAGCGCCTCGGGCTAGATCTGCCGGAGCCCTCGGGCTCAGGGGCCGGAATGCCCGCGGCGATGATGGCGCAGGCGGGGTCGACCTCGGGCGCCGCCCCCGTGCTCGCGAAGGCGCACCACGGCTCGGTCTCGAAGGAGCAGCGCGCGCAGGTCGAGGAGGAGCTCAAGTCCGGCGTGCTGCGCTGCGTCGTGGCGACCTCGAGCCTCGAGCTGGGCATCGACATGGGCGCCGTCGACCTCGTGATCCAGGTCGAGGCGCCGCCCTCGGCATCCTCCGGCCTGCAGCGCATCGGCCGCGCGGGGCACCAGGTGGGCGAGGTGAGCCGCGCCGCACTCTTCCCCAAGCATCGGGGCGACGTGCTGCACACCGCGATCGTCACGGAGCGCATGCTCGCCGGCAAGATCGAGGCGATCTCGGTGCCGCAGAACCCGCTCGACATCCTCGCGCAGCAGACCGTCGCGGCCTGCGCCGTCGGTCCCGTCGACGTCGAGGGCTGGTACGAGACGGTCAGGCGCAGCGCGCCGTTCCGCTCGCTGCCCCGCTCGGCCTACGAGGCGACGCTCGACCTGCTCGCGGGCCGCTTCCCCTCCGACGAGTTCGCCGAGCTGCGGCCCCGCGTCGTGTGGAACCGCGACCTCGGCGTGCTCACGGGCCGGCCCGGAGCGCAACGCATCGCCGTCACGAGCGGCGGCACGATCCCCGATCGCGGCCTGTTCGGCGTCTTCGTCGCGGGCGAGTCGTCGAATGCTCGCGTGGGCGAGCTGGACGAAGAGATGGTCTACGAGTCGCGCGTCAACGACGTCTTCACGCTCGGCACGACCAGCTGGCGCATCGTCGAGATCACGCACGATCGGGTGAACGTCGTGCCCGCGTTCGGACAGCCGGGCAAGGTGCCGTTCTGGCACGGCGACGGCCTCGGCCGGCCGGCAGAACTCGGTGAGGCCCTGGGGGCCTTCGCGCGCGAGGTCTCGACGGCGAAGCCCGACAAGGCGGAGGCGCGGCTGCGCGAGGCAGGACTCGACCTCAACGCGACGGGCAACCTCATGGCCTACCTCGCCGAGCAGCGCGAGGCGACCGGCACGCTTCCGACCGACAAGAGCCTGACGGTGGAACGCGGCCGCGACGAGGTGGGCGACTGGCGTCTCATCCTGCATTCCCCATACGGCATGCCGGTTCATGCGCCATGGGCTCTCGCGGTGAACGCCCGGATCCGCGAGCGGTTGGGCGTCGACGGATCGGCGGTCGCGAGCGACGACGGGATCATCGCCCGGATTCCGGATGCCACAGCCGAGCCGCCGGGCGCCGAGCTCTTCGTCTTCGATCCCGACGAGCTCGAGCAGATCGTCACCGACGAGGTCGGCGGCTCTGCGCTGTTCGCCTCGCGGTTCCGGGAGTGTGCGGCACGGGCCCTGCTCATGCCGAGGACCAATCCGAACCGCCGCAGCCCCCTCTGGCAGCAGCGGCAGCGTTCGGCGCAGCTCCTCGAGGTCGCGCGGCGCTATCCGACCTTCCCGATCATCCTCGAGACGCTCCGCGAGGTGCTGCAGGACGTCTACGACGTACCGGCGCTGCTGCGCATCGCCCGCGGCATCGGCGAGCGCCGCATCCGACTTGTCGAGACGGAGCCGTCCCAGCCGTCGCCGTACGCGCGCGACCTCCTCTTCGGCTACGTCGGCGCGTTCATGTACGAGGGGGACTCTCCCCTGGCCGAGCGTCGCGCGGCGGCCCTCTCCGTTGATCCCGCGCTGCTTTCGGAGCTCCTGGGCAAGGTCGAGATGCGCGAGCTCCTCGATCCCGCGATCATCGCGCAGTTCGAGCGCGAGGTTCAGCGCCTCGAGCCCGAGCGTAGGGCACGGGGCGTCGAGGGCGTCGCCGACCTCCTCCGGATGCTCGGACCCATGGATGCCGCGGAGGTGGCGCTGCGGCTGCAGCCTGCGGATACGGCGCCCGCCGCGACCACGCAGGCGGCCGCGCCGCGGCGGGTCGCGGAGGGGCACGCTGACCCCGAGACGGGTGAGTGGTGGGACGAGGGCGAGGAGTTCGACTCTTCGACAAGCTCACGGACCGGGAATGGTGGCTCAGGGGCCGGGGATGGTGGCTCGGCGGCCGAGGACGAGGCGTTCGACCCTTCGACAAGCTCAGGGACCGGGGGCGGCGAGGCGGCGCCGCGAGCGGGCTGGTCGTCGGAGCCGCATGCGACCGAGGCCGAGGCATCCGCTCACCTGACGGCGCTGATCGACTCCCGGCGAGCCATTCCGGTGACGGTCGCCGGGATCACCCGGGTCGCGGCGATCGAGGATGCCGGGCGCCTCCGCGATGCCCTCGGGGCGGCGCTGCCCGTCGGCATACCGACGGCGTTCCTCGATCCGCTCGCCGACCCGCTCGGCGACCTCGTCGCACGCCACGCGCGCACGCACGGCCCGTTCACGGCGGACGCCGTCGCCACCCGTCTGGGCCTCGGGGTCGCGGTCATCCGGCACACCCTGCAGCGACTCGAGTCGCAGGGCCGCGTGTCGAGCGGATTCTTCCTCCCGGAAGCGTCCGCCGAGGCGCAGCAGCGCGGCGACGACCTGGAGTGGTGCGACACCGAGGTGCTGCGGCGGCTGCGCATGCGCTCTCTCGCCGCCATCCGCGGGAGCGTCGAGCCCGTCTCGCAAGAGGCCTACGCGCGGTTCCTTCCGGCGTGGCAGCACATCTCGCGCCCGCTCGAAGGCGTCGACGGCGTCGCGGCCGTCATCGAGCAACTGGCCGGGGTGCCGATCCCGGCGAGCGCGTGGGAGTCGCTCGTGCTCCCCGCGCGCGTCTCGGACTACACGCCGGCGATGCTCGACGAGCTGACCGCGACGGGCGAGGTCATCTGGTCCGGCCACGGATCGCTCCCCGGCCGCGACGGGTGGATCGCGCTGCATCCCGCCGACGGCGCGCCGCTCACGCTCGCGCCGCCGAACGAGGAGATCGCGCACGGCACCCTCGAAGAACAGCTGCTCGAGGCGCTCGCGGGCGGCGGGGCGTACTTCGCCGCGCAGCTCAAGCAGATCACAGGTGCCGAGAACGAGCAGTCGGTCATCGACGCGCTCTGGAGCCTCACGTGGGCGGGCCGCGTCACCAACGACACATTCGCGCCCATCCGCACGCTCCTCACGGGCGGCTCGCAGGCGCATCGCGTCACGCGGCGTGCACCCCGCGCCCGGATGTACCGGGGCGCGGCGGTGCGGTCGGTCGCGGCATCCGTCCCTCCCCGTCCGCCCGCGATCGGCGGCCGCTGGTCGCTCCTGCCGCCGGCGGAGATCGACACCGCGCTGCGCGCGACCGCGTCGGCGAGCCTCCTGCTCGACCGCTACGGCGTCGTGACGCGCGGAGCCGTGCAGTCCGAGGGTCTTCCCGGCGGTTTCGCACAGGCGTACCGCGTGCTCGCCGGCTTCGAGGAGGCGGGGCACTGCCGGCGGGGCTACGTCATCGAGAAGCTGGGGGCGGCGCAGTTCGCGGCATCCGCCACCGTCGACCGGCTCCGCGAGTTCGCGGGACTGCCCGACCCCGCACCCCTCAAGGCCGTGACCCTCGCCGCGACGGATCCGGCGAATCCGTACGGGGCGGCGCTCGCGTGGCCCGCGCTGGAGGGCGTCACCCACCGGCCGGGGCGCAAGGCCGGCGGGATCGTCGTGCTCGTGGACGGCGCCCTCACGCTGTACCTCGAGCGCGGCGGCAAGTCGGCGCTCGCCTTCACCGACGACGAGCAGCGGCTCGCGGCGGCGGCGCGCGACCTTGCGGCGACAGCACGGGAGCGGCGACTCGACACCCTCACGATCGAGCAGGTCAACGGCGCCTTCGTCTACACGGCGCCGACGGGTGCCGCCCTTCGCGACGCCGGCTTCGTCGAGTCGCCGAGAGGCCTGACCCTCCGGCGCCTCACGGCGGGGGATGCGGCGCGAGCGGCGGCGCATGCCTGAACGGGCACGCTCGAGCAGCACGCGGAAGGTGCGCGAGCGCCGGAGTGTGCACGGGCGGAGGAGTACGCACGGGCGGAGGTCCGAAGTGCATCGGCTGCACCTCCGCTCGCTCGATCTCCTCCTTCCGCACCGGACGGAGGGCGGCGATGCCTGAGGGCGACACCGTGTACCGGGCTGCCCGACGCCTGAACGAGGCGCTCGCCGGCTCCGAAGTGACCCGCTTCGAGCTGCGCGTGCCGCAGGCCGCGACCGTCGACCTCCGCGGCGAGATGGTCCACAGCGTCGTCTCGCGCGGGAAGCATCTGCTCCACCGCATCGGCGACTGGACGCTCCACTCGCACCTCAAGATGGAGGGCGAGTGGCACGTCTATCGTCCCGGCGAGCGCTGGCACGCGCCGGCGTTCAAGGCGCGAGCGGTCATCTCCACCCCGACCGCCGAGACCGTGGGCTTCGACCTCGCCGACATCGAGGTCGTGCCGACGCGCGACGAGGGCCGGCTCGTCGACTATCTCGGCCCCGATCCCCTGTCGGAGGACTGGGATCCCGTCGAGGCCGCTCGTCGATTCGGGGCCGACTCGCGCGCGGCGCATGTCGCCATCCAGGACCAGCGCAACATCGCCGGGTTCGGCAACGAGTACGCCAATGAGATCCTCTTCGTGCGCGGCATCCTGCCCACCCGGCCGGCGACGGAGACGGATGCCGCGGCCGTCGTGGATCTCGGAGCGCGCATGATCCGCGCCAATCGCAATCGATCCGGGCGCACCTTCACGGGCGACGCGCGACCGGGGCGATCCACCTGGGTCTACCGCCGTGAGGGGCGGCCGTGCCGGCGATGCGGCACGACGATCCTCGGCGGCGCGCTGGGGGCGGATCCGACGCGCGAGCGCATCGTCTTCTGGTGCCCGAACTGCCAGCGGTGACCTTTCGAGCGAGCGGTTCCCGCTATGCCACGCGGTGCTCCAATCCGCAATGCCCTATGTCGCGAATACCTCTGTGAGGCCCAATAGGGACAGAGGTCATGCACGGGAATGAATTCCCGGGCATTCGGGTTATTCCTATGCTCGGCGCCGAAAGCGCCGCAGGAGGGGACAGTGGGCAAGAACTACATCGACATCGAGAACGACCGCGGCGAGACCCTGCGCTACCGCAAGCACGCGAACGGTCGCGGGCTGATCGCGCACGGAGCCAAGGTGCACCCGAGCGCCGTCGTCGAAGCGGGCGCCTATGTCGAGCCGGGGGTTCAGATCGCCGCCGGAGCACACGTCGGTCGAGGGGTGTGGGTCGAGAGCGACGCCGTCATCGGGCCGGAGGCCGACATCGCGCCTCACGCGCACATCGGACCCGGAGCCGCGATCGGCGCCGGTGCGAAGATCGGCGTCCGCACGCAGGTCGGACGCGAGGCCCGTGTCGCCGTGGGTTCACTCATCGGCGACGACGAGACGATCGGCGACGGCGAGCGCGTCGCGACCGATCGCCGGGGGCTGCGGCTTGCCGCCTGATCGACCGGGACGGCGCCTCGCCGCCTGCCTACCGACACGGCGTATCGCCGCCTGACCGTACGGACACAACCACTCGCCGCCTGACCTGCCGACACAGCGCCTCGCCGCGTGACGAACCGGCGCGCGCAGGCCAGGCGCCAGCCCACGTCATCGGTCCGCTCTAGGATCGCCAGGTGGCCAAGCGCGTCCTGATCGCCCTCCTCGTCCTGGCTGTCGCCGCCGGGGCGGCGTGGTGGTTCGCGGAGAGGTCGGACGCGCCGGTCGAGGGCTCGTCCGCTACCGCCGCACCCACGGTGCCGCCGCGGCCGGCTGACGCCTTCCCCATGACGGTGGAATCCGTCCACGACGGCGACACGCTCCGCGCGCACGTCGATGCGCCGAACGGTGTCGTCACCGATCTCGCGTCGACGAGGGTGCGCCTCCTGGGTGTCGACACCCCCGAGATCTCGCCGCAGCTGGACTGCTGGGGCGCCGAGGCGACTGCTCGGCTCGCTGCGCTCGCGCCTCCGGGATCGACCATCTGGGTCGCACCCGACGTCGAGGTGTACGACCAGTACGGCCGGCACCTGCTCTACGTGTGGACCGCCGACGGGCGCTTCGTCAACGCCGAGCTCGTCGCGCAGGGTGACGCGCGAACCGAGGTCTACCGGCCGAACACGTTGCACGAAGCGCTGTTCCGCAGCCTGGAGGCCGACGCGCGTGCCGGCTCAGCGGGGCAATGGGGCGCCTGCGGGTGATCCGCGTCCTCAGGCGAAGAGGAACAGGACGAAGCCGATGAGCGGCAGTGTGCCCTGGATGAGGGCGGCGCGGAGGTACCTCGAGCCCGTCGTCGTCAGTACGAGCGCCGCGCCGACCATCGATCCCAGGCTGAAGAGCACGAGGGTGCGGCCCGCGACATCCGCCACCGTGCCCGCTCCCCCCGCCCAGAAGAGCACGAGTCCGATGATCGCGCCGATCGCGAGGAACAGGTTGTAGAAGCCCTGGTTATAGGCCAGGGGCTTCGTCGCGTCGGCTGTCGCCTGATCGGCGACTCCGAACCGCTTCCATACCCGCGGCCGGGTCCACTGCACGCTCTCCATCACGAAGATGTACACGTGCAGGAGGGCTGCGAGGGCCGCGAACACCGTCGCGAGGATGGCCACCATGAGCGAACCATATCGCCCGGCTACGCTGGCGGCATGGCGAAAGGCGGTGGTTCGCGGCGAGCGCCCCGGCAGGGCAAGAGCGTGAAGAGGACGGATGCCTCGTCCCCGCGCCGCGCGAACACCCCCGCACGCGCGACCCGGCCGAAACCCGCCGCCCCGGAGCCCACCGCCCCCGAGCCGTCGACCTTCGTGCTCGGCGCCATCCCCGGAGCGACCCCGGGAAAGTGGATCGACACGTGGCGCGAGCGCATGCCGCGGGTCGAGCTGGAGCTGCGCCCGCTCGCCGTCGCCGCCCAGCGCGAGGAGCTGCTGTCCGGCGAACTCGACGCGGCTCTCGTGCGGCTGCCTCTGGTCGCGGACGGACTGCACGTCATCCCCCTGTACGACGAGCAGCCTGTCGTCGTCGTCTCGAAGGATTCGCATCTGACCGCTGTCGACGAGCTGAACCTCGCCGACCTCGAGGGAGAGGTCGTCATCGCACCGCTCGACGACGTCCTGGGCGTCACCGTGCCCGGTGCGGTGGCTCCGGCCTTCGACCCTCCCGAGACGACGGGGGACGCGATCGCCACGGTCGGCTCCGGGGTCGGCGTCGTGATCGTGCCGATGTCGCTGGCGCGGCTGCACCAGCGGCGGGACGCGGCATCCATCCCCCTTCGTGACGGGCCGGTATCCCAGGTCGCGCTCGCGTGGCCGGCCGACCGTACGACGCCGCACGTCGACGCGTTCGTCGGCATCGTGCGGGGGCGGACGGCCAACTCTTCGCGCGCCTGACCGTGCCTCTCGCACCCGGCGCCGGACGGCCCCCGTCTGCGGCGGATCGTGACGTGCGGGCCGCGCGATCCCGACCCCGCCGCCTAGAATCCTGGGCATGACCCGCGGCCGGTTGCTCTACGTGTGCGTGCGGCCGCAGCAGGGAGCGGCCGCAGCGGAGTACGAGTCGTTCCGCCGCGCGACCCGCCTCGACGCGTCGCAGCTGGCCCAGCACGACCTCGTGCGCGAGCCGCTCCCGGCCGACGTGTTCGACCGCTACAGCGGATTCCTCGTCGGTGGCAGCCCCTTCAACACGACCGATCCCGAGTCGACCAAGACCGACGTCCAGAAGCGCCTGGAGAAGGACCTGACGACCATTGCCGAGCAGGCCGCGGCGGCCACGACGGCCGCCCTGTTCACCTGCTACGGCATCGGGGTCGTCACGAGGTTCCTCGGGGGCGAGGTCAGCCGTGCCTACCCCGAAGACACCGGAGCGACGGTCGTCGAGCTGACCCGGGAGGGCGCGGCCGATCCTCTGTTCGGCGAGCTGGCGACGCGGTTCTCCGCTCTCACGGCGCACAAGGAGGGCTCGGCGGTGCCGCCGCCGGGCGGCGTGCTGCTGGCGAAGAACGAGGGATGCCCCGTGCAGGCGTACCGCGTCGGCGACCGCCTCTACGCGACCCAGTTCCACCCCGAGCCGACGCCCAAGGCCTTCACGGAGCGCATGGCCGTGTACCGCGACGACGGCTACTTCGCCGCGCACGACTACGAGCACATCGCGGCGCAGGTGCTCGCGGCATCCGTCACCGAACCCGTGCGGCTGCTGCGGCGGTTCGCCCGGCGCTTCGGTCCCGAGCAGTCCTGAGGGGCGCGGCCCGACCAGCCGTCAGGGGCGGAACCACCGCCCACCTCGCCGCGCGCGGGAGATCACGATGACGAAGGGCGTCACGACCACGATTATCGCGACGACGATGGCGGTGATCCCGATCGGGGCGCTCGCCGGCTCGCCGGTGAGGCGGCCGACGGCGAGCCAGATGAGGCCCCAGCCGATGGCGAGGCCGGGGGCGAAGCGCCCGCCGCTCAGAAGCGGGATGGCGATGCCGATCGCCGCGACGACCACGAGCACCGCGATGCCCCAGACGGCCGGCGCATCGACCTCGACGCCCGAAGCGGTGAGCCAGGCGGCGGTGTTGGCGACGGTGGCGAGGGTGCACCAGCCGAGGTGGAGTCCGGTCGTCGCGTCGATGAGGATCGCGTCGACGGGCCGCTCCGACGGAACGGCGACTGTGCGCTGGAACGTCACGCCGAGCGCGGCGACGAGCAGGAACAGCACGAGCACCGTGAGCGGCAGAGTGCCGAACTGGGCCGTGAGAAGCCAGACGCCGTTGAGGACGGCGGTCAGCCCGACCCACCAGCCGATCGCTCGCTGGCGGGCATCGCTGCGCTGTCCGGGAAAGGCCTGCCACACGGTGTAGGCGATCAGGAGCAGGTAGATGACGCTCCAGATCGAGAAGGCCGGACGCGCGGGCGCAAGGAATGAGCCGTCGCTGTCGAGCGCTCCACCCTGCAGGTCCTGGACCGGCGTGCCGCCGAAGGCACCGGTGCCGACGGCGGCGGCGATGATCATGAAGCAGGTCGCCGAGATGACGGCGATCTGACGGGCGAGGTCGGGGGGCGAGAGTCGACGGCGAGGCGTGGTGACGAGGCTGCGGCGGTCATGGGTCCGAGGCTACGAATGTCCGGCGGGCGTCGCGTGGTCTTGACAAGCGCTGGGTCGCCTCATCCGGGAGACTCCCCCATGCCGAGCGGCGGGTGCAGCAGCAGCGAGATCCGCTCCTCGAGGTAGCCCTCGAGCGGCACGAAGCCCCCGCGCGGGCTCCAGCGGATGCTGGGCACTCCGGCGATCAGGGTGAGAGGACCGGATGCCTCGCCCTCCCCGACCGCCGCCAGGTCGATCATCGTCCAGCCGAGGTGGACCGTCTGCCCCTCGGCGAATCCGCCGCGGCGGGCGGCCGCCGCGAGCTCGGCCCGGCGCCGCTGCGACTCGGCCGGGTATCCGCGGCGCACCTCTTCGTGCGCGCGGATGATGTCGCCGGTCGCGTAGACCGCGTCCTCCGAGATCAGAAGGGCCCCGAGGTGCCACACCGAACCGCGCGAGACGATGCGCGGCCCCCGGCGGATGCCGAGGATGCGGGGAGGCTCGATGAGCTCACCGAGCCCCTCGCGGGGGATCACCTGCAGTCTCGTGCGCGCACTGTCGAACAGGGCGAAGAGGTTCACGCCAAGTCGTCCTCGAGGGTTGCCGGCGCCGTGACGGGCTCGCGTCGCACGAGCGTGCCGATGAGCGGGTAGAGCAGCACCGAGAGCATCCCCGCGCCGACGAGGGCGGAGGCGAGCCCGCTGGAGATGAGCTTCTCGTCGACGCCGATCGCCGTCACCGCGACGATGATCGGAAGCCCCGTCGCGCCGTACAGCGCGGTCGCCACGCGATCCCGGCGGGATGACGCTTCCGGCGCGGCGAGGGTCGAGGGCAGTCCCCGGATGACAAGCAGCAGGATCAGCCCGACGGGCAGCAGCAGGAAGAGGATCGGGTTGGCGAGGAGCGCCTCGAGATCGAACGTGATGCCCGTGTAGATGAAGAAGATCGGCACGAGGAAGCCGAAGGCGACCGCCTCGACCTTGCTCTCGACTGCGTGGCGGTCCTCCTCCTTCGCGTCGCGCATGATGAGCCGCCACACCACACCGGCCGTGAAGGCGCCGAGCAGCATGTCGAGGTCGAGGACGATGCTGATCGAGACGAGCACCGCGAGGGCGAACGCGACGAAGCGCACCGCGAACTGCCCCGACGTGTGGAGCGAGGCGTTGACCGCCCGGTGCAGAGCGCCCTGCGGCACGCGGAAGGCCCACCAGATCGCCGCGCCCGCGAGCGCGACGAAGAGGAGGAGCACGATGGTCGCGATCCCGGGGTCGCGACCCCCGAGGAAGAGCGAGATGGCGATGAGCGGGCCGAACTCGCCGACCGCGCCGATGGCCGAGATGGACTTGCCGAAGGGCGTCTTGAGCTCTCCCTCGTCGCGGAGCATCGGCAGGAGCGTTCCGAGCGCCGTCGAGCAGAGCGCCACGCCGACGACCACCGCGGCCTCGCCGGGCGCGATCAGCCACCCCGCCGCGATGCCGGCGACGAGGCTGATGAGCCATCCCCCGGCCGCCCGCCGGCCCGTGCGCCCCTGCAGCGCCGTCAGCTCGATCTCGGAGCCGGCCATGAAGAAGAGCATCGCGAGCCCGAAGTTCGACAGCACGTCGACGAAGGCCGACGGCTGGGCCCACCCGAGGAGGGCGGGCCCCACGAGGATGCCGAGCAGGAGCTCGAAGACGACGATGGGCACGCGCACCCAGCGGCCGAGGAACCGCGCCACGAGGGGTGCGAGCACCGCCAGGACGAAGATGACGAGGATCGTCGTTTGCTGCGTGCTCACGGGATCAGGGTAGCGACGGCCGGTCTCCCGCGGGCGAGTTGCTCACCCGGGCCGGGCGGCGCCGGGGAACTGCCCCGGCCGTCCCGGCCGGGGCGGCGCCGCGGATCAGCCCGCGGCCGTCCCGGTCACCGTCCCCCACGCTCTTCGAGAGCCTCTCGGGCGGCCTCGGCCTTCTTGCTCGCGGCGCGGGCGACGGATGCCGCTTCCGAGCGCTCCTCGTCGATCCGCTTCACCTCGGCCTCGGCGTCGGCGGAATCGCGCTCGAAGCGCGCGACCTCGTCCCGCAGATCCTCCAGTCGCTCGTGCAGCAGGTCGGCACGTTCGCGCGCCTTGCCGAGTCGGCCCTCGATGCGCGACAGTTCGCGCTCCGCCTCCGATTCCGCACGCTCCGCTTCGCGGGCTGCCTTCTCCGCCTCTTTGCGGGCGCGCCGCTCGGCGAGGTCGTCGCGCGAAGGCGGAGGGGGAGCCGCGCTTCCGTCGGGCGCTGAGCCGCCGAGCGCGTCGGTGAGATCCACGCTCTCGAAGCCCGTCGCCTCGAGGGGTCGAACGAGACGGCCGGTCATCACGGCGGCGGCGGCCGCGGCATCCATCACCGCCGCGTTGATCGTCTTCTCGACGTCTTCGCGGGCAGCCGCACCGACCGCGACGCCCCGCTCCCCCGCGAGGGCGGCGGCCTGCTTCGACAGCGCGGCGACCAGCGCCCGGCGCTGGCCGCTCAGCCTCGAGAGCTCCGCGGCGTCGAGATCGTCCTGCGCTTCGCGCAGCGCGGACGCCAGCTCGAGGGCATCGCCGAGCTGCCCCTCACGTCCGAGCAGGCTCACCGCCCAGGCCGCGACGGCGGGCTTGGGCAGCTTCTTCACCCGCGCCCCGAGAGGGCGATCGGATGCCGCGGCCCGGGCATTGCGCGCCGCGGTGAACTCCGCCGGGGGCAGGGCGTAGAGCTCGACGGCGATCGCGTCGAGCTCATCGGGCGCCGGAGGCTTCGGCATCCCGATCATTCTGCCCGGTGCGTCCGCCCGGCCGCACGGATCGGCGTGCCGTCCGCACGACCGGACGACGACACGCCGCCGCCCGGGTAGGAGCGACGGCGTGTCGGCGCGGTGCCGTGCGGACGGCGTCAGACGACGGCGGGTTCAGCGGCCCGGGGCTCGAGCTCCGACGGCCGGGGCACGATCTCGGCGGCCGTCCGCTGGTGGCCGACGACCGTCAGCACGACGCCGAGCACGACCCATCCCGAAAGGACGAGCCACTGCATGGCGGTGGATGCCTCGGGGAAGTAGCTCACCGAGCGGAGGAGCATCGAGGCCGCGCCCGGCGCGAACCACTGACCGACCTCGCCCCACGGCGCGGGGAGGAACTGGAGGGGCAGCGCTGCGCCCGAGATCGGGTTCGCGATGAGCATCGTGATCACGGCCGCCACGCCGATCCCCGGGGGGCCCATCAGCGCCGCGAGTCCCACGATGAAGGCCGACGTCGCGGTGACGCCGAGTCCGGTCGCCGCCGCGTTGAGCAGCCAGTCGCCCTCGAGGATGCCGAACCACGTCTGCATCACGAGGACGATCACAGCACCGGCGGCCGCGCCGAAGACCACCAGGCCGATGAGCCGGCGCACGGCGCCCTGCACGAGGAGGGTGAGGAGGATGCCGCCCAGCATTCCGCCGAGCACGAGCGGGAAGGATGCCGCGGCGAGGCCCGCCCCCGTCGGATCACCGGGCGACAGCGGCACGATGTCGGTGACGGTGACGGTCGGGACCTCGGCCGATCCGCTTCCCGCACCGGGCGGGAGCTGCGGCTGCTGATCGGACTGCAGCGCCTGGACGATCGCGGTGAGCTGGTCCTTGAGGGCCTTCTGCACGGTCGTGTCGATCTGCGTCTGGAGCTGGGTCGCGACGGCGCGAAGAGCCGCGGCCGGGGCCGCTCCCGCGGCGGATGCGATGAGCACCTCGGGCTGATCGCCGAGCAGGATGGCGCCGTACAGTTGGCGCTCCTTGATCGCCTGGACTGCATCGTCGCGCGAGTCGACGGTCTGCAGCGCGAAGGGAGACGGGTCCTTCTCGGCGAGGGCGTCCTCGACGGCTGAGACCGCGGCATCCGGTCCGCTGATGCCGACGGGCAGGTTCTGAGCCTGCGCCGTGGCTGCCGGCCAGACGAACGCCGTCACGATGACGCCGACGACGAGGGCTCCGACGAGCCCGAACAGTGCCGCGAATCCCCACTTGGTGGGACGGGCCGCGGCGGCCGAGTGGTCGCTCATGGCGAACTCCTTGCAAAGAGAATGATCGTTCTGTTTGTGAGGATAACAGAACGGATATTCTCTTTCCATGCCCAAAGTGTCGGACGAGTACCGCGAGGCACGACGTGACGAGATCGCCCAGGCGGCGATCCGCTGCCTCGAGCGCAACGGCGTGCGCGACACCTCGATCGCCGACATCGTCGCCGAATCGGGTCTGTCGACCGGCGCGATCTACTCGCACTTCACGAACAAGGCGGAACTCGCGCGCTACATCGTCGGCCGGTTCCTCGGCGTGCGGATCGACGAGCTCGAGCACCGCGCAGCCGAAGGCGAAGTGCTCTCTCCGCGCGAGATCCTGCTGACGATGCTCGGGATCTTCACCTCGACAGGACTCTCCCCCGGGCTCGTGCTGCAGTTCTGGGGCGAGGCGATGGTCGACCCCGAGATCCGCGCCGAGATGACCAACACCATCGGGCGGCTCTTCTCAGGCCTGCAGGCGGCGATCCTGCCGTGGGCGCGCGCGCAGACACCGGATGACGCGGCGGCCGCCGCGCTCTCGGCGCGGGCGGCGCGCACAGTCGTGACGCTCGCTCAGGGCTTCATCGCGAACACCGCGATGCTGGGGCGACGCGAACCCGCGGAGTACGTGGAGTTCGCGGCATCCGTCCTCTCGTCCTGAGCCGCGCGGCGCGTCAGATCGCGACGACCGGCGACGGGTGCGGTCCGTGGAGCTCGCGATGCAGGCGCTCCATGCGGTGGTCGAGGGCAGCGGCGGAGTCCGCCGCCTCCTTCAGTTCGGCGAGCAGCCGGTCGGGCACCTGGCTGTCGTACTTGTAATAGATCTTGTGCTCGAGGCTCGCCCAGAAGTCCATCGCGATCGTGCGGAACTGCACCTCGACCGGCACCTCGACGCGGCCCGTCGACAGGAAGACGGGCACCTCGACGATCGCGTGCAGGCTCTGGTAGCCGTTGGGCTTGGGGTTCGCGATGTAGTCCTTGACCGTGAGGAGCGTGATGTCGTCCTGCCGGACGAGCAGGTCGAACAGTCGGTAGACGTCGGTGACGAAGCTGCAGGTGACGCGCACGCCGGCGATGTCGGTGACGCGTGCGCGGATCGACTCGAAGCCGGGATCGATGCCCTTGCGCGCCACCTTGTCGACGATGCTGTCGGGCGACTTCAGGCGGCTCGAGACGTGCTCGATCGGGTTGTACGCATGCGTGTGCTCGAACTCCTCGCGCAGGATGCCGATCTTCGTCTCGATCTCCTGCATCCCGAAGCGGTACTCGAGGAGAAACCGCTGCAGCTCGTCGCGCAGACTGCGCAGCTCGGACGGCGAGATCGTGACCGACGCTTCGTCGGCGGGGAGGGCCATGCCCCCAACCTACGAAGGCCGTCTATACGACTGCTGTGAAGTGCCGAGCGAGGACGGATGCCTCAGGCCGACGCGACGCGCGCAGCCTGACGGGCGGCGCCCAGGGCGACGTACTCGCCGGGCTCGGGGACCTCGACGGGGATGCCGAGCACCTGCGGGGCGATCGCGCGCACCGCTTCGGACTGCGCGCCGCCGCCGACGAGCAGGGCCCGCTCGAGCGGCACGCCGAGCGCGCGGAGCGCCTCCAGCCCCGCGCCGAGGCCGGACAGCATCCCCTCCACCGCCGCCCGCGCGAGGTTCTCGCGGGTCGTCGAGGCGAGGGTCATGCCGGTGAGCGACGCCGTCGCGTCGGGAAGGTTCGGCGTGCGCTCGCCCTCGAAGTACGGCACGAGCGCGAGTCCGCCGGCGCCCGGCTCGGCGGCGAGGGCGAGGCGCGAGAGCTCTGCGTGATCGACGCCCAGGACGCGCCCGATGGCATCGAGCACGCGCGCGGCGTTGAGGGTCGCGACGAGCGGCAGGAAGCGCCCATCGGCGTCGGCGAAGCCCGCGACCGTGCCGGTGGGGTCGATCGTGCGCTTCTCGCTCACGGCGAAGACGGTCCCCGACGTGCCGATCGACACGACGACGTCGCCCGGTCCAGCGCCGAGGCCGAGGGCCGCACCGGCGTTGTCGCCGGCGCCGGGCCCGACCCGGCGGCCGTCCTGGTCTTCCACCCATTCGACCGGTCCGAGCACTCGCGGCAGCAGCGCGTCGTGGCCGAGGGCGGCCGTGAGCAGGTCGCGGTCGTAGTCGTCGGTGTCGGGGTTCCAGTAACCGGTGCCCGAGGCATCCGATCGGTCCGTCACGAGCTCCTCGAGCACGGGGCCGCGCGGCGACTCGCCCGCCGGCCCGAAGCCGCGCAGGCGCCACGTGAGCCAGTCGTGCGGGAGCGCGACGGCGGCGACGCGGGCGGCGTTCTCGGGCTCGTGGTCGCGGAGCCACCGCAGCTTGGTGATGGTGAACGAGGCGACGGGCACGAGGCCTGTGCGCTGGGTGAGCACGTCGGCGCCGAACTCCGCGATCAGGTCTGCCGCGGCGCCCGCGCTCCGGGTGTCGTTCCAGAGCAGGGCGGGACGGATGACGCGGCCCTCGGCATCGATCGCGACCATGCCGTGCTGCTGGCCGCCGATCGCCCAGGCGGTGACGTCGTCGAGCCCGCCGGCGTCTCTGATCGCCGCGTGCAGGGCGACCCACCAGGCGGCGGTGTCGACCTCTGTCCCGTCGGGGTGCGACGCACGCCCTTGCCGGACGGCGGCGCCGGTCGCGGCATCAGCGATCACGACCTTGCACGACTGCGTCGACGAGTCGACTCCCATGACCAGGCTCATCCCCGGCACCTCCTTAGTCGAGCATGTCCCGAAGTTCGCCGCTTGCCGAGCCGGAGAACGGCGAACTTCGGGACATGCAAGAGATGGTTGAAGAGGGGGATGCCTCAGCCGCGGGCGCCGAGCAGGTGCTCGGTCGCGAGCTGCTGCAGGCGGACGAACCCGAAGCCCTTGCCGCCGAGGTACACCGACGGGTCGAAGTCCTCGTAGGCCGAGCGGTCGGCGAGGAAGTCCTCGTACGACTCGCCCTCGTTGAGCGTCGGCTGCGACAGCTCGGGGACGCGGGCGGCCTCGAGCGCCTCCTGCACCTCGGGGTCGGCGCGGAAGGCCGCGGCGCGCTCCTTGAGCAGCAGGTACGTGCGCATGTTTGCGGCAGCCGAGTCCCAGACGCCGGTCTCGTCCTCGGTGCGGCTCGGCTTGTAGTCGAAGTGGCGGGGGCCGTCGTATGCGGGGACGCCGCCGGGGCCGCCGTTCTCGAGCAGGTCGACGAGCGCGAAGGCGTTGTGCAGGTCGCCGTGGCCGAAGACGAGGTCCTGGTCGTACTTGATGCCCCGCTGGCCGTTCAGGTCGATGTGGAAGAGCTTGCCGTGGTACAGCGCCTGGGCGATGCCGGCGGCGAAGTTGAGGCCCGCCATCTGCTCGTGGCCGACCTCGGGGTTGAGGCCCACGAGCTCGGGACGCTCGAGCGAGTCGATGAAGGCGATCGCGTGGCCGAGCGTCGGCAGCAGGATGTCGCCGCGCGGCTCGTTCGGCTTGGGCTCGATCGCGAAGCGGATGTCGTAGCCCTTGTCGGTGACGTAGTCGCCGAGGAGGTTGACGGCCTCGCGGTAGCGCTCGAGCGCCGCGCGGATGTCCTTGGCCGAGTCATACTCGGCGCCCTCGCGCCCGCCCCACATGACGAAGGTCTTGGCGCCGAGCTCGGCGCCGAGGTCGAGCTGGCGGAACACCTTGCGCAGGGCGAAGCGGCGCACCTGGCGGTCGTTCGACGTGAAGCCGCCGTCCTTGAAGACCGGTGCCGAGAAGAGGTTGGTCGTCACCATGGGGATGATGAGGCCGGTGTCGGCGAGAGCGCCCTTCAGTCGGTCGATCTGCGTCTGGCGCTCGGCATCCGTCGACCCGAAGGCGAAGAGGTCGTCGTCGTGGAAGGTGAGGCCGTACGCGCCGAGCTCCGCGAGCTTCTCGACCGCGTGAACGACGTCGAGCGGGTGCCGCGTCGGGCCGCCGAAGGGGTCGGTGCCGTTGTAGCCGATGGTCCAGAGACCGAACGAGAACTTGTCGGCACGGGTGGGGGTGGGCATGGCGCTCCTTTGCGAACGACCGAGGGAATTGTTGTTAAGAGAAACATATAGCAGAACGGATGCCGCGTCCACTCCCCTTCTCGGGCTGGTGGCCGAGATGCGCATCCCCGAGGGCGGTCGAGTTCGGAAACCTCGGATGCCCCGATCCGGCGGGTTCGCCGCACCCCCTACAGTGATGGCATGAACGATCCGGTCGGCAGCCGTCAAGCCAACCTCTCGCGGCTGCTCCGCCTCGCTCACCTCGAAGGCCCGCTCTCGCGGGCGACACTCACCGCGGCGACGGGCCTGAATCGCTCAACGATCGGGGATCTCGTCGGCGACCTCGTCGGGCTCGGGCTCGTGGAGGAGCGGGCGCCCGACCCGAGTCGCCGCGTCGGCCGGCCCTCGCCGCTCGTGACGGCGCATCCGCGTGTCGTCGCGATCGCGGTGAACCCCGAGGTGGACGCGCTGACCATCGGAGCCGTGGGCCTCGACCGGACCGTGCGACTGAGCGAGCGCATCGAGATGACGGGGCTCATCGGCCCCGAGCGCACCGCCGAGCTGATCGCGGAGCGCCTCGCGGCCTGGCGCGACGGCGAGCTGGCCGACGCCGCCATCGCGGGAATCGGCGTCGCGGTGCCCGGTCTGGTGCGCGCATCCGACGGCCTCGTCCGCGACGCGCCGCACCTGAAGTGGACGGAGGTCGCGCTGCGCGACCTGATCGAGGCGGCGACGGGGCTGCCGACGGTCATCGGCAACGACGCCTCGATGGGCATCGTCGCCGAGCACCTGTTCGGAGCCGCGCGCGGCATCGACGACGTCGTGTACCTCAACGGCGGGGCGAGCGGAATCGGCGGCGGCCTCATCGTGCAGGGGATGGCGATCTCGGGCGCGTCGGGATACTCGGGGGAGTTCGGACAGAACCGCCCCGGCATCGCCTCGCCGGCCGATCGCCGCGCGGGCAACGGCGTGCTGGAAGACGAGGTGAGCCGATCGAGGCTCCTCGCGGCCCTTCACCGTGGAAACGTCGACGAGCCGACGCTCGCGCAGCTCCTCAAGGAGGAGCGCACCCCCGACGTGCTCGACGAGGTCGCGAGGCAGCGGCGCATCCTCGCGACGGCTCTGGCCAACGCCGTCAACGTCCTGAACCCGTCGGTGGTCGTGCTGGGCGGATTCCTCGCGATGCTGGCCGAGCACGATCTGGAGGGCTTCACCAGGGCGGTGGTCGGTCAGTCCATGCCGGCGAACGGCGAGGACCTCGACATCCGTCCGGCGGCGCTCGCGCAGGACCGCCTGCTCATCGGCGCTGCCGAGGCGGCCTTCGACGAACTGCTGCGCGACCCGGCCGGCACCGCCCTGCGCTGACGCGCGGAGCCGCAGCCCCTCACCGCGGCGGCGGCGCCGTGGTGGCCCGCGGCGCGAGGCGCGTGGGCAATGTGATGTGCGTCGCCTGGGGCGTCTCGCCGCGCATGAGCGCGAGCAGCAGTCTCGCGGCCTCGGCGCCGAGGGTCTGCATGGGCTGGCGGACCGTCGAGAGGGCGGGAGTCGCCTTGGATGCCTCGGGCACGTCGTCGAAGCCGATGATCGAGAGGTGCTTCGGCACGTCGAGGCCGAGCTCGGCGGCGACCTTGACGATCTCGATCGCCGAGATGTCGTTCGCGGCGAAGATGGCGGTCGGACGCTCCACCCCTCCGAGCATCTCGAGGGCGGCGACCCGCACGGCGTCCTGGCGGTAGCTTCCCGTGCCCACGAGGTGGGGGTGCACCGGGAGGCCGGCGTCCGCCATCGCCCGCCGGTAGCCGGCGTCGCGCGCGATGGACGACCGCAGGTCGGGGCGGCCGGCGATGAAGCCGATCCTGGTGTGACCGAGCTCGATCAGGTACCGCGTCGCCTCGAGGGCGCCGCCGAAGCTGTCGGACTCGACGGTCGGGAGGTCGGCCGGCCCGGTGTGCGGGTCGACCGCGACGACCGGCACCTCGGTGCCGACGTTCACGACGGTCGGCGTGACCATGATGGCTCCGTCGATGAGCGTTCCCGACAGGCGGGAGAGGGAGCGCCGCTCCCACCCCTCCGCGGAGCCGTGCGACCCGGAGTACGCGAGCAGGTCGTAAGGCGAGTCGCGCAGCGCCTGGCCGACGCCCTTCATGATCTCGGCGCTGAAGGGCTCGAAGTCGGCCACGAGCACCCCGATGACACCGGTCGAGCGGGAGCGCATGCTGCTCGCGATGAGACTCGACTCGTACCCCAGCTCGGCGACCACGGCGAGGACGCGATCGACCGTCTCGCTCGCGACCCCGTACCGGCCGTTGACGGCTTTCGACACGGTCGACACCGACACTCCGGCCGCCGTCGCGACGTCGTTGATCGTCGGCCGGTGCCTCATGTCTCGAAACCATAACAGAGTGGAAATCGTTTTCGAAAACGTTTGACAGATTATTTGTTGGATGCGCAGACTTTTTGTGCTCGGACAGTTCTCCGAGCTGCGCGATCCCCCGGTCGCGCTGACCACGCACCCCGGAGCAGAGGTGCTCCTCGATGAAGAGAACGGGAATCACATGAAGGCGAACAGGATCCTCGCAGGATCCGCAGCACTCGTCGTCGGCGCACTCGCGCTCGCCGGCTGCAGCGCGGGCGGATCCGGCGAGAGCAGTGACGGCAACGTCGAGATGACGCTGTGGCAGAACTCCACGACGGGACCCGGTCAGCAGTTCTGGAAGGACGCGATCGCCGCGTTCGAGAAGGAGAACCCGAACGTCAAGATCAAGATGCAGTCCGTCCAGAACGAGGACATGGACGGCAAGCTGCAGACGTCGCTCAACGCGGGCGACCCGCCGGACATCTTCCTCCAGCGCGGTGGCGGCAAGATGGCCGCGATGGTGCAGGCGGGTCAGCTGAAGGATCTCACCGGCAAGATCGAGGGCGAGGCCAAGGAGAACATCTCCGAGGGCTCCTTCAAGGCCGAGACCTATCAGGACAAGCTCTGGGCGATGCCCCTTTCGGTGCTGCCCGGCGGCATCTTCTACAGCCAGGACCTCTACGACGCCGCCGGCATCACGGAGAACCCGAAGACGATCGACGACCTCGTCGCCGCCAACGACAAGCTCAAGGCGACCGGCGTGGCCCCGCTCGCGCTCGGAGCGAAGGACGCATGGCCGGCCGCGCACTGGTTCTACTGGTTCGCGCTGCGCGAGTGCGCGCCCAAGACGATGGAGGAGACCGGTGACTCGAAGGACTTCAGCGACCCCTGCTGGCTGAAGGCCGCGCAGGATCTCGAGGACTTCGCCAAGACCGAGCCCTTCAACGACGGCTTCCTCACGACGTCGGCGCAGCAGGGTGCGGGCAGCTCGGCGGGCCTCGTGGCCAACCACCAGGCCGGCGGCGAGCTGATGGGCGCCTGGGACCCGGGCGTGATCGCGTCGCTGACACCTGACCAGAAGCCTCTTCCCGACCTCGCCTGGTACCCCTTCCCCGAGGTCTCGGGCGGCAAGGGCGAGCCCGGCGCGATCATGGGCGGCGTGGACGGCTACTCGTGCTCTGCTCAGGCGCCGGACGAGTGCGTCGACTTCCTCAACTTCGTCGCAAGCGACGATCAGCAGACGGCGTACTACAAGGCCTTCAACTCTCCGCCGGTCAACAGCGCGGCGCAGGCTGCCGTCGAAGAGCCGTACCTCAAGCAGATCCTCGAGGCCTACAACCAGGCACCGTTCGTCTCGCAGTGGCTCGACACCGTGCTGGGCCAGAACGTCGGGAACGCGCTCAACGTGGCGGTCGTCTCGATGCTCGCCGGACAGTCCACGCCCCAGCAGATGATCGACGAGGCCAACAAGGCCGGGGCGAAGGGCTAGGGAGACCTCCCATGCAGACAAGCGAGACACCGAAGACGGACGATCGCCCGGAGACGGATCTCGCGCAGCGTTCCGGGGGCGGCGGCACACCGCCGCCCTCGGCATCGCGGCGCCGCCGACCTCGAGGAATCGGGTGGAAGGGCCGTCTGGAGATCGCGATCCTCGCTGGGCCGGCGATGCTCTTCTTCGTCGGATTCGTGATCTTCCCCGTGATCATGGCGGCGTACTACGGCTTCTTCAACTGGCACGGGTACGGTCCGGCGACGGACTTCATCGGCCTGAAGAACTACGTCACGATCCTGACCGACCCCGACTTCCAGGAAGCGCTCGGTCACAACGCGTTCATCGTCGTCACGTCGATCGTCATCCAGGGGCCGATCGCGCTGCTCCTGGCGCTCCTGCTCAACCGCAAGATGCGGGGCCAGTCGGTCATCCGCGTGCTCATCTTCGTGCCCTACGTGATCGCAGAGGTCGTCGTCGGCACGGGATTCAGCCTGCTGCTGGCGACCAACGGCGGCCTCAACGGCGTGCTCGAGAAGTGGGGCCTGAACGGGCTCGTCCATGACTGGCTCTCCGATCCCAGCATCGCCATCTGGACGCTCGTCGCGATCCTCACGTGGAAGTACGTCGGATTCGCCGTCATCCTCTTCCTCGCCGGCCTTCAGGGCATTCCCGACGAGCTCTACGAGGCGGCCGCCATCGACGGCGCCACCTACTGGCAGATCCAGCGCCGCATCACAATTCCGCTGCTCGGACCCACCCTGCGCATCTGGGCATTCCTGTCGATCATCGGCGCCCTGCAGCTGTTCGATCTCGTCTACATCATCTGGGGTCAGTACGTCGCTCCCGTGGCGGGCACCTCGACGATGGCGACCTACATGGTCGCAAACGGCCGCAACGCGGGCAACTTCGGCTACGGCAACGCCGTCGCCGTCGTGATCTTCGTCATCTCGCTCGTCGTCGCCCTCATCTACCAGCGCTTCGTGCTGCGCCGCGACACCGCCGGCGCACTCACCGAAAGGAACGAAGAATGACCACGGCCACGGCCGCACTGGCGACCATCGAGCTGCCGCCGCCCCGACGCCAGCGCATGCGGCGCGCCACCCCCGCGGTGTGGTTCGTCGCCCTCGTCGTGATCGCTCTGATGCTCGGGCCCGTCCTGTACATCATCCTCGGCGGGTTCCGCACGAATTCCCAGATCACGACCGACCCCGGCGGCCTGCCCGATCCGTGGGTCTTCACGAACTACATCGATGTGCTGACCGGCGGAGTCTTCTGGCAGCTCGTGCTCAACTCCACGATCGTTGGCATCGCCACGACGGTCGGGGTCATCGTGCTCGGCCTCATGGCGAGCTACGTCCTCGCGCGCTACCGGTTCAAGGGTCGGGGCGCGATGTACGCCCTGTTCGCGGCGGGGCTCATGTTCCCGATCACGGTCGCGATCACGCCGCTCTACATCGTCGTGCGCGACATCGGGCTGATCAACTCCCTCGGCGGCGTCATCCTTCCCCAGATCGCATTCGCGCTCCCGACGACGATCATCATCCTGGTGCCGTTCCTCCGCGCGATCCCCGACGAGATCGAGGAGGCCGCGTTCATCGACGGCTGCAGCCGGCTCGGCTTCTTCTGGCGGATGGTGCTTCCCCTTGCGGTCCCGGGAGTCATCACGGTCGGCATCCTGGCCTTCATCGGCAGCTGGAACAGCTACCTGCTGCCGCTGTTCCTCCTCAACGACAGCGCCAACTTCACGCTGCCCCTGGGCGTTCAGCAGTTCTCGTCCCAGTACTCGGTCGACACCGCCAAGGTGCTCGCCTTCACGTCTCTCTCGATGATCCCCGCCCTGGCGTTCTTCAGCCTGTTCGAGCGTCGCATCGTCGGCGGTCTGACAGGAGCGGTCAAGGGATGAGCGACGTCGGTCTCCCACCCGTCTCGGAGCGGGTGCGGTCTCTTCACGCGCGCATGACTCTCGACGAGAAGCTCGCGCAGCTCGTCGGCTACTGGGTCGACCAGGGCGACGAGCTCGTGGCGCCGATGGCGGGCGAGATGGCGACTTCGACGAAGTACGAGGATGCCTCGGCCCACGGCATCGGCCACCTCACGCGGGTCTACGGCACGAGGCCGGTCGACCCCGTCGAGCGGGCGGCCTGGCTCTGGAACGAGCAGCGGCGACTGCGCGAGCAGACCCGTCTGGGCATCCCGGCCATCGTCCACGAGGAATGCCTCACGGGGCTCGCGGCGTGGAAGGCCGCGACCTTCCCGACTCCCCTGGCGTGGGGGGCCTCGTTCGACCCCGACCTCGTCGACGAGATGGGTCGCCTCATCGGCGACTCGATGCGGCAGCTCGGCATCCATCAGGGGCTCGCTCCCGTGCTCGACGTCATCCGTGATCCCCGCTGGGGCCGCGTCGACGAGTGCATCGCCGAGGATCCCTACGTCGTGGGCACGATCGGCACGGCGTACGTGCGGGGACTGCAGGATGCCGGCATCCACGCCACGCTGAAGCACTTCGTTGGGTACTCGACGTCGCAGGCCGGACGCAACCACGCTCCCGTCCACGCAGGACCCCGCGAACTCGCCGACGTGCTCCTCCCGCCCTTCGAGATGGCAGTGCGGGACGGCGGCGTGCGGTCGGTCATGAACTCGTACTCCGAGATCGACGGCGTGCCCGTCGCCGCGTCGGAGGAGCTCCTCACCGATCTCCTGCGCGAGCGGTGGGGCTTCGACGGAGTCGTGGTGTCGGACTACTTCTCGGTGGCCTTCCTTCACACGATGCACGCGGTCGCCGAGGATCTCGGTGAAGCCGCCGCGCTCGCCCTCGCCGCAGGGATCGACGTCGAGCTGCCGACAGGCGACGCCTTCGCGCAGCCGCTCGCCCGCGCGGTGCGGGACGGGCTTGTCGACGAGGAGCTCATCGACCGCGCGGTCCTCCGCGTGCTGGCCGAGAAGGAGGAGCTGGGGCTGCTCGACGAGACCTTCGACGAGCCGCCCGCCGAGATCGACCTGGACACCCCGGCGCACCGTGACGTCGCACGTCGTCTCGCGGAGGAGTCGCTCGTGCTGCTCTCGAACGACGGACTGCTCCCGCTCGATCGGCAGGCGCCGACTCGCCTCGCGCTCCTCGGCCCGAACGCCGACTCGGCAGAGGCCCTGATGGGCTGCTATTCGTTCGTCAACCACGTCCTGGCGCACCACCCCGAGGTGCCGCTCGGACTGGAGCTGCCCAGCCTGGCCGACGCGCTCCGGGTCGAGTTCGCCGATGCCGCGATCGACGTCGTCGCCGGCTGCGATGTGACCGGCCACGACGCGAGCGGCATCCCGGATGCCGTCGTGGCGGCGCGAGAAGCGGATGTCGCGGTCGTCGTCGTCGGCGACCGCGCGGGCCTCTTCGGCCGCGGCACGGTCGGCGAGGGCAACGATGTCGACGACCTCGAGCTGCCCGGCATCCAGCGCCGGCTCGTCGAGGAGGTCGTCGCCACCGGCGTCCCGACGATCGTCGTCGTGCTCTCCGGCCGCCCCTACGCGATCGGCTGGGCGATCAGCGGCCCGGCCACGCCGTCCGCCGTCGTGCAGGCCTTCTTCCCCGGCGAGGAGGGCGGGCCCGCCATCGCGGCCCTCCTGTCAGGCCGCGCGGCGCCGTCCGGTCGACTGCCCGTCTCGCTCCCGCGCTCGGCGGGCGCGCAGCCGTACACGTACCTGCACCCGATCCTGGGCGGCCCGTCCGAGGTGACGAGCGCCGACAGCACGCCCGCACTGCCATTCGGTTACGGCCTCACCTACACGACGTTCGAGCACTCCCGCCTGACGGCTCCCGAGGAGTCCGCGACGAACGCAGAATTCACCGTGAGCGTCGACGTCGTCAACACCGGCGGACGAGCCGGCGTCGACGTGGTGCAGCTCTACGCACGCGACCTCTACGCGAGCGTGACGCGTCCCGTGGCGCAGCTCGTGGGCTACGCACGAGTGCCGCTCGAAGCGGGTCAGCGCGCCGTCGTCGAGTTCCAGGTGCCCTCCGCCCGGCTCGCGTTCGCGGATCGACGCGGGGTGCGGATCGTCGAGCCGGGAGACGTGCAGCTGTGGGTGGGCGGCTCGTGCGAGGAGCAGGAGACTTCCGCGTCGATGCGCCTCACGGGGCCGGTCCACGAGGTGACGGCCGCTGACGGGCGAACTGTGTCGGTGGACGTGACGGCGCCGGTGGATGCCTGAACCGACGGGCGCCCTCGGCCCACGTCATCCGGGGAAACACGGAATAGCCTCCGGCATGACGCGTTCCACCTCGGCATGACCACAGTGGGAATCATCGGAGCAGGACACATCGGATCGGCACTCGCCCGGGGCCTCGTCGCCCGCGGCTACGACGTCGTCATCGCCAACTCGCGCGGGCCCGAGACGCTCTCGGCGCTCGTCGGCGAGCTGGGCGAGAAGGCACGGGCGGCGACGGCGGAGGATGCTGCGGCCGCCGCGGACTTCGCGGTCGTCACGGTGCCGCTCAAGGCGTACAAGGATGTTCCGGTCGCCCCGCTCGCGGGCAAGATCGTCCTCGACACGAACAACTACTACTGGGAGCGCGACGGACGCATCGCCGAGCTCGACGAGAAGCGGGCGACGGTCAGCGGCCTCCTGCAGGACCACCTCCCTGAGTCCAAGATCGTCAAGGCGTTCAACCACATCCCCGCCGCCGACATCAACACCGACGGATCCCCCGCGGGCACCGCCGGGCGCCGAGCCCTGGCGACCTCGAGCGACGCGCCCGAGGCCAGCGCGCTCGTCACCTCTCTGTACGACGAGTTCGGCTTCGACGCCGTCGACGTCGGACCGCTTTCGGAGAGCTGGCGCGTCGAGCGGGACCAGCCGGCGTACGTCGTGCGTCAGGACCGCGACGAGCTCATCGAGAATCTGTCGCTGGCGGAACGCTGACCCAGGGTTAGTGTGTGCGTATGGGGACCATCTATTACGGCGGATCGGCCACCCCGATCCACATCGAAGATCGCGCACTCGCGCATCTGAAGGTCGTCATCGCGACGAAGCTCCGCCGCGGTGAGAGCTTCACGGTCTCCTGGACGCACCCCGACGATCAGCCTCGGGGGCGCAGCACCATCTGGCTGCACCCCTCGATCCCGCTCCGGTTCGTCTTCGACGAGCCGGAGTCTCCGTCCCTCAGCCGGGAGTGGATCGAGGACCTCGCGAACTCCGCGAACTCGTCGGGCGGGATCTCGCTCGTCGCCGAGAACGTCGAGACCGACGGCGAGCCCGTCCCCGACATCTCCCCGCAGGCCGTCGAGCTCGTCGACGACCGCGACTGACGGAGCCTCAGCCCTCTTCGCCCGTGCTCTCTTCGGGCTCGGGAACGATCTGGAGTCCGCTGGGTCCGCTCGCGGACTGCATGAGCTCCTCGATCCAGAGTCGGTTGATCCGCGGATTGCGACTTCCGAAGAAGTGGAACTGCAGCGGCACGGAGGGGTGGATCCAGAAGCTCCTCCGGCCGCTGCCGTCGCCGATCTCGACGTCGAACATGAATGCCTCGGATCGCCGAAGCTTGTTCATCACCACGATGCGCAGATGCGCGAGCGTCCGGTCGTCGATGTCGACCGAGTTCGCCATCGTGTCGTAAATGAACCTCCCCATGCGCTGCTCCTTCTTCCCCGTCGCTCGACACGTTAGCGCCTGAATCGGTTCGGTCGGTAGCGACGCCGCGGGCGAGGAAGCGACGTCAGACCGATGAGGCTACCGGCCGGAACGCGTTCTGCAGAATCCGGCGCGCGCGGGCCGCGGCATCCGTCCGGTTCTCGGGGGCGCTGCGCGAGATCGCGAAGGCCAGCATCTCGGTCGCCACGAGCACGTCGTCGATGTCGATATCTGATGCCTCGCCTGCCGCTTCGCGCTGGCGCCCGACGAGCGTCGCCACGACGTCGCGATATCGCGTGCCGAGCTGAAGGACCCGCGGATCCTCGAAGCGCGCGGACAGCAGCTCGATGAACGCCGTCGAGACGACCGCCTGATCGGCGACGAGATCGAGGAGGTCCTCGATCGTGTGCTCGGCGTCAGCGGCGAAGGCTTCGAGCTCGGCGATGTTCTCCTCGAAGACGGCCAGAGCCAGCGCCGTGCGGTCGGGGAAGTGACGGTAGAGGCTCCCCTGCCCGACTCCCGCCCGCTTCGCGACCTGGCTGAACGGGGCGCTCAGGCCCGCCTCTGCGTACACCTCACGGGCGGCGGCGATTAGAGCACGCCGGTTCTCGGGGCCCGCGGCGGGTCCACGATTGCTCCGCTGAGGTGATCCCGCACTGTTCGGCACGGGTATAACCTATTACCGGACAATGATGTCCGGTACAGAAAGGACCCGAACCGTGCCCCACACCACCCCCCTCACCGAGGATTCCGCCATCGCGGACTGGCTCGCGAACCCCGCGGGCAGCGCCATCTTGACCGACATGCTCGCCCAGGGCGGCCAGAGTCCCGAGGTCTTCAAGCCCATTCAGAGCCTCGCCATCAAGCGCCTCGTAGCGATGAGCCGCGGCGCCTTCACGCAGGACATGCTCGACGATCTCGTCCGTCGCGTCGCGCAGGCGGAGCCTGGTCCGGCCGACGCGGGGGCCGGGGCCGAGGCCGAGGCCGATGACACCCCCGCGCGCCCGCAGCCCCGCGCATGGACCGAGCGCATCGACATCGGCCGGTTCAGCGGCAGGACCGTCATCGTGACCGGCGCCGGCTCGGGCATCGGCCGTGCGACCGCGTCCCGCATCGCGCGGGAGGGTGGCCGCGTCATCGCCGTAGACGTCAGTCAGGAGCGCCTCGACGACTTCGTCGCGCAGCACGACGGCTCGGAGGTCGTCCCGCTGACGGCCGACATCACCGACGACGCCGGAGTCGCGAGCATCATCGCGGCGGCCGGCGACACGATCGACGGGCTCGCGAACATCGCCGGGATTATGGACGACATGACCCCGGTCGGCGAGCTGAGCGACGCGGTCTGGGAGCGCGTCCTGCGCGTGAACGTGACCGGCACCATGAAGCTCATGCGGGCAGTCATCCCCGCGATGCTCGCGCAGGGCGGGGGCTCGATCGTCAACACGGCGTCGGAGGCGGCGCTCCGCGGCTCGGCGGCCGGTGCCGCGTACACGGCGTCCAAGCACGCGGTCGTGGGCCTCACCAAGTCGAGCGCCTTCATGTACGGACCGAGTGGGATCCGCGTCAACGCCGTGGCCCCGGGCGCGACGATCACGAACATCGAGGCTTCGTTCGGCTCGCCGCTCGGCGCCGACCGCGTGCAGACGGCCATGGCGGTCATGCCCGCACCGGCCGAGGCGGAGGCGCTCGCGGCATCCATCACCTTCCTCCTGAGCGACGACGGCGTGAACGTCAACGGCGTCACTCTCGCCAGCGACGGAGGCTGGTCCGCCGCCTGACCCCGGCGTGACCCCGGCGTGCCCCTGGGGCGCTCGGGCGATCTCGCGAGCCGGCGCGGTGCGGAGTGATCCGCCTCGCCGGCCCGCGGAGTCGCCAGCTGCCGCCCGGGATCAGAAGGGCCAGATAAGGGGCACGTAGAAGACGCCCATCAGCAGGAAGAAGATGCCGAGGGGCAACCCGAGCTTCCAGTAGTCGCCGAAGCGGTAGCCCGCGGGCTCCATGACCATGAGGTTCGCGGGAGTCGCGACCGGCGTGAGGAATGCCGCGGCCGCGACGACCGCGAGCGCCATGAGGAACGGCTGCACCGAGACGCCCATCGTCGCCGCCACCGACACGGCGATCGGGGCGAGGATGAGCACGGTCGCGGAGTTGCTGATGAGCTGACCGAGCACGAGCGTCAGCACGCACAGGACGAGGAGGGCGACGGTCGGGCCGGCACCGCCGATCGCGCCGAGCAGCCCGTTCGCGACGAGGTCGGCGGCGCCGGTCTTCGAGAAGGCGGTGGACAGCGGGATCATGCCGGCGATGAGGACGATCGTCGTCCACGAGATCGAGCGGTACGCCTGCGCCGGCTTCACGACGCGCAGCAGCACGAGCGCGCACGCGGCGAGGAGGGCGGCGACCGCGGGCGGCACGACTCCCGTCGCGAGCAGGAGCACCATCACCGCGACGACGACCATCGTGCGACGGGCGCCCTTGCCGAGGGGCACGCCGCGGCGCAGCTGCTGCGGCGGATGAACCGCGAGCACCCCCGTACCGTCGGCCTGCCGCGCGAGGTCGTCCCAGCGTCCCTGCATGAGCAGCGCGTCACCGGCCTGGACGGTGGCATCGCCCTTGAGGACCTCGTCGCCACGGCGCGCCGCGAGCACGACGAGGTCGCCGGACGGGGTCGCCATGCCCGGGTAGATCTTCTTCCCGATGAGGGGTGAGCGCGGAGCGACGACGATCTCGGTGACCCCGTTGGTCGGCCCGAGCAGCGTCGACGTCTCGAGGCTCAGCGAGTACTGCTGCCGGAGCAGCCGCGCGTGGCGTGCGAGGTCGAGCGGCATCTCGGCGGGCGTGCGGTCGGGCAGGAGCCGGTGCGCGAAGACCGTGAGGTAGATCACGGTGCCCGCGACGAGCGGAATCCCCGCGAGCGCGAACTCGAAGTAGCCGAAGGGCCGCCCGCCGCTCTCCGCGGCGATCTCCGAGACGATGATGTTGACGGGCGTCCCCGTGAGCAGCAGCATCGAGCCCGCGCTCGCCGCGAAGGCCAGCGGGAGCAGCAGCTGCGACGGCGCGATGCCGGCCCGCGCCGCCACCACGACCACGAGCGGCAGCAGCGCGGCGACCGCGCCGTTCACACTGATGAGCGCCGAGACGACAGCGACCAGCAGCCCGATGACGAGGATCAGTCGGCGCCGCCCCGTGCCGGCACGCGCGATCACCTTCTGCCCCGCCCATGCCGTGATCCCCGTCGCGTCGAGCGCCTCGCTCACGACGAACAGTCCCGCGATGAAGAGGATCGTCGGATCGCCGAACCCTGCGAGCGCCTCCGGAAGCGTCAGCACGCCGGTGAAGAAGAGGGCGAGCGAGACCCCGAGCGCGACGATCTCCAGCGGCACTCGATTGCTGACGAATGCGACGACCGCGAGCACGAGGATGGCGAGAGTCGCGACGACGGGGTCCACGCGGCCAGCGTAGCCAGGAGGGGGCCGGCTGCCGCGGCATCCGCTCTTCTCGGCGGTCAGCCGTCTTCGATGGGCACGCGGATGTCGAGCGGGATGACGGGGGCCTTGATGCCGAGCCGCACCCTGCCATCCTCCACCGACGCGACGCACTCCCACGGGATGATGCGCGTGCCTCTGTGCATCCGCCGGATGATCGCGGCGACGACGGCGGGGCCGCTGACCCGTCCGCGCTCGTAGCCGTAGTACGACATGCGGCTGCGCGGGCTCACGATGAGCGCGATGAGCTCGAGCTCGCCCTCACGGCTGCGGCGCGCGGGCCCGCGCCGGAACCGCACGTCGACGACGGTGCCGAGCGACGTGCCGTCGGGCTCGTGCACCCGCGAACCCAGAAGATCACTCAGGAGCATGGCGGCCTCCCGGGATGCGGGCGACGATCCGGTCGCGCGCGAACTGCTCGGTCCACGTGGCATCGAGGTCATCGGCGTGCACGCGCAGGTCGATCGCGGTGTGGACCTTCGCGACGACGTCCCACGGGATCCGGTTCCACTGCGACCGCGGGATGCGCCCGCCGAAGATCCGGGGGAGCACAGCAGCCCCCACGAGGAGGGCTGCGACGACGGGCGGATGCTCCGGCTCGGTGCTGTCGCCGATCTCGATGCCCGAGAGCTCGACGTCGTCGACGGTGCTCACCGGGACGCGGTCGGTGTCGAGCATCTGGCGGTCGAGCAGATGCAGCCGGGCATCGACGCCCCGGCCGTCGGGGTCGCGGTACCACTCGAGGGGATGCCTCGGATCGTTTCTGCGTGTCATGAGCCCATCCCCGAGACGATGAGGAGCGGGATCGCCGCGATCGCGGCGATCAGGATGATGACGAGGAACACGACGCCCAGCGCATTGCGGACCCGCCCGTTGACGGCGTCGCCCATGTAGTCGGGGTCGTTCGCGACGACGAGGATCGGGAAGTAGGTGAGCGGCAGCGCGACCGCTGAGAAGACGACTGAGAGCTCGGTGACGGCGATCGGATCCACCCCGGTGAGCAGGATGCCGCCGCCGATGAGCAGGCAGATGATCATCGCGAGATGGAACCGGGCGGCCTGGGCCGGGCGGCGGAACTTGCCCCAGCTCCATCCGAAGAACTGCGCCAGCGTGTAGCCGCTCGAAAGGGTCGTCTCGAGGGCCGCGCCGAAGGTGGCGGCGAGGATGCCGACGATGACGAAGGCGAGCGCGAGCTGCCCGCCCGCCTGCGAGACCGGCAGCACGATCTGCGAGAGCGTCTCGACCTCGATCGCCTGGGGCAGCAGCACGACCGCCGCGGAGGCCGCGATCGCGATCGACAGGATGCCGCCGAGCGGGAAGCCGATGAAGACGTTCGCTCGCTCGGTGCCGAGGTCCTTCGTGGTCCACCCCTCCTCGACGGCGCCCGACGAGAAGAAGAACACCTCGTACGGCGTCATGGCGGCGCCGAAGAGGGCGACGGCGAAGTACCAGTACGACAGGGGGCTCTCGGAGCCGAGCGTCCAGGGCTGTAGGGCACTCGAGGCGAGGCTCCCCCAGTCGGGCTTCAAGAGGAAGAGGGCGACGACGAACACGATGAGCGACAGGCCGAGCAGGCCCGCGACGTTCTCCATGATCGAGAACTTGACGCGCCACAGGACGATCCAGACGCCGAACAGCGCGACCGGGATCCACATGCCCGGGCCGACCCCCGCGGCGAGCTGCAGCGCGAGCGCGATGCCGCCGATCTCGGCGGTGAGGGTGAGGAGGTTGATGAGGAACGAGGCGGAGAGGTTCGCCAGGCCCGCCCGGGGCCCGAGCCGCTCGCGGATGATCTCGAACGTCGCGCGTCCGCTCACCGCCGCGACCCGGCCGGACATGTCGGCGTAGAGGCAGATGCCGGCGACCCCGATGAGAACGACCCAGACGAGACTGAGGCCGTACCGCGCCCCGACGACGGCGTTGGTGACGAGGTCTCCGATGTCGACGAAGCCCCCGATGGCGGTCAGGATGCCGAGGGCGACCGCGAAGATGCGCTTCACGACCCGCCTCCCTGCTTCTCCAGATCCTCCAGCCGATCTGCGGCGGCATCGAGCCGCGCCTCGCCGTCGTCCTTGCCCGCGGACGCCGCGTGCATGGCGTCGAGCGCGTCGTCCGTCGCCTTCAGGAGCTCGTCGCGGTACGCCGCATCCGTCGCGTCCGCCGGAGCGTGGAGCCCCGCCTCGCGCGCCACGTCGGCGATCTTCTGCTCCATGTCGCCGAGCAGCGCGTGCGTCGTCGTCGAGAACATGCGGCCGTCGTCGCGGAGCCCCGTGCCGAGCTGCGCCGAGCGGGTCGCGCTGAGCGCGTCCGCTGTGAGCGAGACGAGCGCCGGGTCGGGCGACGGCGTGGGCGCGCAGGCCGAGAGCGCGATGACGATCGCCGCGCAGACGGCGACGAGGCCTTGCGACCGGCTGGACGAGCGCCGGCCGCTCATGTCAGAGGCCTTTGCCGCCCGTGACCGGGAGCACGGCCCCCGACACGTATGAGGCGGCCTCCGACGCGAGGTAGACATAGGCACCCGCCAGCTCGGCCGGCTGGCCGGCGCGCCCCAGCGGAGTGTCTTTGCCGAACTCTTCGACCTTGCTCTGGTCCCAGCCGGTCGCCGGGATGAGCGGTGTCCAGATCGGACCGGGCGCCACCGCGTTCACGCGGATGCCCTTCGGGCCGAGCTCCTGGGCGAGGGCCTTCACGAAGGCCACCTGCGCCGCCTTCGTCATCGCGTAGTCGATGAGGGCGGGTGACGGATTGAACGCCTGGATCGACGAGGTCACGATGATCGACGCCCCCGGCTGCAGATGCGGCACGGCCGCCCGCGCCGAGAAGATCAGCCCGTAGAGATTCGTGCGGAAGACCCGGTCGAACTCCTCCGTCTCGAGGGCCTCGATGCTCTCGCGGTCCTTCTGATACGCGGCGTTGAGGACGAGGATGTCGAGTCCCCCGAGCTGCGCGACCGTGTCGGTCACGATCGCCGTGGCGAAACGCTCCTCCCGGATGTCGCCCGCGAAGCTCACGCCCCGCGTTCCCGCCTCGGCGACCATTCGCACCGTCTCATCGCCGTCGTCGATCTCTTCGGGAAGGTGTGCGATGGCGACATCCGCGCCCTCCCGCGCGAATGCGATCGCGACGGCGCGTCCGATGCCCGAGTCGCCGCCCGTGATGAGGGCGCGCCGGCCCTGGAGCCGCCCGGAACCCTCGTACGAGTCCTCGCCATGGTCGGGCGTCGGCTCCACGTCCTCGGTCTTGCCGGGCTGATCCTGGGCCTGCGGGGGGAACCCGTCGGGGTGCTTCTCGCGCGGGTCGTTCGGCGGGTCGCTCATGCCGTCTCCTTGCCTCGCGGCGGCCCGGGGCGGGGCCCGCCGATCGAGACGCTAGTCGCGGGCGGCATACGCGCCTAACGGGTTGACAAGGCGCGCGGGGTCGGGCAGGAATTGGCCATGCCCGGCGCCCCGCGCCGGCCGAGCGCTGAGGCGCCGCCGCTACTCCGCGCTGCCCAGATCGTTCACGGCCGGCCCCTCGAGCAGCCTGCCGTCCGCCGCGAAACGCGAGCCGTGCAACGGGCAGTCCCAGGTCTGCTCGGCGTCGTTCCACGAGACGATCCCGCCGAGGTGGGTGCAGACGGCGGACAGACGGCAGGTGACGCCCACCACCGTCGACTCCGCGACGGGCGTGACGCCGGCTCGGACGACGCGTCCCTCCCCCTCCGCCGGCGGCGCGTCGGGCGCACCGGAGAGCCCGGCGCGCGCCCAGCCGCCCACCAGATGACCGGCGACCTCCGCATTCGCGCCCACCGCCTCGCCGGCGCTGGACAGGCTCACATGGGACATGCGGAGCCGCTCGGACCACTCCGGCTCATCGCCCGTGATCTGGCCCGTGATGGCGATCGCCGCGGCGGCCGCGTTGGTCATGCCCCACTTGTTGTAGCCCGTCGCGGCGTAGATCCGGCCGCCGCCCCGTGGGAGGGGGCCGGCGAACGGGACGTGCGTGACCATGCGGTAGTCCTGCGCGGCCCACCACGTCTCACGCACAGCGCCGGGGAAGTGCGTCTCCACCCACGCGTCGAGTTCTGCCCGGATGGACCGGACGCTCTCGGCGCGCCCTGTCACGAAACCCCCGCCGCCCACGACGAGGAGCTCGGCCCCGGGCCCGGTCGGCGCACCGCGCAGCGAGCGGGCCTCCGGATCTACCGACAGATACATCCCCCGCGGCGGCCGACGGTCGCCCGGGAGCCGGTACGCCGCCGCAAGGGAACGCGAGGGGACGAGCTTGGCGAAGAAGAGCCCCCGGTCGAGGATCGGCGTGCCCGTGGCGAGCACGACGAGCCGAGCGGCGACGTCGCCGGCGGTCGAGCGCACGTGCACGCCGTCCTCCGCGACGTTGACACCCGTCACTCGGGCACCCTCGACGACCCGGCCGCCGAGACGGCGAAGCTCGCCGGCGAGGCGGCCGAGCAGCCGCACGGCGTGCAGCTGCGACTGGTCCGCGAGGCGGATCGCGCTGGTGACGGGGAACGGCAGGTCCAGGTCCGCGCGGGGGCCTTCCACCTCCACGGGCGCGCCAGCCGCGGTCATCGCCTCGGCCTCGCGCCGGACGGCGTCGTCGCCCTCGGGTGTCGTGGCGAAGGTCGCGGCCGTCCGGGTCTGGATGACGGCGGCATCGCCCCCGATGACGTCACGCACCCAGTCCTGGCCGGCGCGATTGCCCGCCAGGTAGGCGCGGGCGACCTCGTCGCCGGCGTGCGACCGGATGCCGGCGAAGACTGATCCCTGAAGGAGGCTGAGCTTTCCCGTCGTGTTGCCGGTCGTCACCGCGCCGACCGTCCGCGCCTCGAGCACGACGGTGCGCCGGCCGCGCCGTGCCAGCATGACCGCCGTCGCGAGCCCGGTGAGTCCCGCACCGACCACGACGACGTCAGCGCGATCGCTGATCGCGTCGCTCGATATGGCAGCCGCGGTGCGCTGCCAGAGCGACGCGGGAGGGTCGGCCGCGAAGGGCGGGGACGGCACCGGTGACGCTGCGATCAATGCGGCGAGAGCCGCGGTGCGAAGTGGGGGATGTCGACGGGACGTCTGGCCCGGTGCGCGGGCGTCGGCGCCAGCTCGGCCGCCGCTGCCTCGAGCACCTCGGTCAGACACGTGAACCGCGCCCACCCGAGCCGGCCGTGAAGCCACACGACCTCGAGGAACTCTTCGCTCTGCTCCACGTAGGCCATGACGCTAGCAGGGTCGTCCTCCTGCACATTCCGATCGCACAGCCGCCAGGCGCCTTCGCCGAGAGGCACCAGCTCGAGCTGGTGGACGGGTCCGTCCGGCATGAACGTCGTCATGGCCTTCGCACCTCTTCCTGCGCCGGCAGGGAACTTGCCGGCTCGGCCACGCTGCCGTCCATCACTCGTGCCGATCCGCGGGAACCTGGTACGACCGGACCGGGACGTAGCCACGTCCCTGCGGCCGCAGGCGGGTGTCGTAGTCGTCTGCGGACCAGGCTCCACCACGACCCGGGATCTGCCCCGCGTCGACCGTCGCTTCCCCTCGATGCCGTTCGCGAGTCTTCGCCTTGCCCATCTCGTCACCTCGCTGAGTAGCTCGCCGACGCTCCATTGCCCAGGGCGTCGCGCTCTGTCTCTCGAGAGTGCGCCTGTGAGAGGACTCTCACGAGGGGCTTGACATCCGCCGCACCTCGTCACCACCGATAGACCACCCGAGCGGCCGCTCGACCCTCGCGCGAAAGGGAGAGCCGGGGCGCGAAAAAGTCAGCCGGGATGCGAATCTCTGACGCGGAATCCGCAACGTGACCGGAGCCCCCTCGGCAGCACGAGCGGCCTCACGGCGTGATCTGCGTCTGGACCTCCCACGAGCCCATCTCCTTCTCGGGGGCGCTCACGCCCTCGGGGATCGGGATCAGGGAGATGCTCGTCGCGGGCGTGATGAGCAGGAGCGCGTCTCGCCGATCGCCTTCCCCCTCGTTCACCTTCAGCCAATGCGGCCCGCCTGCCACCCCCTCGGCGATCTCTTGCTGCAGGTCTTCAAGCTCCACCCCGCCCACGCTGTACGTGTGCCCGTCGTAGACGACGTCAATCCGTTTCATCCGCGGCTCCCTGGCTGTCGGGGTATTCGGCCGGCTCGGGCACGACGTAGAGCCCGGCGGGCGAGTTCGCGGTGTAGGCGAGCGCGTCGACCCACGCCCGATTGAGCGAGGGCCGGCGACTGCCGTAGAACTTGTAGACGAGCGAGCAGCGCGGGTGGATCCAGACCGTCGTCCGGCCGTCGCCCGTGCTGGGGTCGTCGCGCCAGCTGAAGTGGAAGGCCTCGCCGCGTCGGAGCTTCGTGCCGATCACGAGCTGCAGGTGGGCGAGCGTCCGGTCCTCGAAATCGACTTTGACGATGCCCTCGTAAACGAACTTTCCCATCGCGCTCCTTCACCGGACCCACAGAGGGTCCGTTCGGCTCCGTCGATCCCAAGTTCTCGAGCGGGCACGCGAGCCACGACGTGCTGCTCTCACGCTGTCGTCCTGTCGCGGGCGGGCAAATACTTTGACGGGGCTCGGTGCTTACGGTACGCCGGTCGACCCCCGCACCGCAGGTCCCGACGTGAGCGAGGGAGACCTCCTCGGGGCTTCAGACGATCGCTCCGCCGGGCGGTGTGATCTGCAGCCAGAGGAAGCCGTACGGATCGAGGTGGACGTCCGTCGCCCGCTCGGCCTGCAGCGGGATCTCACGCGGGTGGAGGAGGTCGGTGAGCACCTCTCCCCCGATGTCGGCGGCCGACGGCAGCGAAACCGTCGCCGGCTCCGCGGTGAGGTTGTGCAGCGCCAGCATCCCTCCCTCGTGGTCCGTGCGGAGGATGTGGGCGAAGACGCCGGGAGTGTCATGCTCCACGAGCTCGACATCCCCCCATCCGATCTCGGGCGTCGTGCGGTAGCGGGCGATGAGGGCGCGGATGAAGTGGAACAGCGACCCCTCATCCATCTGCTGGTTTCGCACGTTCACGTACTCGGGGCCGAAACCCCCGGTCGTCAGCGATCCAGGAAGCTGCGAAGGCCGCGCGGGCGAGAAGCCGCCGTTCCGCTCGGGGGTCCACTGCATGGGCGAGCGGACGGCGGAGCGGCCGGGCAGCTCCGGGTTCTCGCCCATCCCGATCTCCTCGCCGTAATACAGCACCGGCACTCCCGGGAGGGAGAACAGGAGGCTGTACGCGAGGCGCAGACGACGGGGGTCGCCGTTGAGCATGGGAGCCAGTCGTCTCAGGATGCCTCGGCCGTAGATCCGCTGGTAGGGCTCCGGAGCGAGGGCGTCGAACACCTCTTCGCGCTCCTCGTCCGTGAGGAGCTGCAGGGTGAGCTCATCGTGGTTGCGCAGGAAGTTGCCCCACGCGACGGGCTCCGACGTCTTCGGGCGCGACCGCAGCGCGTCGGCGATCGGCGTCGCATCGCCCCGGACGGAGGCGAGGTAGACGGCATCCATGAGGGTGAAGTCGAACTGCGCATCGAGCTCACCGCCGTCCTGTCCGCCGAAGTACTCCAGCTGCTCGGGATGCGGCAGCGCCACCTCGCCGAGCAGCATGGCCTCGCTCGAGCGGCGTCGGACGAACCGCTTGAGATCGCGGATGAACTCGTGCGGATCGGCGGCATCGGGCGATCCCGGCGCGGCGAGGAGGAATGGCACGGCATCGATGCGGAACCCGGCGACGCCCAGGGTCAGCCAGTACGCGACGATCTTCGCGATCTCCTCGCGGACGGCCGAATTCGTGAGATTGAGGTCGGGCTGGTGCCGGTAGAACGAGTGCATGTAGTACTGCTCGGTCTTCGGCTCCCACTCCCAGATGCTCTGCTCCTCGCCCGGGAAGACCATGTTCTTCTGGTTGCGGGTGGGTCGGTCCCGCCAGATGTAGTAGTCGCGGAACTTCGAGTTCCGGGAGCGTCTCGCCTGCACGAACCAGGGGTGCTTGTCGGACGTGTGGTTGACGACGAGGTCGACGATGACGCGGATGCCCCGGCTCCGTGCGGTGCGGATGAACTCGGCCGCATCGCCCAGCGTGCCGAGCCGCGGGTCGACGCCGTAGAAGTCCGAGATGTCGTAGCCGTCGTCGCGGTCCGGCGTCGGGTAGAACGGCATGAGCCATATGCACGTGACACCGAGCTGCTCGAGGTATCCGAGGGACTCGGTGAGTCCGGTGAAATCGCCGACGCCGTCGCCGTTGCCGTCGCGGAAGGTCTCGACGTCGAGGCAGTAGAAGACAGCGTTCCGCCACCAGAGGTCGCCCACGTCGGCGATCCTCATGCGACCGCCTCCCGGAGCGCCGGCAGCAGCTCGTCCCGCGCCCGCGCGAGGAACGCCGACTGGTCGAGGCCGACGTGGTGCAGATACATCTCGTCGAAGCCCGAAGCCGCGACCTCCGCGAGCCGCTCGGCCATCGCGCGCGGGTCGGTGTCGATGAGCACGGCCGAGTGGAGAGCCTTCTCGTCGCCCGGATCGGCGAGCCGGTCGAAGTCCTCGGGCTGCTCCAGGTCCCACATGACCTCGCCGGGGACGGTGCCCTGTCGCCACTGCTCCGCGGCGACGCCCAGCCCTTCATCGAGGCTCGGCGCGAGGCAGACGTGCACCTGCACCGCGATCGCGCCGGTGCCCCCGGCATCCCGATACGCCTCCGCCACCTCCCGAAGCCCGGCCGGATCGTGCCCGACGGTCACGAGACCGTCTGCCCAGCCGGCCGCCCATGCCGCCGTCGCCGGTCCCACCGCGGTGGCCTTCAGGGGCGGGGGCTCGGCGGGACGCGTCCACACCCGGGCGTCATGCACCCGCACGGCTCCGTCGTGGTCGACGCGCTCACCGACGAGGAGCCGTCGGATGACGTCGACCGACTCGCGGAGGCGCTGCTCGCGATCGGCCTTCGCCGGCCACGCGTCGCCCGTGATGTGCTCGTTGACCGCCTCGCCGCTGCCGAGCGCTGCCCAGTAGCGGCCGGGGAACATCTCCTCAAGCGTCGCGACGCCCTGGGCCACGATCGCCGGGTGGTAGCGCTGACCCGGCGCCACGACCATGCCGATGGGGAAGGAGGTCGTCGCGAGCGCGGCACCGATCCAACTCCACGAGAGTCCCGACTGCCCCTGCGCGAGGCCCCACGGGGCGAAGTGGTCCGAGCTCATCGCAGCATCGAAGCCGGCCGCCTCCGCTTCGCGGACGAGGCTCAGGAGCCGTGACGGCGTGAACTGCTCGTGTGACGCATGGAATCCGATCCTCACCTGATCACTCCGCCGCCATCGAGCCCGCATGGTGGGGCGCGCCGACCTCTTTGGACTCGCTCGAGCCGCGCTGCCGCAGGTAGATCGAGAAGGCGACCATGCACCCGACGGCGAGGAATTCGGACTGCCAGTTCTGCAGCGTGCGGTTCCAGAAGTCGGGCGAGACGACATAGTCGCCCCACGTCATGGCCGGAAGACCGTGCTCCGCCTGCTCCTCGTTGGCGACGACGGTGCCGGCGACCGACTGGCCGAGCCACGAGAGCAGGAAGATCACACCCATCACGAGCAGGAGTGAATTGGCGTAGAGCCAGCCTCGGAAGCCGCCCACCTTCGCCCACGTCGGCGAATCGGCGACGGCGTACTGCCCGACGTACTGCTCTTCATCGCTCTCGACGCCCTGCTCACCGGGCTTCTTCGACTCGGGCGATCCCTTCTGCACGAGCCAGATCGTCGCGGCGATGAAGAGGAAGAACTGCAGGAACTCCGACTGCCAGTTCTCCGCGACGTCGACGACGAAGTCCGACGACGTCACGAACTGCAGGAACGCGACGGGCGCCTCACCGTGCATCGTGAGCTGCTCGTTCTGGTCGAACCACCCGGCGATGGACTGGCCGATGATCGCGGCGACGAAGATCGCGAGGAAGAACAGGCTCAGAGCGTTGTTGCGCAGGAACTTCACCGCTCACCTGCCCATGAGGGGGATCGCTTCGAAGTACGTGAGCCCGAACGCGATGATCGCCATCCAGGTCCAGAACACGGCGCGCCTCCCGACGCGCTCCGGGCGTGTCTCCGGCATCGGCATCCTCCTCGCGCCATCGAACCCCACGCTATGCGGAGCGGGTGCGGGCAGTGAGGGGGTTGACGCGGCGCGCGAGGACATGGCATCGGAACGGGGGGTCGAGGCGCCAGCCCAACCGCGGGCGGGTTATGCCACACCCTTCGGCATCACGCAAGCCCCGCGAATCTCGGGGGAGCGCCAACTAGGACTGTAGGCAACCGGCCCGCTGTGGCCGCAGATTCGGAAGGGAGTCGCGATGTCGGACACTCGTGACACGCTGCCAACAGGTGGAGATGAATTCTCCGCCGGAACCTCGCCGACCATCTATTCCACGACTCCAGACGGGTCGACCGTCCCAGGAGGGACCGGGACGACGACACCCTCCTCAGGCAGCGGGGCGGGCGGAGTGGAGACTGCCAAGCAGGAGGCTTCGAACGTCGCCGGCACGGCGAAGGACGAGGCCAAGCACGTCGCACGCACCGCCAAGGAAGAGGCCAAGGAGGTCGGGCGCGAAGCGCGCACTCAGGTCTCCCGCCTCTACGACGAGACCCGCATGGAGCTCAGCGACCAGGCGGCCCAGCGCCAGGACAAGCTCGCCCAGGGGCTGCGCTCCGCGAGCGACGAGCTTCACAGCATGGCCTCCTCGAGCACCGATGGCGGGGTCGCGACCGATCTCGTCCGTCAGGCCGCCCAGCGCCTCAACGGCGCCGCATCCTGGCTCGGCGACCGCAACCCGAGCGATGTTCTCGACGAGGTCAAGCGCTACGCGCGCCGCCGCCCCGTCGTGTTCCTCGGCGCCGCCGCCCTCGCGGGCGTGCTCGTCGGTCGCCTCACCCGGTCGCTCGCGGCCGGTGAGCCCGACTCGGGCGGGAACTACTCCTCGGGTCGTCAGCTGACCGGGTCGACCGGCTACGTGCCCGGTGACACGGGCACCGCCTACGGCTACGGAACCTCGACCACGAGCGCGTACGGAGACACCCCCGTCTACGATGCGTCCGCGGGACGGCTCGGCACCGAGACCGGCGAGGGCACGGGGTACGGCACGGGCAGCGTCACCGACGCGTCCGACGACCCCAATGACCCGCTGTATCGCTCCGGGGAGCAGGTATGACCGACCAGACACCAGCTGCGCGAAGGGTGGAGCCTTCGCCGGCCGCCCCGCTCGACGACTCGACGCCTTCGGAACGGCAGGCGGCGAACACGTCGCTGGGCGAGCTCGTCAGCCAGGTCACCGGCGACATGTCGACCCTGATGCGCAAGGAGCTCGAACTCGCCAAGGCGGAGCTTCGCGAATCCGCGAAGACGACCGCCAAGGCGGGCGCGATGCTCGGCGCGGCGGGCTACGCCGGCCACATGACGATCCTTTTCCTCTCGATCACCCTCTGGTGGGCGCTCGGGTACCTGATCGGAAACGGATGGTCCGCTCTCATCGTGGCCGTGCTGTGGGGGATCGTCGCTGCGATCCTCTTCGCCGTCGGCCGCAGCAACATGAAGAAGGTTCAAGGAGCGCCTCAGACGGTGGAAACCCTGAAGGAGATCCCCGAGACGCTGAAGAGGAATGAGGAGAACCGATGAGCAACCAGTCACCGGAAGAGATCCGGGCCGACATCGAGGCGACTCGTCGCGAGCTCGGCCAGGACGTCGACGCGCTCGCCGACAAGGTCACGCCGTCGAAGATCGTCGATCGCCAGAAGAACAAGATCCGCGGCGCGTTCACGAACGTGCGCGAGAGCGTTATGGGCGCGGCCGATGACGTCGGGTCCTCGGTCCACGACGCGGGCGAGTCCGCCGCGTCCGGCGTCCAGCACGCGGGACAGACGATCGCCCGCAAGGCGAAGGGCAACCCCCTCGCCGCGGGACTCGTCGCCTTCGGCGCGGGACTGCTCGTGGCATCCCTCATCCCCGCCTCGGACAAGGAGCGCGAGCTCGCGGCGAAGGTCGAGGAGAAGGCGCAGCCCCTCGTCGACCAGGCGAAGGACGTCGCGCGAGAGGTCGGCGAGAACCTCAAGGAGCCCGCACGGGAGGCGGTCGACTCGGTGAAGACGACGGCGCAGGACGCCGCTCAGAACGTCGCCGGCGAGGCCAAGGCGAGCGGCCAGGCCGTCGCCGACCAGACGAAGGACTCGGTCGAGGCCACGAAGAACGAGGTCACCTCGGACTCCTCGACCGGCTCGAGCTACTAGCCGCCGTCGTCCCCGCCCGGACGGGCGGGCCGCTGGGTCGGAGACGACCGACAGCCGGCCCGTCCCGATCGGGCGGGGACGCCTGCTTTCGGCGTGCGAACGTCGACGCGCCGGGAGCAGGACGGACGAGCCGAGCAGCAGGACCCAACGAAAGGAAAGACAACGTGCAGATCGTTGAGACCATCGACGTCGACGTCCCCGTGACGACGGCCTACAACCAGTGGACCCAGTTCGAGAGCTTCCCCCACTTCCTGGACGAGGTGGAGTCGATCACCCAGCTCGACGAGACCCACAACCACTGGAAGGTGAAGATCGGCGGGTTCGAGCGCGAGTTCGACACCGAGATCACCGAGCAGCACCCCGACGAGCGCGTCGCCTGGAAGAGCGTCGGCGGCGACACGGCGCACGCCGGCGTCGTGACCTTCCACCGGCTGGACGAGAGCCAGACCCGCGTGACGGTGCAGATCGACTGGGAGCCCGGCGACCTTCTCGAGAAGGCCGGCGCCCTCGTGCACGCGCCGCAGCACGCCGTCAAGAAGGACCTCCGCAACTTCAAGGAGTTCATCGAGGGCCGCGGCGGCGAGACAGGCTCCTGGCGCGGCGACGTCGACGCCGGAACCGGTGCCGTGAGCGATTCCGATGCCGGTTCCACCGGCACGGCGGCCTACGGCGGAACAACGGGAACGACCGTCAGCGGCCTCCCGGGCGCGGGCGGAGAGCCTCTGCGCGGATGACGTGACGGGCCGGCGCTCCGCGAAAGCGTGGAGCGCCGGCCCCGTCCCGATCAGCGGATTGAAGGACGCAGCATGAAGGTTCTCGTCTGGCATGTGCACGGCGGCTACACCGATGCGCTCGTACGCGGTGACCACGACTACCTGCTCCCGGTCGATGACGCTCGGGATGCCTGGGGCCTCGGTGCAGACGGCCGCGACTGGCCCCGCACGACCGAGATCGACCACGCCGACCTGCGCGACGCCGAGATCGACGTCGTCGTGCTGCAGCGTCCCGAGGAGATCGAGCTGGCTGAGCGGCTCACCGGGCGGCGCCCCGGCCACGACCTCCCGGCGGTGTACCTCGAGCACAATGCCCCGCACCCCCACCCCACAGCCAGCGTCCATCCCCTCGCCGACCAGACGCGCATCCCGATCGTCCACGTCACGCACTTCAACGACGTCTTCTGGGACAACGGCAGGGCCCGCACCCTCGTCATCGAGCACGGTCTCCCCGATCCCGGCGAGCTCTACACGGGCGACATCCCGGCGATCGGCGTCGTCATCAACGAACCGGTGCGACGGTGGCGGACGACGGGCACGGACCTGCTCCCCGACTTCGGCCGGCTCGCCCGCGTGGATGTGTTCGGCATCGACGGCGACCGCCTCGCCGACCGTCTCGGCCCCGATTCCGGGGTCGCGTGGGCGGGGAACCTCGATCCCGCCGGCCTGCGGCGCGAGCTCGCTCGGCGCCGCCTCTATCTGCACCCCTTCCGCTGGACCTCGCTCGGGCTGTCGCTCATCGAGGCGATGCTCATGGGGATGCCGGTCGTGGCGCTCGCCGCGACCGAGGCCCTCCACGCCGTGCCGCCGGGTCTCGGAGCCGTCTCCACCAATGTGAACGCCCTCAAGCACGCGGCGATCGGCTACCTCGTCGACGAGGACCACGCGCGCGAGGCGGGCCGCCGCATCCGTCGCCACGCGCTGCGGCGCTTCAGCCATGCGACCTTCCTCTCGCGCTGGGATGCCGCGCTGGGGGAGGTGACCGCGGACCAGCCGCGCACGCGTGCGGGAGTGGCCTTCCCCGTCAGCTGACGCGCGCGACGATCGCCTCCCACGGCCGCAGCGCCATGGCGCTCCCCCGGCCACGCTGCTGTCGGGGTAATTTCCGAGCACCAGCTCGGCGTGCGACAGGTCGACACCGAGCTCGACCTCGCGAGCGTCGCCCCCGAAGTTCGCGACGACGACGAGCCGCTCACCTCCGAGCGTTCGTGTGAAGGCATAGATGTGTGGGTCGTCCGGCACGAGCAGCGCGAACTCCCCGAACCGCACGACGGCCTCGTCGTGCCGGAGCGCGATGAGCCTGCGGTAGTGGTGGAAGACGGATGCCTCGTCCCCCCGCTCGTTCTCGGCGTTGATGTCGACGTGGTTCGCATTGACGTCGATCCACGGCGTCCCCGTGGTGAAGCCGGCGTGGGTCGAGGCATCCCATTGCACGGGCGTCCGTGCGTTGTCGCGGCTGCCGTTCGCGAGTCCACGGAGCAGGTCGTGGTCGCTCGCGGGCCCCAGGGCGCGGGCCTCTGCGACCCAGCGCAGCGACTCGATGTCGCGGTACTGGTCGAGCGAGGTGAAGTGCGCGTTCGTCATCCCGAGCTCTTCCCCCTGGTACACGTACGGCGTGCCCCGGTGGAGGTGCAGGACGGTCGCGAGGAGTGTTGCCGACTCCCGCCGATAGCGGCCGTCGTCGCCGTAGCGCGAGACGACGCGCGGCTGGTCGTGGTTCTCCCAGTAGAGGGAGTTCCACCCGGCTGTCTGGAGGCCCGTCTGCCACCGGGCCATGGTGGCCTTGAGCTGGCGCAGGTCGAGGGGCTGCAGGTCGAAGCGGCCGGCGGCGCCGTGGTCCAGGTGCACATGCTCGAACGTGAAGACCATGTCGAGCTCGTGCCGGTCGGGGTCGGTGAAGAGCTTCCCGTCTTCGACCGTGGCCCCCGGTGTCTCGCCGACCAGGAGGAGGCCATCGCGGCGGTCGGCGAAGACCTCGCGGTTCATCTCCTGCAGGAACTCGTGCAGGCGCGGGCCGTTCATCGTGCTGTGGCTCGGATCGCCGTACGGACCGATCGTCACGAGACCGTCGGCGAGCGAGCCGTCGTCGCCGACGCGTTTGGAGATCATGTTGATCACGTCCATGCGGAAGCCGTCGATCCCGCGGTCGAGCCACCATCGCATCATGGCGTAGACGGCCTGGCGCACCTCCGGGTTCTCCCAGTTCAGATCGGGCTGCTTCGTGCTGAAGAGGTGCAGGTAGTACTCACCCGTGGCCTCGTCGTAGGCCCACGCCGGTCCGGAGAAGATCGAGCCCCAGTTGGTCGGCTCGGCACCGGGCGATCCGGGCTCGAGGCCGGCACGAGCGGGACGCCACCAGTACCAGTCGCGCTTGGGGTTGTCTTTCGACGACCGCGACTCCACGAACCAGGGATGCTCGTCGCTCGTGTGGTTCACCACGAGATCCATCACGACCCGGATGCCGCGCTCGTGCAGCGCCGCGACGACCTCGTCGAGATCTTCGAGCGTTCCGAAGAGCGGATCGACGTCCTGGTAGTCGCTGATGTCGTAGCCGTTGTCGTCCTGCGGGCTGCGGTAGATGGGCGAGAACCACACGACGTCGACTCCGAGCGCGACGAGGTGGTCGATGCGGTCGAGCACGCCGCGGAGGTCGCCGATCCCGTCGCCGTTGGAGTCCTGGAACGAGCGGGGGTAGATCTGGTAGACGACCGCTCCTGTCCACCAGGGCGCGGTCGCCGGGTCGAGGAGCGGATTGGCCGGGCTCATGTCACTCTTCTCCCATTTCCGCGGCGCTATCGGCGCCGCCTTGTCGGCGAGGCGCCGTCAATCGAGACGGATGCGGTCCACCGCCGCCTGGATGGCGACGGCCGCCGCCCCTCGGGCCCACGCGGTGAATCCCGTCTCATCGACGTACAGCTCGATCGGGTCGGCCCTCGGATCGCGGTCGGCGTCGATCGCGGCGCGGACGCGCTCCTCCGCCGCCGCGAAGAGCCCCATGCCCTCGCCGGCGAGCACCGACGCAGGCTGGAGCGAGAGATTGGCGGCGAGCGCGACGAACCGGCCGAGCGCATCGGCCGCGGCATCCACCACCGTCCGGGCCGCCGGATCGCCGGCGGCCGCGAGCGCGAGCGCTTCGCCGTAGTCGACGGGCCTCTGCACGGATGCCGACACCTGCGCCGCGATGGAGCCCGAAGTGAGCATGGCCTGCGCGCAGCCGCGGTGGCCGAGCTGGCACACGGGGCCGTTGGCACTGAGCGGCAGATGACCGGCGAGGCCGACACCTGCCTGGCGCGAACGGACGACCTCGCCGTTCACGACGAGACCGTAGCCGATGCCCGCGCCGATCGTGAGGACCGTGAAGCCCGGGATGCCTCGGCCGAGGCCGAACCAGCGCTCGGCCTCGGTGAGCGCGACGAGGTCGTTCTCGAGTGTCACGGGCACACCGACGAGGTCTTCGAGGATCGCGCCGAAGGGCACTTCCTCCCACCCGAGGAAGGGGGAGAACTCGGCGACGGAACCCCGCACCGAGCCCCCGAGCGAGACACCGACCCCCGGGGGACGCTCCGAGCTGATCGAATCGCGGATCTGCATGGCGACGGCGGCCGGCTCCGTGGACGTCAAGGAGACCGATCGGGCGTCGAGCAGCGCGGCTCGCGCATCGGTCGTGACGACGTGGAGGGCTTCGCCGGTGATCTTGACGCCGACGAACCGACCCAAGCCCGGGGAGATGTCGAGGGGTCGGACGGGCCGGCCCACCGATCCGTCGGCGGAGTCGTCCAGTTCGATGAGGAAGCCGCGGTCGAGGAACGGCTTCGCGAGGCGCGTGAGGCTCGCCGGCGAGAGGTTGAGACGCGACGTCAAGGCGCTGCGCGAGATCGGCCCGTGGATGAGCACGGCGCGCGCGAGCGCCTTCTCGCTGTCGGTGAGCATCCCCTCATCCCTTCCATTGCTTTCATATTGGCACGAAAACCCCCGATCCACAGCGATGCGATCCTCTCGTATTCACTCTTGACCCGAGAATTAGTTCCGTGGTAGAACTAACCGCATGACCTCTCGTGACGTTTCGCTCGACGTCGAGCACTCGCCCTTCCGCCCCGCCGGTGACGCCCCATCGGTCCTTCACCTCCATCGAGGAGGCACGAGCGTCGTCGTCGATCTCGACGCCCAGGGAGGTCCGGCGATCGTCCACTGGGGCGAGGAGCTCGTCGACTCCACCATCGGATCGCTCGCGGGACTTGCGGTCGCGGCGCGCCCGCAGCGCGTGTCCGGCAACCTCGATTCCACCGCGCGCCTGACGGTCGTCGCCACGGCGGCGGGCGGATGGCTCGGTACACCCGCACTGGAGGGCCACCGCTCGGGCGCCGGATTCAGCGCGCGCTTCGAGGTCGCCGGGGTCCAGCGCAACGACCATCGCGCCGTCCTCGCGCTCGTCGACTCCGAGGCCCGCCTCGCGGCGCAGGTGGAACTGCGCGTCGGGCCGAGCGGTCTTTTCCACCAGCGCCTGACCCTTCGCAACACAGGCGAGACGGACTACACGGTCCAGTCGCTGCAGCTCGCCTTCCCCGTGCCGTGGGACGCCACCGAGCTGCTCGACACGACGGGCCGCCACCTGCGCGAGCGTTCACCGCAGCGGCACGCCTTCACATTCGGCACCCACGTGCGCGAGAGCAGGCGCGGACGCCCCGGCGCCGACGCGAGCCTGCTTTTCGCCGCGGGACGACCCGGCTTCGGCTTCGAAGCGGGCCGCGTGCACGGCATCCATGTCGCGTGGAGCGGCAACCACCGCCTCATCGCCGAGCGAGCCGTCACGGGTGAGGCCTTCCTGGCGGGAGGCGAGCTGCTCGGCCCCGGCGAGGCGATCCTCGAGCCCGGCGCGACGCTCGCGACCCCGTGGGTCATCGGCTCGTGGGGCGACGGGCTGACCGAGCTCTCGCACCGGTTCCACGACGAGTGGCGGCGCAGGCCCCAGCATCCCCGTCGCCCCCGCCCCGTCACGCTCAACACGTGGGAGGCGGTGTACTTCGACCACTCGCTCAAGAAGCTCGAGGAGCTGGCGGATGCCGCGGCATCCGTGGGCGTCGAGCGTTTCGTCCTCGACGACGGGTGGTTCGCCGGCCGCCGCGACGACACCACGGGGCTCGGCGACTGGTACGTCGATGAGACGGTGTGGCCCGACGGGCTGCACCCGCTCATCGCCCACGTGCGCGGTCTCGGCATGGAGTTCGGCCTGTGGGTCGAACCCGAGATGGTCAACCCCGAGAGCGAGCTCGCCCGCCGGCATCCCGACTGGATCATGCGCGGACGACTCGCGCTGCCGCCGTCGGCACGACAGCAGCAGGTGCTCGACCTCGCGCACCCCGAGGCGTACGCCTACATCGCCGAGCGTCTTCACGCGATCCTCTCCGACCATGGGATCGCCTACCTCAAGTGGGACCACAACCGCGATCTCGTCGACGCCGGCTCGGGGCCCGAGGGCGTCGCGCGGGTGCACGCCCACACCCTCGCGGTGTATCGGCTTCTCGACGAGCTGAAGGCGGCGCACCCGGGCCTCGAGATCGAGAGCTGCGCCTCGGGCGGAGCCCGCGTCGACCTCGGCATCCTCGACCGCACCGACCGCGTGTGGACGAGCGACAGCCTCGACCCTCTGGAGCGTCTCGCCAACCAGCGCTACACGGCGCTCGTCGTGCCGCCCGAGATGCTCGGCATGCACCTGACCAGTCCCGTCGTGCACTCCTCGGGCCGCGCCGTCGGCCTCGACCTGAGCGCCGCTGTCGCCCTCTTCGGGCACTTCGGCGTCGAGTGGGACCTCGCCTCGGCCGACGACGAGACCCGCGCTCGTGTCGCCGCGTGGATCGGGGTCGCCAAGCGCATCCGTCCACTGGTCGCGACCGGCCGCACCGTCGACGTCGACGGCACCGACCCCGGCATCGACGTGCGGGGCATCGTCGCCGAGGATGCGGCATCCGCAATCTTCACGATCACGCAGGTCGAGACGTCGGTGGCGTATCCCCCGGGGCGCGTGCGGATGCCGGGACTCGATCCCGCCCGCCACTATCGCGTCGCGGTGCTCGCCCCATCCGGCGAGCACACCGATGCCGGCCAGTCGTTGCTCGAGTGGACCGCCCATCCCACGGTCATGACCGGTCGCGAGCTCGCGACCGTCGGACTGCGCCCGCCTGTGCAGTTCCCCCAGCGCTCGACGGTCGTCGAGCTGACCGCCATCTCCTGATCCCTCCCCCCGACGCGCAAGGAGGCGCACCGATGAAATCCAACCCACGCCGGCTCGGCCGACTGGCCGCCTTGCTCGCGATAGCGGGCATCGCGGCGGTCACGGGAGGCTGCGCCGCCAACCCCTCGAACGGGGTGACGACGCTGAACTTTTTCCAGTTCAAGGGAGAAGCGCTCGAGGACTTCGATCGGATGATCGCGGACTTCGAGGCCGAGAACCCCGACATCCGGATCGTGCAGAACCAGGTGGCGGACGCCGACACGCTCATCCGCACCCTCCTTGTCAAAGACCGCGTGCCCGACATCATCACGCTCAACGCCAACGGCAACTTCGGTCGCCTTGCCCAGGCCGGCGTCTTCAAGGACTTCTCGCACGCGCCGGTGCTGCAGACGATCAACCCGGCCGTGCAGGACATCCTCGCCGACCTCGGCACCTACGGCGACGAGGTCAACGGCCTCGGCTATGTCAACAACGCGAACGGCGTCATCTACAACAAGCAGATCTTCCGCGAGCAGGGCCTGGAGCCGCCCGAGACGTGGGATGAGTTCATCGCCGTGTGCGACAAGCTCGAGGCTGCCGGCATCCAGCCCTTCTACGGCACGCTCGCGGACTCGTGGACCGGCATTCCGTCCTTCAACGCCCTCGGCGCCTATCCGGCGCAGGACGGCTTCTTCGACAAGCTGCGCGCAGAGGGCGCGGATGTCGGCCCCGACTCCGATGTCTCCTTCGAGAAGGACTTCGCCGAGGTCATGGACCGCCAGTACGAGCTGTACTCGTACATGCAGGACGGATACCGGGGCAAGACGTACGACGACGGCAATGCCGCATTCGCCAACGGCGAGTCGGCGATGCTGCTGCAGGGCATCTGGGCGACGAATCCCATCAAGCAGGTCAATCCCGACATCGAGATGGGGATCTTCCCCTATCCGACCGACGACCCCGCCGACAGGCTGCTCGTCTCCGGGGTCGACGTCGTCTTCACGATGGGCAAGAACAGCCCGCACGAAGAGGCGGCCATGCGATTCATCGACTACGCCTTCCGCAAGGACGTCATCGAGAAGTTCGCCGCTTCACAGAACATGGTGCCCTCCGTAGAGGGCGCCGAGCTCAGCGATGATCCCGCTCTGCAGTCCGTCAAGCCGTTCTTCGACAACGGGCAGATCACGGGCTTCATCGACCACCAGATCCCACCCGCGGTTCCCCTGATCCCGACGGACCAGCAGTTCCTCTTCGACGGCAACGCCGACGCGGCACTGAAGACGCTCGACAACGAGTGGCGCAAGGTCGCAGCCCGCACCATTCCGGTCACGACGGGAGAGAACCGATGACCCTCACACGGGCGGTGCGGACCACCGCTGTCGAAAGCAAGGCGCAGAAGCGCGCCGCCCGCACCCGGACCGACACCCGGCGAGCGCCGTCCGCGTACTACTGGATGGTGTGGCCGGCGGTCATCGCCTTCGCCTTCTTCCACACCCTCCCGGTCCTCGTCGGCATCTTCTTCAGCTTCACGAACTACCCGGGCTACGGCGCGTGGAACTTCGTGGGACTGTCGAACTACGTCAACCTGTTCCGGGACGACCGCGTGCTGCAGGCCTACGGGTTCTCGTTCCTCTTCGCCATCGTCGCGACGATCCTGACCAATGCGATCTCGCTCGCGATTGCACTGGGGCTCAATGCGAAGATCAGGGCGCGGAACCTCTTCCGCGGCGTGTACTTCGTGCCCTACATCCTCGCGATCCTCGTGATCGGCTACGTGTTCCAGTTCTTCTTCTCGAACTCGCTGCCGAAGATTCTCGCGGGGATCCCGCTGTTCGCTGACAACATCCTCACGAACGAGACGTGGGCGTGGACGGCGATCGTCGCCCTCGCCGTGTGGCAGGCGTGTGCGTTCTCAATCATCATCTACCTGTCGGGCCTGCAGACGATCCCCGCCGAGCTCTACGAAGCGGCGTCGATCGACGGGGCGACGCCCGCACGCCAGTTCCGGTCGATCACGTTCCCGCTCATCAGCGCCTTCTTCACGATCAACATCGTGCTGAGCCTGAAGGGCTTCCTGCAGGTGTTCGATCCGATCGTCGCTCTCACGAACGGCGGCCCCGGCACGTCGACCGAGTCCGTCACGCTGCTCATCTTCCGGGGCGGCTTCTCAGGCGGCGAGTTCGCCTACCAGACGGCGAACGCCGTGGTGTTCTTCATCGTCATCACGGTCGTGTCGCTCTTCCAGTTCCGGGTCCTTCAGCGCAGAGAGGCCGACTTCTGATGACCAGCATGACCAATACAGCCATCCAGTTCGAGCAGCCGGCCGAGGCGGTCGAGCCCCGGCGCCGTTGGCGCCGCTCGAAGGAGGACGACGACGACACCCGCAAGACGAACTGGTGGGCGACCGCGCTCATCGCGATCTGCTCCCTCACCGTCCTGATCCCGCTCTACCTCGCGGTCGTCGTCGCCTTGAAGACGCCCGACCAGCTCACGACGGGGACGGGCTTCGAGTGGCCGAACCCGGTGAACTGGGGCAACTTCGCCGAGGCGTGGCAGCGGACCGACTTCCCCCGAGCGCTCGCCAACACCGCCTTCATCACGGTCGGGTCCGTCGTCTTCACCTTGCTGACGAGTTCGATCGTGGCCTATGCCCTGGCGCGCAACCTCCACCGGCCGTTCTTCAAGGGCGTGTTCTTCTACCTGCTGGCGGCGCTCTTCATCCCGTTCCCGATCATCATGCTGCCGCTCGTGAAGCAGACCGCGATCCTCGGGCTCGACAACCAGGTCGGCCTCATCATCCTGTACACCGTCTACGGGCTGTCGCTGAACATCTTCATCTACACGGCCTACATCCGCTCGATCCCGATCGAGCTCGAGGAGGCGGCGCGGATGGATGGCGCTAGCACGTGGCGGGTGTTCCGGTCGGTGATCTTCCCGCTCCTCATGCCGATGAACGCGACGGTCGGGATCCTGACATGCGTCTGGGCGTGGAACGACTTCATCATGCCGCTCGTCGTGCTGACCGACCCCGGCGCGCGAACCCTGCCCCTCGCGCAGTACGTCTTCCAGGGACAGTTCAACACCGACTACACGGTCGCGTTCGCCTCGTACCTCATGGCGATGGCGCCGCTGCTGATCGTCTACATCTTCAGCCAGCGCTGGGTCATCTCCGGCGTCACGCGAGGCTCGATCAAATAGGCCGGGCGACCCCGCCGAGAAGACGACGGATGCCGCGACCGGGCGCTGGTCGCGGCATCCGTCGTGTCCGGCGGCTAGCCGCAGGACCTCGCGGCATAGGCGATCTCGTGGGTGGCTTCGGCGCTGCCGCGTGCCGTCACCTCGACGCTTCCGGCCGCGATCTGCGCCTGGCGCGTGGTCAGCGCCGCCGAGACGGTCTTGCCGGGCTGGACCGACGCGAACGACTTCGAGCCGAAGGGGCTCGCGACCTCGACGGCGAGGGGCGCGGCATCCGTGTTCGTGACGGATGCCACGACCGTGACCTTGCCCGAGACGCACCGGGTCGTGACCGACGACTCGACGGAGGGGCCCGCCGGCGGCGCCGACGCGAGGACGCCCGACACGGCGATCTCGGGGAGCTTCACGTAGGTCGCGGGCGTCGCGAAGACGAGGCGGACTGCCGTCGCGACGACCGGCGTGAAGCTCGCGGTGGTCGACGTGCCGTTCGCGGCGATGGGTACCCCCGTGGCCGTCGTGTCGTGCCAGCGCCCGTCGACTCCGCGATAGCTGACGTCGACCGTCTTCGGCGAGCCCTCGGTGTTCGTGAAGGCGAGGCTCGAGACCTCGTAGGCGGTGCCCGTCGTGAGCGTGAAGCCGACGGACGTGCGCGACGAGAGCGCGCTCGCCCAAGTCGACCACGGTGTGCTCGCGCTGCCGTCGCAGGCGTTGGCCGCGGGGAAGGTCTCCCACTCCGTCTGCGAGAACGTCGCCGAGACGCTCGCGCCGGGAACGCGGCAGACGTTGCCGCCCTGAGCCGCGGCACCCTGGATCTGCACCTCCGAGATCGACTGCCACACGTTGGTCGCCGTCTGCAGCTGCAGCCGGATGCCGGTCGTGGCCGGGAGGCTCGAGACGTCGAGCGTCGCGACCGGTGCCGTCATGGCCGTCTGGTCGAGCGTCGCGCTGATCTGCGTGTCGACCCACGCCCCGTCGGCCTTGTACTGCACCTTGATCGTCGACGGCCACGAGGTCGTGCCGTCGCGGTACGTGTGCAGGAGGATCGTGCGCGGGCGCTGCGCCGTCGGCCAGTCGAAGGCGAGCCAGCTGTTCTTGGGGAACACACCGCCCGAGAGCCAGTCGTCCCAGCCCTTGCCCTTGACGTTGAGGTCGACGACGGTGCGTGCCAGATCCTGCCGGCTCGAGGCCGTCACGCTGGCGCCGGGCGCGATGTTCGCGACGCCGTAGTCCCACACGTCCACCGTGCGGGTCACGCGGCGGCCGGGGCCGAAGTCGGCATCGGCTGCGAGGATGCCGGTGATCCTCGTCGTCCCGAGCGCGTCGAAGGATGCATCCCACTGCACGGCGACATCGCGGGTCTCGCCGTCGACCTCGATCTTCAGGCTCTTCGGCAGCGCCTCGGCGGGCGACGACCCGAGTCGGACGGCCTCGGGGATCGAGGCATCCACGAGGCGCCAGATCTTGGCGCCGGCGCCCTTGTCATCCCAGTACGACGGATCCCAGCCGTCGCCCCAGCGGGCGGGATCCTCGGCGGCGGGATTGCGCATCTCGAGCGCGCCGTCCGCCGCGACGGTGAGGGGAAGCCAGACGTAGGTCGAGTCGGACTTGCCCTCGTTCCAGCGGTCGCCCATGTAGACGTACTTGCCGGGGCCGAGCGTCAGGACGTTGGTCGACTGCGAGCCGAAGGTCGTGCGCCGGGCATCGCCGACCGACAGGAGTCCGTCGCCGCCCTCGGGGATGGAGTTGTAGGCGACGCTCTCGTACGGATCGTCGGACTTGACGCCACGGATCCAGCTGCCGAGCAGGTCGTCGGCGCTGTAGTAGGTCTGCGGGTTGGGCGCCCAGCCCGTGGCCCCGGACGCGAGCGCGTAGTACTTGCCGCCGTGCGTGAAGAGGGCGGGCGCCTCGAGGTGACCGCACTCCTTGACGATCTGGAAGTCGACGCCGCGGACGGGCGCGTCGGCCGTGCCGTCCGCGAACAGGTGCGGGTACCGCCCACTCTCCGAGTACTGGAACGTGTAGCTCCCGCTCGCGCCGAACGAGCCCATGCGAACCGGGTCGGTCGAGGTCGTGTGCTCGACGTTCGTGTAGTCGTCGTCGAGCTTCGCGACGTACAGGGAGTAATTCTCCTCCGACGAGTAGACGATGTACGCCGATCCGTCGGCATCCTGGAACACCGTCATGTCGCGGGCCTGACCGGGGACGGCGCTCGATGTGCAGGCTTGATAGTTCGAGCGGTTGTAGAGGCGATAGGCGCCCGTCATCTTGAACGGGCCCGCGGGGCTGTCGGCGACCGCCACGGCGGCCATCGACCGCGCGTACATCGAGCCGCCCGCCGAGGTGCGGCCGTCAGCATGCCACCACATGACCCACTTGCCGGTCTTGTCGTTGTGGAGCACCTTGGGCCGCTCGAAGATCGCGGTGTAGGTCCAGTTCTGGTCGGTGTTGAGGTAGTACGACAGCGACTGGACGAGCCCCGTCTTCGGCTGACCCGCGCCGTCGACCGTGCCGTACAGATCGACGAAGTACGGGTCCGTCGTCAGCTGGGCGCTGTTCGAGACGCCGCGCAGCGCCGTGCCGAGGTTCTCCCAGTTGTGCGTGTCGGTCGAGCGGTAGACCGAGACGCCCGGGCTGCCGTAATAGCCGTTCGTGCGGTCCTCGCCGTACCAGTAGTAGACGGTCTCGCCGTTCTCCTCGGCCGTGACGATCTGCCCGCCGTGCGCCTGGATGTGCCGGCCCTGCGTGTCGTACCAGTAAGGCTGGAAGTAGCCCGCCGAGCCCGCGCCGGGATCGGCGATCGCGGGATAGTCCTCGTAGACCGGCGGCGGGTCGGTACGGGGGACGCCGTCGGCGGGGTCGGTCACGACGGCGGCCGGGGTGACGGCGGCCGGGGTGAGGGCGGCGGCGGGGGCCGAGGCCGCGACGACGGACGAGACGAGCAGCGCCCCGATCGCCCACGACGCGGCAGCACGCAGGTGGTTCATGGTCGGTCCACTTCCTTCATCGGTGTGTGAGAGCGGCTGCGGCGCAGAGCGGAGGATGCCGCGACCCCGGCCGGGCCGCGGCATCCCTCGGTCGGCTAGCCGCAGGGGAACGCGTCGAACGACTCCGTGATGGGGCCGCGAGTCGTCCCCGTGGCGTCCTCGGGTAGCGTGAGCGTCACGTCGCCCGCCGGGATCGAGGCCTGGCGCGTCGTGAAGGCGAACGAGGTCGACTTCCCGGCCGCGAGGTCGGCGATCTGCTTCGTACCCCAGGGCGTTGCGAGAGACCCGCTGAGCTTCGCATCGCTCTTGTTCGTGACGGTCGCGGCGACGACGACCTTGCCCGCGACGCAGCGCTGCGTGACCGTGACGGCCGCCGGCGGCGTGACGTTCTTCACGGCGAGCCACGAGATGACGGGCTTCTCGGCGCCTGCGCCCTCGTTGGTCACGAGGTATTCGACCGTCGCCGGCGCGTCGAGCGTGAAGGTCAGGTCGGCCGCGAGGGGCGTGTTCGCACCCGAGAGCGGGACGCTGCCCTTCGCGAGCTCGACGCCTCCCGCCGAGACCGTCTGGTACATCGTGCGGTTGAGGTTCCACCACTCGGTGAAGCCGCCCGTGAGCGTGTACGTGCCGGCGTCGAGGGGTAGACGGTAGATCAGCTTCGTCGTGTCCTGGTAGTAGCCGGTCGAGTACTTGTCGTTGATGTCTGTCGTGCCCTTGACCTTCATCCCGTCGGCGACATAGCCCCACTGGTCCGCGGATGCCGAGGCCTGGTCGATCCTGTCGTTCCGCAGCGTCGGCACCGCCTTCTTCACGGCGGCGTACTGCGGCGAGTCCGCGCCACCCGTCCCCGCGTCGATGTAGTAGACGAGGCGGGAGGGAATGACCTCGAACGAGGCGATGATCGGCTGGCCGCTGCCGGTGAGGCGTCCCGTGACGGTGAGCTTCGCGTACTCCGTCCGAGGCTGGGCGACGGATGCCGCCTCCCACGTGACGGCGGTCGCCGTGCCGGCGACGTCGACCTTCGCGGGCAGCGCGTCCTCGACCCCGAGGGCACCCTGCACGCCGAGGTCGCGCGGGAGGCTCTGCACGTAGACGAGCGCGAGGCGGGCGTTGTAGCCGCTCGTGCCGTTCGTGCCGAACTCGAGGTCGACGACGCCGGCCGTGTCGAGGGTCACGGACTGCGCGACCGGCGTCGCAGTGCCCGTCGAGACGGCGGTCTTCGTCGTCGCCTTGCCGGCCGCCGTCACCTTCGAGTAGACGTTCGTCGTCAGCCCCGCACGCGGCGCCTGCACCCCGACGACGTTGTACGTGCCCGCGGGGAGCGTCAGGTGGTACGTGACGGGCTTGTTGTAGTCGGCGCCCACGTACGACGAGCCCCAGTCGGCGGGGGTCCCCGCCGCGAGCGTCGTCGCGGTCGTGGAGTAGCCCCACGTCGTGCCGGCGGTCGTGCCGTCCCACTTCTGGTCGCTCGTGGCGTTGAGGAGGTTCGGGAACGCGCTCTTCGCGGCCGCGTACACCGAGCCCGCGGGCGCCCCCGACGAACCGGAGTCGATGAAGTACGCGAGGTCCGCGGGCAGCACGACGACCGTGGCGCTGAAGCGCTGGTAGACGCCTGCCCCTGTCTTCTCGGTCGTGCGCCCCGTGGCGGCGAACGATGCGAGCTCGGCCGTGGTCTTGGCGGCGTCGACCGACCCGAGGCTCCACGTGGCCTTGGTGTCGGCGCCGGCGATCGTGACGTTCGCGGGGAGCTTGCGATCCTTGGTCGTGACGGTCACGACGCCGAGGTCGATGACATCGGCGCTCACGTCCTTCGGCGTGAGGCGGTCGGCCGCGGCCGACAGACGCGCCGCGATCGCCGCGGCGCCCTCCGCGTCGAGGCCGTAGGCGGCCCGATCGGCGACGGCGGCCTTCGCGTCGGCGAGCACCGCCGCGAAGACGGCCCACGTGTCGGCGCTGTAGTCCGCCTCGACGAGACCCTTCACGGAGTCGACGAGCGTCGAGAGGGCCGTCGTGTCGACCTTGCTCGAGTCCGCGTTCGCCTTGATGACGCCCACGGCGTCGATGTTGATCGACTCCGCGTTGGCGGTCTTCACGACGACGGTGTGAGCGCCGTTCTTCAGGCCGCGCAGCGTGAACGCGGTGCGCTCGCTGCCCGCACTGTATGTCGGCGCGGACGCCACGACCTGCACGCCGTCCACGACGACGTCGAGCGTAGGCGTGCCGGAGTTCGTGCCGATGATGTCCAGCCCCGTGCCGGCGAAGGCGTAGGTGAGCGCCGCGCCCTTGGCCGTGCTCTTGGAGGCCGTGCGCTGCCACTCGAACATGCCCTGGCCGTTGACGTGGCTCCAGTTCGCGTCGAAGCTCAGGACCTTCTTGGAGGCGTCGGCCCAGCTGGTCTGGTGCATGCCGTCGATGACGTCGGTGTAGTACGGCGTGTAGCCGGGCACCGGCACGACCTTCAGGTTGTCGAACTGCACGAAGTTGAAGCTCGAGCCCAGCTGGATGCGGCCCGTCGCCTGCGGCGCGGGATCCGTGTAGCTCGCGACCTCGACGCCGTTGACGGATGCCGTGTACTTGGCGCCCGCGACCGTGACGGCGAGGTTGTTCCACACGCCCGCCCCCGTCTTGAAGGCCGCGGCGGCCGGTACGGTGCCCGTCGACAGCGTGCTGCCGAACCGCATCAGCGTCCACGCGCCGTTCGCGTCGACCTTGAGCTCCGCGGCCGACACGCTCTGGCCGTTGGCCGTGCCGCCCTGCTCGCGCGCGCCGACCGTCGCGTACGGGGATCCGGATGCCTCGAACAGCACGTCGGCCGAGACTGTGTAGTTCGCCCAGCGGTAGTCGCCGATCGTCGTCTTGGGGTCGCCGCTGTTCCAGGCGCTGCCGGCCATGCCGGGGCCGACCTGCTGACGCAGCACGCGTCCGTGCGCGGCATCCGCTGTCGCGACCGACTCGAACGCGCCGTTCGTGTCGTTCGTGTAGCGCGGCGTCGCGCCGTTGTCCTCGGTCTGCACCGACGGGGTGCCGGCCGGCTTGGCCTTGTCGCCTCGCGCTTCGAGGAACGACTGGCCCGAGTCGACGAGCTGCTTCGTGTCGGGGTCGTAGCCCTTGATGTTCGCGAGGCCCGCGTAGTCGAAGTCGTCGGCGTAGAGCGTGCCGTCGCCGGTCACGCCGTTGACGCTCCCCGAGGCATCCGTGTCGAGGACGTCACGGCCGCCGTCGGCCGCCGTGTACTCCTTCGAGGTCGGCAGCGAGCTGCCGTAGCCCTCCTTGGCGACGAGCGTGCCGTCGGCCCGCTTCGTCGCGTGGTCGAGCGACGTCGCGGTGACCGTCGACCAGGGCCTGACCGTGACGGAGTACATCCCGGCGCCGTCGGGCGAGACCTCTGCGACGGGCTGCAGGTAGTTCGCGTCGTACGCCTCGCCGGCGTCGGCGGCGCGCGTCTGCCACAACTCGACCGTCTGGTCGGCGCCGAGGTTCAGGTCCTTCGCCGTGATCCGGTAGATCTTGGTGAACTTGCTGTCGTTGACGATGACGGTCGAGAAGTCGCTCGCATCGGGGGCGGCCAGCGTCGTGTACGACGCCCCGCCCGCGCGGGCGCCGCCGGGCGGGTTGCCCGTGCCGAGCTCGCTGCCCGAGGCCTTCGGGATCGCTCGCCAGATGCCCGCGGTGTTGTCGTCGTTCTCCCAGCCGAGCTTCGCGAACTGCGTGAACTGCTCGAGCACGGCGAGTCCGCCGTCGTAGTAGAGCCAGCCCGACCACGGGTCGCGCGCATTGACGAGCTCTTTCGAGGAGTACTGGAAGCCGTCGTAGAACGAGCCGATCGCCGGCTGGAAGATGTTCATCGTCCGCCGCGAGGCGTTGAACCCGGTCGTGACCCAGTTGCCCATCTCGAGGGCGCTGTTCGTGCCGCCGAACTGCGTGCCGAAGCCGCCCTGCTCGTCGCTCGCGTTGTTGTTGGGGCGGTCCGCGGAGCTCGAGAAGGTCGACTGGCCCTCCGAGTTCCAGACCTCGCGGTCGAGCTGCTCGGCGATCTTCTTCATGTTGCCCGCGCTGTCGTCGGCGCTGGAGTAGTGGAAGCCGATGATGTCCACGGCGTCGCGGAGCGACGAGTCGGTCGCCGAGGTCATGGCGTTGCCCAGCGCGACCGGCGGGGTGCCGACGGTGTCGCCGGCGATCGTCCGGATGCCGTTGAAGAGCGTCTTCTCCTCGGGGGTCTTGAAGCCGTTGTTCGGGTCGCCTGCTGTGGCGCCCTCGTATCCCTTCACATCGCCCCGCACCCAGCCCGCGAAGTTCTTGTAGAGCTGCTGCTCGGGATTGCCGGTCTCGTTGGTATCCGGGTTGATCGAGTCGACCATGACGCCGTACTGGCGGTACGCGGCCAGCACCGTGTTCTTGAACCAGATGTACTGGTCGGCGTGGCTCGTCACCCACGTCGGGCGGTTCCATCGCAGAAGGCTCAGGTGGATGTCGCCGTGAGCGACGAGCTGGGCGTCCGCGGCGAGCTGGAAGCCGGGCTCCCGGAGGACGTTGGGGTACTCGTCGCGGCTGCGCATCGTGGCGGCGTTCGGGCCGGTCGAGGTGTTGCGGTCGTTCCCCATCTCGATCTTGACGGTGTTCATGATGGGGTGGTCGCCGCCGAACAGCGTCTCGATGAGCTCCCAGTACTTCTCGGGATGCTGCGACTTGTAGTCGAGGAGCAGGGCGCTCGTCGAGTTCGCCGACAGGACGCCGAAGCCCTTGAACGTCAGCCCGTTCCGGTTCAGCGCCGCGGCCGCGACATCAGCACCGTCGACGGTGATGCTCACCGGGTCGGCGCCGGCCGCCTGCGCGGCGGTGGGGACGCTCAGCGGAGCGACGATCGCCGCCGCGGTGACGGCGGCGGCCAGTGCCGCGCGAAACGTCCGTGAATCCCTGCCGCCCCGAGGGCGAGGCATCCTTGCCTCCGACATCTGCGCTCTCCGTTTCGCGTGTGCTGTCGTCGGCGGTCCGTCCTGGCCCGTCGACGCGGGCACGACGACGTGCCCGAGCGAGATTTTGCCGTGTTACCGCGAACGAAGGAACAATTCGAACACATTCGGTCATGCTTGAATCGATCCGAACCTCGCGATAGCCTCCTCGTGACATGGATGACGCGACAGACCGGCCATCGTTCGGGCTCTCCCGCCGGGAGCGCATCCTCGACGAGCTGCGCCGCACGGGTGCGGTGCGGGTCAGCGACCTCGCGCGAGAGCTCGGTGTCGCCGAGCTCACGGTCCGCCGCGACATCAGCCACCTCGCCGACCGCGGTCTGCTCAGCCGTGTGCACGGCGGTGCGACGCTGCGCAGCCGTCTCGACACCACCGTGCCCGCGGCAGCCGCCGTCGCCGCCCCGATCCGCTTCCGCGTCGGAATGGTGACCCCCTCGCTCAGCTACTACTGGCCGCACATCATCGTCGGCGCCCGTGCGGCGGCGACCGAGCTGGGCGTGCAGCTCATCCTGCGCGGAGCGAGCTACTCCGTCGACGACCAGCGTCGGCAGATCGCCTCGCTCGTCCAGTCCGGCGGTCTGCACGGCCTGATCGCAGCGCCCGAGACGGCGGGCGCTGACGGGCAGGCCCTCCTGCAGTGGCTCGAGTCGCTTCCCATCCCGGTCGTCCTCGCCGAGCGGCGCGCCCCGTCCGCCCTCGCTCTGACGAGCCTCGAATGGGTCACGACCGACCATGTCTTCGGCGGATCGCTGGCCGCCGACCACCTCGCATCTCTCGGGCACCGCCGGGTGGGCATCATCACGTCGTCCGGCTCGCCGACGTCGTTCCACCTGCGCCGGGGATGGACTCGCGCGACCGCCGAGCTCGGCCTCGAATGCCCCGTCGACGTCGATGCCTCCCTCGATGCGATGGACGGCGACTCGCGCGACGCTCTCATCGCCGACGTGCTGGCGCGCTGCCGCGGCACCTCGACCACCGCGCTGCTCATCCACTCCGACCCGCAGGCGGTGCTGCTGCAGCAGCACGCGCGCGACCACGGCTGGTCGATCCCCCACGACCTCGCGATCATCGCGTACGACGACGAGGTGGCGCAGAGCGCCGAACCGCCCATCACGGCCCTCCGCCCACCCAAGCAGCACATCGGCCGGCTCGCGGTCGAGACCATGGTCGACCGCCTCACCGACAGCGGCCACCGGCCGGTCCAGCGCACGTACGTGCTGCCCGAGCTGCAGCTGCGCGAGTCGACCGCCGTGCCTGCCCGGGTCTGACGGCGCCGCGCCGCTGCCGGTTCGAGGCCGCGGCGCGGCCGGCCCGAGGCATCCGTCGCCCGCGTCGCCCGGGCCGGTGCGAGGCCCTGCTCGCTCGCGGCACAGACCACAGCGCAGGAGATCGCCGCAATGTAGGACGTTTCAGGCCGGATCCGTCCGACGTTGTGGCGATCTCCGACGTTGTGGTGAGGGTTCGCGGGCCGGCGCCGACGGCGCGGCGACGGTGGGCGAGGGGTCAGCGAGCCAGGAGGGCCGCCAGGCGGTCGAGCTGCGACGGGTCCTCGAGGGCCGAGCCGACCGCGACGACCTTCACGCCGGCGTCGAGGAACTCCGCGGCGTTCGAGGCGTCGATGCCGCCCGTCGCGACGAAGCGCGCCTGCGGGAACGGGCCCCGGATGTGCCGGAACCACCCCGCCCCGAGCCAGCTCGCGGGGAAGGCTTTGAGCCACGTGAGCCCGAGCGACAGCGCCAGCTGCACCTCGCTGGGCGTCGCTACGCCGGGAAGGATCGGGATGCCGGCGGCCTGCGCCGCCCGCACGACCGTCGCGTCGAGGCCCGGCGAGACGAGATACGCGGCTCCCGCCCGCTGGGCGGCCGCGACCTGCTCGACCGAGATGATCGTGCCCGCTCCCACGAGCTTGCCGCGCTCGCCGCCCAGGCGGACGACCTCCCGGAGCGCCCGGTCGTCCTCGTCGGTCTGGAGGGGCACCTCCACGGAGTCGATGCCGAGGTCCCAGGCCGTGGTGGAGAGGGCGGCGGAGCGCTCGACCCCCATTCCACGGAGGATGGCCATGACGGGCACGCGCCCGAAGATCGCCTCGAAGTCGTTGTCGCTCATGCCGGGGTCCTCTCGTCGACCGAGTCGCTCGTGGTCTGCAGGGTCAGGGCCGCACGTCGGTGCCCTCGGCGGAGCCGCTCGGCGACGGGCAGCGCCTCGAGGAGCGCCGACAGGTAGCCGCCCGCGAACGCGTCCCCCGCGCCGACGGCCTCGACGATCTCGACCTGCTGGGCGGGCTCGAAGACGGTCTCCGCGCCCGTGAACGCCGTCGCCCCGACATCCCCGTCCTTCAGGACGAGCTCGGCGACGTCGGGGAGGAGGGCGCGGACGGATGCCGCATCCGTCGTCGCCCACAGATGCTCGGCCTCGTCGCGGCCCACGAACACAATGTCCGCACGGCGGGCCAGGGTGAGCAGAGGAGCGGCCGCGACCTCGGCGCTCCACAGCGGCGCGCGATGGTTGACGTCGAAGCTGACCCGCACACCGGCCTCGCGCGCGCGACCGATCACCGCGTCGAGGAAGGCGGCCGCCGTGGCGGAGATCGCGGCCGTGATGCCCGACACGTGCAGGAGCTCGACGGCGTCGAAGTCGACGGCATCGGCATCGGCGGGTGCCAGGTGCGCCGCCGCCGAGCCGCCGCGGTAGTACCGCACGCCGTGCCCCGGGTCCTTGAAGTACACGCCCGTGGGATGCCCCGGATCGAACTCGACACTCGACACGTCGACGCGGCGCTCGGCGAGCTGCCGCGCGATGCGGTGTCCGAGCGGATCGTCGCCGAGGCGGCTGAACCACCGGGCTGCGGCGCCGAAGGCAGCGGCGTGGGCCGCGACGTTGGACTCCGCGCCGCCGGCATCCACGCGGAACTCGACGGCGTCGCTCAGCCGCTCGGCTGCCGCCGGGGTCACCATGGCCATCGTCTCGCCGATCGCGAGGAGCGCCCCGGCGCGGGTACTCGTCATCGGCCGATCATCGCAGGTCGGTGACGGGCGCGGCATCCATGTCGTCGAAGGCCTGGTTCTCGCCCGCCATCGCCCAGACGAACGAGTAGGCGGCCGTGCCGACGCCCGAGTGCAGCGACCAGCTGGGCGAGATGACGGCCTGCCGATCGGCGACGACGAGGTGACGCGTCTCCTCGCGCTCGCCGAGGAGGTGGATGACGCGGGCGTCGTCGGGGACGTCGAAGTAGAGGTAGCACTCGGTGCGGCGGTCGTGCGTGTGCGCCGGCATGGTGTTCCACATCGATCCGGGGTGCAGCTGCGTGACCCCCATGACGATCTGGCACGACTTCACGCCGTTCTCGTGGATGTACTGGTTCAGCGTGCGCCGGTTGGACGTGACCTGGTCCCCGAGCTCCCGCACGGTTCCCTCGCCCGGGCCCACGAGCGCGGACGGATAGGTCGTGTGCGCCGGGGCCGAGAAGAGGTAGAACTGCGCCCCCTCGCCGCCCGCGTCGGCATCCGCGAAGGACACCGACTGGATGCCCCGGCCGAGGTACAGGCATGCCCCCGTGGCGAGGGCGTACTCCTCGCCGTCCGCCGTGACGGTGCCGGGGCCGCCCACATTGACGATGCCCAGCTCACGGTGCTCGAGGAAGTAGTCGCTGCGGATCTCGGGGTACCCGGTCAGCGCGAGCTGCGACCCGGCGGGCACGGCCCCGCCGAGCACGATCCGGTCGTGGTGCGTGTAGACGAGGCGGATCTCGCCGGGCACGAACACCTCCGGCACGAGGTAGCGCTCGCGCAGCTCGTCGGTCGTCATGCCGGGGATCTGGTCGGGGTTGGTCGCGTAGCGCTGTTCCATGTCGCTCCTGGTTCCGTATGGATGTCGAGGTCGGTGTCAGGGGACGCTCAGCGGACGAGCCAGCCGCCGTCGACGGGCACGACCGCGCCCGTCACGTAGGCGGCGGCGTCCGAGGCGAGGAAGACGAACGCTCCCTGCAGGTCGGCCGGCGTGCCCCACCGGCCGGCGGGGATGCGGGAGACGATGGATGCCTCGCGCTCGGTGTCTGCGCGGAGGGCCGCCGTGTTGTCGGTCGCCATGTATCCGGGCGCGACCGCGTTCACCGTGACCCCCGAGGCCGCCCACTCGTTGGCGAGGGCCTTCGTGAGCCCCGCGACGGCGTGCTTGGAGGCCGTGTACGCGGGGACGAGGATGCCGCCCTGGAAGGACAGCATCGACGCGACGTTGATGATGCGGCCGTGCCGCTGCGCGATCATGTGCCGGCCTGCGGTCTGAGAGAGGTGGAAGACGGCGTCGAGGTTGACCGACAGCACGTCGTTCCAGTCCTCGGCGGAGTACTCGGCGGCCGGAGCCCGGCGGATCGTGCCCGCGTTGTTGACGAGGATGTCGAGACGGCCGAGCTCGGCGACGACCTCGTCGACCGCGGAGGCGAGATCGGCCGGCGCCGCGCCGATGAGGTCGCGCCGGACGCTGTGCACGCGGCGGCCGAGCGCTTCCACAGCGGCGACCGTCTCCGCGGGGTCGCCGCGGTCGAGGAGGGCGATGTCGGCGCCCGCCTCGGCGAGCGCGACCGCCGCCCCCTGGCCGAGTCCGCGGCTGGACCCGGTCACGAGGGCGACGCGGCCGTCGAGGCGGAAGGAGTCGAGGATCATGCGTGGGCCTCCTGAAGGGTGCCGGTGGTCGGACGCGAGGAGGTGGCCAGGCCCTCGGCGCCCACGAAGCGGGTCGTGAGTTCGCCGACCCCCGAGACGCGCACCGTCACGGCGTCGCCGTGCGCGAGCGGGCGGTGCGCGTCCTGTGCGGCGGGCAGCTTCTGCGGCGTGCCGGTCGAGACGACGTCGCCAGGTTCGAGTGTCAGCACCTGGCTGAGGTGATGGATGACGAAGGCGACGCTGAAGATCGTGGTCGACGTCGACTGCGACACGGTGACCACCCCGTCGCGCTCGACCTCCACGAGGAGATTGTGGGGATCGGGCACCTCGTCGGGCGTCACCACCCACGGACCCAGCGGGGCGAAGCCGTCGGAGCACTTCCCGAGCGCCCATTGGCTCTGTCGCCGCTGCCACGCGCGGTCCGAGACGTCGTTGAGGATCGTGTACCCGCCGACGTGGTCCAGGGCCTCGTCGAGCGTCACGCGCTGCGCACGCCGGCCGATGACGACGGCGACCTCGCCCTCGTAGTCGACATCGGTCGCACCCGGCGGGATGACGACGGCGTCGCGCGGCCCCGCGAGGGTGTTCGGCGTCTTGACGAAGACGTCGGGCCACTCCGGATCGTTCGCCGTCGGGTCGACCCCGTCCGGCGCGTGCCCGCGGTAGTTGTACCCGAGGCAGAGGATCTTGCCCGGCACGACCGGTGCGAGGAGCTCGGCGTCGGCGAGGAGGGGCAGTCGCGCCGGCTCGTGAGCCGCCGTCTCGGCGCGGGCGGCCGTGAGCAAGCCGGCGTCGGCGAGGATCGCCGCGACGCCCGCCTGCGCGAGCGCGTCCGACAGCTCGACGACGCGATCCGTTCCGTCAGGGGAAGAGACGACGGATGCCGCGACCGGCGCCGCGGCGGCTGCGATCGTCACGAGGCGCACGATGTGCCCCCGGGGTTCCGGCCAGGGGCCACGGCATCCCTCACCAGTACGGCTTCCATCCGGGGAGGGCGCGGCGGGTGAGCGCCTCGAGATAGAAGTAGTCGCCCCACAGAGTGCCCTCGTCAACGCCGTTGTGCTTCGGCAGGTCGTACACGCCGTGCAGGATGAGCGCGTCGGATGCCTCGGGCGGCTCGGGCGCGTAGCGCGCGACGAGCGAGTCGAGGATCGCGTTCGCGGCAGACGTCGCCCGCTCGGCGCGCACCGTGCCGGGTTCGAGATCGGCGAGCTCGAAGAATCCGCAGACCGCGATCGCCGCGGCCGAGCTGTCGCGCGGCGCGTCGCTGCCGTCGTGGTAGACGAGGTCCCAGAACGGGACGTCGTCGGCGGGAAGGTGGGCGAGGAAGTAGTCGGCGCAGCGCCAGGCGGCATCGAGGAGCGAGGCATCCCCCGTCGCCCGGTGGTTGAGGGCGAAGCCGTAGATGCCCCATGCCTGCCCGCGCGCCCAGCACGAGTCGTCGTGGGCGCCCTGCTCCGTCGCCCCGCGAAGGGGCTCGCCGGTCTCGGCATCCCAGTAGAAGGTGTGGAAGGTCGAGTCGTCCTCACGGAGGATGTGATCGCGCAGCTGGATCGTGTGGCGGCGGACGGCGTCGGCGAAGCGCTCGTCGCCGGTCTGCTCGTGGGCCCACGTCAGCAGGGGCATGTTCATGAGGCTGTCGATGATCGTGCGGCCGCGCTGAGCGGGGTCGGACAGGTCGCCCCAGGCCTGGATGATCCCGGCCGGCTCGAGGAAGCGCTTCATGAGGTGGTCGGCCGCGAGGAGTGCCGCCTGCCGCGCGTCCTCGTCGCCGAGCAGTCGCCACGGCGCGACGGAGGCGAGCGTGTAGAGGAACCCGAGGTCGTGGGTGTCGAGGTCTTCGCCCTGGCGCACGCGGCGCTCGAAGTCCGCGGCGTGGCGGAGCGCGGCATCCCGGAACACCTCGTCACCTGTGATCTCCCATGAGAGCCACTGCATGCCCGGCCAGAAGCTCGTCGTCCACCCCCGGTTGCCGCCCTCGGCGAAGATGCCCTCGGCGGGACGCAGCGGATACCGGTCGTCCTGCGTCGTGTCGTCGGGATAGAGGTCGCCGAACGCCGCGATGTTGCGGCGGACGGTCGAGAGGGCGCCGGCGAGGGCGGGCTGCGCGGCGAGCGCGGTCCGCTCCTGAGTCGGGGGCGTGGACGTCATCGGTCTCTGTGTTCCTTCGTCGGTTTCTCAGGCGTTGCGTGTCAGGCGGTCTGGGTGTCTGCGATGTCGAGCACGGGTCGGAGCGTGAAGCGGGCGTTCGCCCAGGCCAGGTAAAGGGCGGCGGATGCTGTCAGCCCCAGCGCGATCGCGGGGAACGACGCGAAGAGCATCGCCTGGGCGGCGAGCACGAGCAGCGACACGGCCGACAGGTACCAGCGGCGGACCGCGAGCCACGCGCCGGCACGCAGCGCGTCGCGCAGGCGCACCTTCGGCTCCTCGGCGAGCGCGACGAACGTCAGGAGCGCGATGGCCACGGCGAGCACCGTCAGGACGGCGAGCGCCGGGATGACCGCGACGCCGACCGGGGAGCCCGAGAAGGCCCGCACATCGACGAGCAGCACGACGACGACGGCCGACAGCATCCCTCCCAGCGCGAGCGATCGCCGCCACGTGGCGCGGAGGCCCGCGAGGAAGTCGCGCGCGATCGTGGTGCTCCCCTGCGCGTGTGCGCGGAAGACCGAGAACGCCGCGGTCAGGCCCGGAGCGGCGAGAGGCGCTGCGACGGCGAGGAGGGGCCACGAGCGGGAGGGGTCCGTCGTCACGAGCAGCAGGACGAGGGGCAGAGCTGCCACGAGCAGCAGCGCATTCGTCATGAGGCCCAGATAGACGACCCCGAAGACGTTCGCGTACGACTCGTGCGAGATGCGGCGCAGGGCGTTCATCCCTTCATTCCGCTCGTCGCGATGCCCTCGATGAAGAAGCGCTGGCCGAGGAGGAAGATGACCGCGATCGGGATGACCGAGATCGTGAGGCCGGCGAAGAGGAGCGCGTAGTTGGTGTCGTAGAGGTTCGAGACGAAGCTCTTGAGACCCAGCTGGATGGTCCACAGGTCGGGGTTGCGCAAGTAGATGAGCGGTCCCAGGTAGTCGTTCCAGGTGTTCACGAACGTGAGCAGCGTGAGGCTCGCGAGAGCCGGGATCGAAAGGGGCAGCATGATGCGCCGCCAGATCGCGTACTCGCTCAGTCCGTCGAGGCGGGCGGCCTCGGACAGCTCCTCGGGGATCGTCTCGTAGTACTGCTTCATGAGGAACACGCCGAAGGCGCCGAACGCCTGGATGAGGATGATGGCCCACAGCGTGTTCGAGACCTTGAAGTTCGAGAGCAGGATGAACTGCGGGATCATGTACGACTGCCACGGGACGGCGATCGTGGCGATGTAGACGAGGAACAGGACGTCGCGCCCCGGGAAGCGGATCTTCGCGAATCCGTAGGCCGCGAACGAGCCGGTGAGCACCTGGAGGAACGTCACGACCACCGCCAGTACGAGCGTGTTGCGGATCCAGGTGACCATGTTCGACTGGGTCCAGATGTCGACGTAGTTGCTCCACACGAACGTCTCGGGGAACCACTTGATCGGCACCGAGAAGACCTCGTTGGCCGACTTGAGCGAGCTCATGACCATCCAGAAGAACGGCATGAGGAGTCCCACGGCCGCGATGACGAGCAGCGCGTATCCGACGATCCGCAGGGCGCGACGGCCGGGCGTCAGCGTCGACTTCTCGACGGGCGGCGGAGACTGCTCCTCGGCCACCTCGTGCAGCTGACGGCGGCTGATGGGGCTTTCGATCGCGGTCATCAGTAGCTCCTCCGCTTGTTCCAGAAGAACTGGATGATCGTCACGACGATGCACATGAGGAAGAGGGCGACGGCCGCGGCGGACGCGTAGCCGAACTGGCTCTCCTCGAAGCCCTTCTTGTAGATGAACTGGGACAGCACGAGGGTCGACTGCCCGGGACCGCCGTTGGTCATGACGAGGATCAGGTCGAAGATCTTGAACGAGTTGATCGTGAGCATCACGGTGACGAAGAACATCGTCGGCCGGAGGCACGGAAGCGTCACGTTGAAGAAGCGCTGGATGACGTTCGCGCCGTCGACGCGCGCGGCCTCGTGGAGCTCACGGGGCACGGTCTGCAGGCCGGCGAGGAAGAGGATCATGTAGTAGCCCATGTCGCGCCACGTGCTGACGATGACCACGGCGGGCATCGCCCACTCGGCCGACGTGAGCCAGCCCGGCGGGTTCTGGACCCCGAAGAACCCGAGGATCTGGTTGATGGGGCCGTACTCGGGGCTGAAGAGAAGGTTCCAGACGACGGCGATCGCGACGATCGACGTGATGTAAGGGAAGAACGCCGCCGTGCGGAAGAACGCGATGCCGCGGAGCCTGTTGTTCAGGAGCAGGGCGAGGCCGAGCGAGACCACGATCGTCAGCGGGATGTGCATGACGGAGTAGTAGAGCGTGTTGAGGACGGAGATGCGGAAGCTGCCGTCGCCGATCAGACGCTGGAAGTTCGCGAGGCCGATCCAGTCCGCCTTGCCGAACACGTTCCAGTTGGTGAACGACATGTAGAACAGCGTCACGACCGGCACGAGGGTCAGCAGGGCGAACCCGAGGAAGTTCGGGAGGATGAAGCTCCAGCCGATCAGCGTGTTGCGCAGCCGCAGCTTCGAGGTGCGCCGCGGGGGGCGCGGGCGACGCCGCAGCGGTCGCGACGTCATCGGCGACGATGCTCGTCATGGTGTCCTCCAGTGGGGGGGAAGGGTTGGTGGGCGGCCGGGCTCGCAAGCCGCGGCCCGGCCGCCGCAAGGGGGTCTCAGTCGAGACCGACCTCGTTCTTGACGCGGTCCTCCGCCGTCTTGATGGCGTTGTCGATGTTGTCGGACCCGGACATCACGGCCGTGTGCAGGTCGTTGAGGATGCCCTGGATCGCCGCCGTCTTGCTGGAGGTGGGGTTCTCCGGGTGGGTCTCGTGCGTCGAGAAGGCGAATCGCGACAGGTCGTCGGCCGGAGCGCCCTTCACCCCGAGGTACGTCTCGACCACGGCGTCGTTGAGGAGCGCGGGGGTGATGCCGATGGCGGCGAGCGCCTTGGCGGCGTCCTCGCCGGCGGCGAAGGCGAGGAATTCCTTCGCCGCCTTCTTCTTCGCGTCATCGACGGCGGCGTTGATCGCGAAGCCGGTCGGGTCGCCGAACGTCACCGGGGTGTTGTCGGTTCCGGTCGTCTTGGCGTCGAGCTGCGGGATCGGCGCGATGCCCCAGTTGAAGGTGTCGGCGTCTCCCGAGGCCTGCTGCGCGATGAGGGTCGCGACGTACCACGTGCCCATGGGCATCATGGCGGCATTCTGCTTGCCGAACTCGCCCTGGTAGGTCAGCTGGTTGGCCGCGCTCGTGTTGTAGTCGACCTGGTCACCGTCGCCCTGCAGCGCGAGGACGCGCTCGTAGTAGGGCTTGAGGTAGCCGTAGTCGCCCTTCAGGATGTCGCCGTCCTTCGACTGGGCGTTCGCGAAGCCCTGCACGGTCGACTGCCACCGGTGCTGGTAGGCCCCCTTGGCGGCGCTCCCGGATGCCGCCAGACCCTCGGTCAGTGCGGCCGCGGCCTCGTCGTAGTCGTCCCACGTCCACGAGCCGTCGGGGTAGTCCACGCCCGCGGCGTCGAACAGGTCCTTGTTGTAGTAGAGGACCCACGAGTCCTGGCGGTATGGCACGCCGTACGCGGTGCCATCGACCTCGTACGACGACGTGCCGCTGATGTCGTCGGGCAGCTCGACATCCGAGACGTCGAGCAGCTGGCCGCCCTCCTGGAAGGTCGTGACGTACTTGACCTCCTTCTGCGTGATGATGTCGGGCCCGACGCCGGCGGCCAGGTCGGCCGTGACGAGGGTGTTGTAGTTGGCCGGGTCGTACTCCTTGAGCTCCACCGTGACGTCGGGGTTCTTCTCGTGGAAGGCGTCGGCGAGCGTCTGGAACTCGGGCGTCGTCTCGAGGCTCCAGCCCGAGAGCGTCAGGGTCACGGGACCCGACGACTCCTCGGCGGCCGGGGTGTCACCCGAGCCGCCGCTGCAGGCGGCGAGCGACAGCGTTGCGACGACGGCGATCCCCGCCGCTGCTGCGAACTTGCGCTTCATGTGATGGTGCTCCTTTGCGAGTACAGGATTGCGGACCCTTCGTCGGGTCCTGCGGTCACCGGGTCGACGCATCGACGATCCGGGGGTCTGGAAGGGGCGTCGTCGTGACGACGCCGTCGGGCCACGTGATCCGGGCTTCGCCCGATTCCATGGCGAGCTGCGCGGCGCCGAGGTCTGCGGGCGCCCCCGAGAGCTCGACGATCACCGCGACGCGCTCCCCCGGGACGGCGGGGAAGGTCACGACGGGCACACCCGCGTCGGCGCCGAGCGGGGTCGAGTCGGCCCGCACCTCGACGCTCGGGGCGCCGGCACCGAGGAGGGGACGGATGGCGCTCGCCAGGCGGTGCGTCGTGACGGATGCCGCGGCATCCGTCACCCGCTCCTCGCCGTCGGCGACGGGCCAGCCCCCCACGCGCAGGGTCAGTGCCGAGGGGTCCACGCCGTCTTCGACGCCGTCGAGGTCGATCACCCGCACCTCCCACGGACCGCGGACGAGCGAGCGGACGGTGAGGCGACCCGCGAGCGCGATCTCGCCGTGGATGCCCGAACCGTGCCGCACCTGCGTCTCGGCGGGCGAGATCCAATGCGCCGGCCACGTCGAGGCGGCGACACCGACCTCGCCGTCGATGCTCACGTCGAGGAGCTGCATCGCGGCGCGGTGAGTCGCCCGACCCTGGTGGTCGACGAGGGCGACGGACTGCTCGAGGGGCTCACGCCACGCCCGGCCGTTCGCGAGGGGTGCCGTCGCGGTGGAGTAGCCGATGCGCGCGTACAGGGGCGAGTCGCCGACGAGGCTGCCCTCGGCGGCGTGATCGGTGCCGTGGTTCACGACGCGGACGATGCCGTCGGCGCGCGTCCCCGAGACGACCCATCCCGCCGCGCGCACGGCGCGGAGCGTGTCGCCGCTCTCGACCGGAAGCGGCTCGGCCGGCGCGCTCCACATCGGGTGGTCGGCGGGGAGCGAGATGCCGAGCAGACCCTTGGTCGCCCAGTACGGCGAGGCGGGGCCGGAATAGGACTGCGCGAGCCGCCGCCAGTCGCCGTGCCACCCCATGCTGAGCAGGTCGCGGGCATCCGGCACGCCGCTGTCGGCGAAGTGGCCGACGACGCGGTTCGCCGCGTGGCGGAGCGCACCGAGCGATGTCGACGGCACCCCCGCGATCACGCCGACCCAGAAGGGGGCGGCCGCGGCGAAGCGATAGATGAGGCTGCGGCCCTGGATGAGCGGCGACCCGTCTGCACCCACGAGCGCGATCGCGTCGAGGAGGAACCGGTCCAGGAGCGCCACATCCTTGGGCGTGCGCCCGTTCGCGAGCTCGGCGGCGCCTTGCATGCGCGCCCAGAGCACGGGATAGAGGTGCAGCGCCCAGCCGACGTAGTGGTCGTACGAGCGCTCGTCGCCGTCCGAGAGCCAGCCGCCCGGCCGCCCGAACGAATCGTGGAGGGCCAGGTCGTCGGCGACGTCCTGCGCCGACCAGGGGCCGCCGACCGAACGGAGGAACGTCTGCACCACGAGGCGGAACCACAGCCAGTTCGTGCGAGGGTACGTCTGGTCGCCGACAGCGGGCGCGAGGTACGCGATGACGCGCTCCTGAGTCATCGCATCGAGGCGGTCCCAGATCCACGGCCGCGTCAGGTCGAGGATGAGCGCGATGGATGCCGCTTCGACCTTGGCCTGCGGGTGCTCGTCGAGGCGGACCCACCGGTCGGGGGCGTTCGGGTCGACACCGGTCGCGATGCCGCGGGAGTAGAAGTCGACAAGGTCGTCGACGCCCATGCCGCTCTCGCCGGCGATGCGGAAGCCCGCCAGGAGGAACGTGCGGGCGAAGCCCTCGAGTCCGTCGATCGCGGTGCCGTAGCCGCCCTCGGCGCCAGGAGGAGTGATGCGCGCGTGGCCGGGCGAAGCGAAGGCGCGGGCGCCGGCCAGGAGGCGATCTGCGTAGGAGACCCACTGCGCACGCGTCCAGTCGGGCGCGGATGCGCCGCCGTGGGCTTCGTGGATGCGCGTCACCGTCGTTCTCCTTTGAATGGCTGGGCGGGTCCGCAGAGCGGCCGCTTTGGGAGATTAGCAATCAGTTTCGTTCATTGCAACACATGATTTTTCTGTATTGATCGTTTATGATCGTTTGAGGCGTTCGCGCCGGGGTCTACCCCGGGCGGGCCGCCGTGCGGCGATGTCAGCACTCGACGAGGAGGAAGGAGCACCCGTGTCCGAGCAGCAGTTCACCGGCCCTCTCGCCCGACTCTTCGGCACCGGCACGGGCGATGGCGCAGCCGAGGTGCGCGGCATCCTCCTCCCTCCGTCGGCCGCCCTTCCGGTGCCGCCGGCGACCGATCGCGCCGTCTGGACCTCTGTCGATTCGGTGACCGCGCACGACCTGGTCGCCCGCGCCGAGCGGGACCTCGGCATCCCGTGGCCCCTCCCCCTTGCGAGCCAGGCGGTCCGCGTCCACCGCGACGGAGACCGGGATGCCTGGGAGACGCTCGCCTTCGAGCGGCAGCGCCGGCTCAGCCGAGCCGCTGCCGCGGCAGCGCTGACCCTCGAAGAGCAGTGGATCGACGAGGTCGCCGACGGCGTCATCCTCCTCTGCGAGCAGAGCTCGTGGTGCTGGCCCGCTCACGACGACACCCGGGCGCGCCACGGCGCCGTGCTCGCCACCGTCGACGACCCCTTCCTCGATCTGGGCGCCGGCGAGGTGGCCGGCCAGCTCGCGTGGCTCGACCGCCTGCTGGGGACGCAGCTCGATGAGCGCTACCCGGGCGTGCGCGCCCGCATCCGGCGCGAAGCCCGCCTGCGGATCATCGACCCCTTCCTCGCGCGCCCCGACTGGCACTGGCTCGGACTCGACGGCGACGTCCACAACTGGAACCCCTGGATCCACGGCAACGTCCTCGTCACAGCGCTGCAGCTGCTCGACGATCCGGCGGAGGCCGATCTGCGCGCCGAGATCGTGGCCCTGGTCGTGGAGGGTCTCGATCGATATGTCGCCTCCCTCCCCGATGACGGCGCGATCGACGAGGGCTACTCGTATTGGTGGAACGGAGCGTGCCGCGCGCTCGAAGCCCTCGACCTCCTCTCGTTCGCGACGGAAGGGCGATGGGATGCCGCAGCCGCGGTGGAGTCGTTGCGTCAGACCGTCGCGTTCCCCCACCGCATGCACCTCGGCGGCGACTGGTACCTCAACCTGGCCGACGGCCAGGCCCGCCCGACCCGGGAGCAGCCGTGGCACGCCCTGCACCGCGCCGCTCGTCGCATCGGCGACGACGGCGCCCGGCGCCATGCCGCGGCCCAGCGCGTGCCCGGCGCGCCTCTCGCGACCGAGCGAGAGGGCCTCGGCCGGCTGCTGCGCGGTCTCACCGACGCGGTGTGGCGCGAGGATGCCGCGGCGACGTCTCCGCTGCCGCGCGACACGTGGCTGCCTTCGACCGAGGTGCTGATCGCGCGAGAGCGCACCGGCTCGGCAGCGGGACTCACCCTCGCGATCAAGGGCGGACACAACGGCGAGCACCACAATCACAACGACGTCGGCTCGTTCGTCGTCGCGGTCGACGGCGTCCCGGTCCTCGTCGACGCCGGTCGTCCCACGTACACGGCGGCGACGTTCGGCCCGCGCCGCTACGACATCTGGACGATGCAGAGCGCGTGGCACAACGTGCCCGAGGTCCGCGGTGCTGCTCAGTCCCCGGGCGCGGGGTACGCGGCGTCCGTCGTCCGTCCCTCCCTCGGCGACGAGCGGACCGCCCTCTCCCTCGACATCGCCGGGGCGTACGAGGCACCGGGGCTTCGGGCTTGGCGCCGACGCGCGGCACTCGACCGGGGGGCCGGCGAGACGCGCGTCGTGATCGAGGACGCGTGGGACGTCGAGCCCTGGACCGGACCGGCCGAGCCTCCGACGACTCTTCGCCTCCTCGTCGCCGGCGAGGTCGAGCTCTCGGCCGGCGCACTCAGGGTCCTCCCCTTGGGAGGCGCGCGCCCCGTCTCGGTCCGGTGGACGCCAGAGGTTCCCGCCGCACTTGTGACCCGATCGCTCTCCGACCCGGTGCTCTCGGAGGTGTGGGGCGACGCATTGACGCGCGTCGACCTGCTCGTCACGGAGCACCGCAGCCTCCGCGTCACGGTAGAACTGGACGCAGCCACCGACAAGGACAGCCGATGACCGATCAGCCGACCCACGCTCCGCTCGCCCCGGCGCGCCGCGCGCACATCCTCACCTCGCTGTCCCGCGAGGGCATCGTGCGCGTCTCGCAGCTCATCGACGAGCTCGGCGTGACGCCCGTCACGGTGCGCCGCGACCTCGCACAGCTCGAGGATGAAGGCCTGCTCGTCCGCGTGCACGGCGGCGCCGTGGCCCCGGCCGGGGGCAACGGGCTCGCGCCGGACACGGTGTCCGTCGACCAGGAGGATCGCACCACCGAGGCATCCGATTCCATCGCGGTGCTCGTGCCCTCGCTGAACTACTACTGGCCCACCGTCGTGCGCGGCATGGAGCGCGAAGCGCGCCGCCGTGGCTACCGGGTCATGCTGCGCGGAGCGTCGTACGAGCTGCAGGACGAGCGGCCCGTGCTGGAGCGGCTCGTGCGGTCGGAGGGCGTCAAGGGCCTCATCGTCGCCCCGAACACCGACACCGCCCACGCGCAGGACGTCATCCAGTGGCTCGCAGGGGCGGGAGTGCCGAGCGTTCTCACCGAGCGCGACGCCTTCCTCCTTCCCGATCGCGCACCCGTCGAGTCCGTGACGTCCGACCATGCGCTCGGCGCCGTGCTCGCCGCCCGCCACCTCGCCGACCTCGGACACCGCAAGGTCGGACTGGTGCTGTCCCGCGACTCGCCGACCTCGCGCAAGATCGCGGCCGGCTGGGAGGCCGTGTGCGACGAGCTGGGGCTCACCCCGACCCAGCACTTCGAGCATCTGCTGCCCGATCGCAGCAGCTCGGACTTCTCGGACGCCGTCAACGCGTCGCTCGACCGGGCGATGAAGAGCGGCACCACCGCGCTGCTCGTGCACCCCGACGCCGAGGCCATGGCGTTCGTCGATCTCGCGCTCGCCCGCGGCATCTCGGTGCCCGGCGACCTGTCGGTCATCGCCTACGACGACGAGGTGGCCGAGCTCTTCACCCCGGCCCTCACCGCCGTGAGCCCGCCGCGCATGGATGTCGGCGCGGCCGCCGTCGACCTCCTCATCCGCCGCATCGCCGAACCCGACCGTCCCGTGCACCGGGTCCTGCTCAATCCGACGCTCCACGTGCGCGAGTCGACGGCGCCGCCACGGTGATCGACCCCCTCGAGTTCTCGCCGTGGGACTTCTGGACTCGCGCCGAGCCCGCAGCGCAGGAACGGCAGCGCGGCCTCCTGGGCGGGCTGCGGGCGCGCCCGCATCATTCGATCGGGGACGGATGCTTCGTCTCAGCGCTGGCGTCGGTCGACAACGACGAGCTCCGCCTCGGAGACCGCACCTACATCGCTGCGGGCGCCTATCTCACGGGCGCCCTGCGAGCCGGAAGCGACTGCAGCATCAACCCGTATGCGGTCGTCCGAGGGGACGTCCAGCTCGGCGACGGGGTGCGGATCGGCGCGCACACGTCGATCCTCGGGTTCAACCACACGATGACCGACCCCGACCTGCCGGTGTTCCGCCAGCCCCTCACGGCCGAGGGCATCCGCGTCGGCGACGATGTGTGGATCGGCTCGCACGTGGTCATCCTCGACGGTGTCAGGGTGGGCGACCACTCGGTGCTCGCGGCGGGAGCCGTCGTGACGAAGGACGTGCCCGCCGGCGCGATCGTCGGCGGCAACCCGGCGAAGCTGCTCCGCTGGCGGATCGCCCCCGCGGGCGAGGGAGCGTCGCCGGCGGGCGGCGACCTCGGCCGCCGCCTCGAGTCGCTGGGTGAGAGGGCCCGCGCCCAGGCGGCTGCCATCCTCGAGCGCTCGTGGCGCGACGATCACCGGCTCTTCGTCGATCGCCCTGGTGCGGCACCGACGGTCCGCGCGCAGGCCGATGCGATCGAGATCGCCGACCTGCTCCTGGGTTCGGCTCCTCCGCAGCTGTCCGTCGAGCAGCAGGTCGAGCGCCTGCGTCGGTGGCAGGATCCGGCGACCGGCCGCGTCGCCCGCATGCTCGCTGACGGAACGCTCGCGGAGTCGGCGCCCGACGACGATCCGGACGTCGCGTATCACGTGCTCTCGGTCGGCTACGCCCTGGATGTCCTGGGTTCGAGCTTCGACCATCCCGTGGACATCGTGACTCAGTCGTCGGCAGATGAGCTCTCCGCCTTCCTCGACGGGCTGCCGTGGCACACCGACGCGTGGCACGCCGGGCACCGGGTGGATGCCGTCGGCACGGCGCTCCTCTGGGCTCGACGGCGGGGCGACAGCATCCCGCCCGCCTTCGAGGAGACCCTGTTCGGCTGGCTCCTCACCCACGCCGACCCGGCCACCGGGATGTGGGGGCGGATCGGGGCGGACGGCAGCCGCCTTCAGCTCGTCAACGGCTTCTACCGCACCTCGCGCGGGACCTTCGCGCAGTTCGGCCTGCCGCTCCCCCGTCCCGAGCGCGTCGTCGACACCGTCCTCGCGCACGTGCGAGATGACCGATGGTTCCGCCCCGACCGGCAGGACGCGTGCAACGTGCTCGACGTCGCACATCCCCTGTGGCTCACGCGCACCGCGGGCTATCGGGCAGACGAGGTCTCGGCGACCGCCCGGCGGCTCCTCGATGTCGCGCTCGACCGCTGGGTCGACGGTGAAGGCTTCGGCTTCCGCGCACCGAGCCAGGACCATGCCTGGCGCGACGCTTCGCATCCCGGGCTGCAGGGCACGGAGATGTGGCTCGCGACGATCTGGTACCTCGCCGATCTCGCCGGCCTCTCCGACGCGCTCGGCTACCGCCCGCGGGGCGTGCATCGCCCCGAACCGGCGCCGCTCGGCTGACCCCCGGCATCCGCTCTCACGCTCGACGCAAGAGAAGAGACGAGGGATGCCGCGCCCCTGCCAGGACGCGGCATCCGTCGATCTTCCTGCCGCTAGTTGACGCAGCCTCCGGCGACGTACGGCGCCTGCACCGTGGACTGCACCGCCGCCCCGTTCACGACCGCCGAGACCGCGACCTGCACGGTGCCCGCGGACACGGTCGCCAGGCGCGTGCTGAACGCCGCCGACGTCTTCTTGCCGACCGCGAGGTCGTCGACGGACTTCGTGCCGTACGGCGTCGTGACGACGAAATCGAGCGGGACCTCGTCCTCGTTCGCCACTGTCACGACGAGCTGCACCTTCCCGGCGACGCAGCGCGTCGTCGCAGTGGCGCTCGCCTCCAGCACCGGCGCGGCCTTCTTCTCGAACTGCACGGTGTAGGCCTTCGTCGCACCCGAAGGGGCCGTCACCGTGACGGTCGCGGTGGGCGCTGCCGCCGTCGCCTGGGCGACCTCGACCTTCGCGTTGCGATCAACGGGGATCGCGGCGACGGTCGGCAGCGCGCCGCCGTCCCAGTCGACGGTGTACGCCGTCTGGGCCGGCGCGAACGAGGGGAGCGCCACGCCGTTCGTCGTGATGCGCGCGAGGTCCGCGACGGCCGAGGCCGACGGACCTGCGGCGTAGATCTCGACCTCCGACACGATCATGTGCGTCGCGGGGTTCGCCGTCAGGACGAACCGCACGGCGTCGGCGTCGACTCCCAGCGGGATGTCGAGGATCGGCGCCGTCCCGCTGGCGGGTGTCGCGTCGGTGACCGTCGGACCGGTCGTCCACGCCCCCGTCCCCGTGCGGTACTCGACCGTGATCGACTGCGCCCAGCTGTTGGTGCCGTCCTTGTAGAAGTACACCTTGGCGTGCTGCACCTTCTCGCGCGCAGCGAGGGTGTAGGTCAGCGTGTCCGTCGTGTTCTTCGTGCCCGACCGCCAGTTCGACCAGCCCTTGTCGGTGGTGACGCCGTTCTTCGTGCGATCGACGCTGTAGCTGGCGCTCTCGGTGAAGGTGGCTGCGGCAGTGCTCGCCGGGGCCACGTTCTTCTCCGTGGCGGTCGTCAGGATGACCGACAACCTGGCAGGCACCTGCGGGTGAGCCGGGTCGGTCGTCGTGGCGGTGCCGGGTACCGTGACGACTCCCGTGGAGGCGAGCTTCGCGGCATCCACCCCCGTCCAGTCCCATGTGACCGGGACGGCGACGGTCTCGCCGCTCGTGCCCGCCTCGGCCGGGACCGTCGTGGGCGCGGCAGCCTTGACCTGCGCGGGCGAGATGCCCGCGTAGGTGGTCACCGAGACAGGCTGCGTGCCGGCCAGCGCCCCCACCTCGACGGTCGCGGTCGCCTGGAAGGCGGTGCCGAAGACATCCGTCCCCGACCCGGTGACGGTCTTCGAGCCGGGCTTCGACCAGTCGATGCCGGCCGTGTTCCACGTCACGGCGGCGGGGCGCTCGACGTTGCCGGCGTACACGAGGGTCACCTGCGCGGGGAGCTGCGGCGCCACACCGATCGCCGTCGCCGTCCGCACGCTCTTCGCGCCGGTGACAGCGACATCGGCGAGCGTCCAGCGCTGGTTCGCCCCGCCGTTCGAGGTGTAGAGGCCGACCGAGGCGCCGTCGGCCGTGCTCTGGCCGTTGACGTCGAGCACCTGCTCACCGGCGACGCTCAGCAGCGAGTAGGTCTTGCCGTCGGTCGTCGAGGCGATCCACTGCAGGGCGGGATCGGATGCCGCGGCCTCGACCGTCGAGGTCGAGAGCGTCGTGCCTCCGCCCGACGTGCCGAGGAGGCGTCCGTCCCTGTTCTGCAGGACGAAGCGCTGGCGGTCGGTGCCCGCGCCCTCCAGGGTGCGGACGGTCCAGGCCTGCGCCGTCGCACCGGCGGTCGTCGTCGCCGACGTGCGGATGGCGAGCGACGAAGGGTCGGCCGCGAGGGCCTTGCCGCTCTGAACCCCGAGGAGCTGGTAGGTGTGACCATCGCGCAGCACCGGCGCGTCGGCCGAGGCACCGGAGACACCCGACACGACGAAGGTCGTGACCGACTTGCCCGGAACGCTGATGGTCGCCGACTTCCTCGCGGCGTCGACGGGGACCGGTGCGCCCTGCTTGAGGGCATTCGCCTCCGGATCGGACGACGGCGACTGGGTCGTGACGACGGGCGTCACCGTCGCACCGGGCGCGATCGTGCCGAATTGCGACAGGTCGATCGTGACGTCGCGGGCACCGGCCTCGCTGTTGACGTGCACGAGCGTGACTCCCGTGCCGTCGGCGGTCACGGCCGCCGTCGTCTGAGTGTTTTCGGTCGGCACGATGCGGTCGCCGGGGTGGATGTAGTGCGTGAAGTTGCGCGTCGTGTTGTACTTCGCGTTCGTCAGCACCTTGCACGTCGGGTCGGCCTCGCCGGCGGCGATGCGGCGCAGCGACTTGCCCTCGGCGTTGCAGTCGAAGTCGATGAAGACGCTGCCCCAGTTGAGGTTCTCGACCTTCTGCATGTTGTAGAGGTCTTCGACCGGCTGCCAGAACACCCACGCCGTGGGCTCGAGCTCGCGCAGGTCGTCGACGATGCGACCGGCCATGCCGAGGCCGTTCTCGATGTTCACCTGGTTGAAGCCGGTGCCGTCCCAGTCGCCCTCGACCTCGCTCATCCAGAGCGGCTTGTCCGAGCTCTTGGCGATGTCACGCGCGACGAGGCGGTCACCCGTGCCGTAGGTGTGGACGTTGAGCTGATCGACCTTCGACTTGGACGCCGTCGACCACGCCCGCCAGTTCTGCGCGAAGATCGTCGGGTTCGTCTCGTCCATCGCCGAGATCGCGACATCCGTCGTCGTGGACGGCTGAGAGAGCCGATCCGCGAGCTTGGCGATCATCTCGTTCTGGGCCGCCGGCCCGATGTGCGCACCCTCCTGGCGGCTCGCGCTCGTGGGCCAGCCGTTCGCGCCGAGGCGGGTCGACCAGTAGTTCGTGTTCGGCTCGTTGAACGGGTCGAGCGTGTCGAACTCGATCCCGTACTCGTCCTCGAGGTGCTCGACGACGTTGACGAGGTAGGACGAGAAGTCGTCCATGTCGGCCGATGCGAGCTGCTCGGCCGTGGCGTTGGTGCCGCCCGAGACGAAGCCGCTCTCGGTCAGGAAGTAGGGCGGGGAGTTGCTGAACGCCTCCCAGTGCGTGATCTTGTCCTTCAGCGCCTCGATCCACCAGCGCTGCGTCGCATCGGCGTCCCAGTCGTAGTGCGCGGGGTTCTCGGCATCCCACGCCGCGGCGTAGCGGTCACGGTCGGCGTAGGTGGAGGTGATGGGTCCCTGCGCGTCGGAGAGACCGGCATCCGGATTCCACCATCCCTCGACGGCTCCGCCGGGCCGGAGGTAGGACGGGACGTCGGTGGCATTGCCGCCGCCGATGTTGTAGCGGGCGATGTTGAGGTTCAGGCCGTCTTCGCCGAAGACCTTGTCGAACAGGTCCTGGCGTACCTGCTCGGGGTAGCCGCCGGTCGCATTCGCGAACCACACGAGGCTCGTGCCCCAGCCTTCGAACGGCGCGGAGGCGTAGGCGGGGTTGGGGGTGATGCGCACGGGTGTGCCGGCGGCGGATGCCGCGGGAGGGGCCGCAGCGGCGGTGACCGAGGCGGCGATCACGGCGGCGACCGCGGCCGACGCCAATGCTCTTCGTGACGGCATTGTCTTCCATTCCTTCGCGGTGGACCGACGCCGGCCCACGGAGTTGTTCGCTCTGTTTACGTAAACAGTTAGCGGGAACATGGGGATCCTAGCGAGCATCCAAGACGGCACGCAAGGGGTCGCGGCCGGATGACGAAGGCTCAGGCCGCTGGCGGAGCCGAGCTCTCGCGGACGATCAGCTCCGTCGGCACGAGGTCGGCCCGCTCGCCCGGCGACCCCTCGATCGAGGCGACAAGGGCCTGGAGGGCGGCGGCCCCCACCCGGTCGAAGTGCTGGCGGATCGTCGTGAGGGCGGGCCAGAAGCTCGCGGCCTCGGGCATGTCGTCGAAGCCGACGACGCTCACGTCGCCCGGCACCGACCGGCCGGCCGCGTGCAGCGCGTGCACGACCCCGAGCGCCGTCTGGTCATTCGCCGCGAACACGGCGGTGGCCTCGGGGATGCGCGCGAGGATCTCTCCGGCAGCGCGCCCCGACTCCGCCGACCAGTCTCCGATGATCGGCTCGGGCACCGGAGCGCCGTGCGCGCGGAGCGTGCTCTCCCACGAGTCGCGGCGGCGGTGGGCGGAGAAGGACTCCTCGGGCCCGGCGACGTGCCACACGGTGCGATGTCCGAGGCCGAGGAGGTGCTCCGTCGCGAGCCGGGCACCCTGAGCCTGATCCGTGTCGATGACGGGGAGGTCGTATTCGGCGCTCGAGTCCAGCACGACGACGGGCATGCCGGAGGGGATCACGAGCTCGGACTCGTTGAGGCGATGCGCCTCGATGATGATCACGATGCCGTCTACCGATTCCTCGCTGAGCCGTGCGAAGGCGCCGGAGACGCTCCCCTGGGTGGCGGCATCCAGTGGGATGAGGGTGATCGAATACCCGGCGGCCGTCGCCTCGGCGGCGATCGCCTCGAGCGTGCGCATGTTGCCGTACGTCGAGAGCGAGAACATGATGACGCCGATGCTGCGGTAGCGGCCCGCCTTGAGCGCTCGTGCGGCGCCGTTGGGGCGGTAGCCGAGCCGGCGCATGGCCTCGACGACCCTCTCGCGCGTGGCGGCGCGGACGACGTCCTTGCCCGTCGCGACACGCGACACGGTCTGCGCCGAGACCCCGGCCTCGCGGGCGACGTCGAGGATCGACGGTTCGCGCCGAGGTGCGGTCGCCTCGATGCGCTGCGGTGACGCCACCATCGTCATCTCCCTCTGTTTACGTTGACATCGTAGCGACGTTCATGCAAATGTTTGCGTAAACAATTCCGCCGGGCGCTTCCGGCGACACCCCTGATCAGTCCAGAAGAGGCCCGTCGATGACGACAACCGTCGCGCCCCCCGCACTCGCGAGCACCCCGCGTCTGCGCCGTCCGTCCACGGACTGGCGCGGCTGGTGGTTCGTCGGGCCGTTCATGATCGTGTTCGCCCTCGTCTTCCTCGCGCCGCTCGCGTACGCGCTCTACCTGAGCCTCTTCCGCGACCAGCTCGTCGGCGGAACGACCTTCGTCGGCCTCGAGAACTACGCGCAGGCGATCACCGACCCGCAGTTCTGGGAGGCGTTCGGCCGGGTGCTCCTCTTCCTCGTCGTGCAGGTGCCGATCATGCTCGCGCTGGCGCTCGGCGCGGCGCTCGCGATCGACAGCGCACGGCTGCGCGGGGCATCCTTCTTCCGGATCGTGCTGTTCCTGCCCTATGCGGTCCCCGCGGTCGTGGCGGTCCTCATGTGGGGCTACATCTACGGCGACCAGTTCGGCCTCACCGCGAACGTCAACGACCTCTTGGGATTCGAGCTCCTGACGCCCTTCGCCAAGCAGTGGATGCTCGTCGCGATCGGCAACATCGTCACGTGGGAGTTCGTGGGCTACAACATGCTCATCTTCTACTCGGCGCTCAAGACCATCCCGGGTGAGCTCTACGAAGCCGCGTCGATCGACGGCGCCGGCGCATGGCGCACCGTCTTCGCGATCAAGATCCCGTCATTGCGCGGTGCGATCGTCATCGCGACGATCTTCTCGATCATCGGCAGCTTCCAGCTCTTCAACGAGCCCAACATCCTGCGCCCCCTCGCTCCGAACGTGATCACGACGTACTACACGCCGAACATGTACGCGTACTACCTGTCGTTCTCGGGCCAGCAGTTCAACTACGCCGCCACCGTCGCAATCATCATGGGCGTCATGACGGCGGTCATCGCCTACGTCGTGCAGTTGCGCGGCTCCCGAGCGGAGGTGCGCTGATGACCGCGACCATCCCCACGCACGAGACCACCCGACGGACGACTCGGGACGCCTCGAAGCCGACGCGCAAGCCCGCGCTGGCACGGACGAATCCGCTCCGTCCACGCAGCTCCAAGGTGCTGCTCATCGTCATGGTGCTCTACGCGCTGTACACGCTCGTGCCCCTCTTGTGGCTCGTCATCAACGCGACCAAGACCCAGGGCGGGCTCTTCTCGAGCTTCGGGCTGTGGTTCGGCCCGGACTTCGCCCTGTGGCAGAACCTCGTCGACACGCTGACCTACCGCGACGGCATCTTCCTCCGCTGGTTCGGCAACACGCTGCTCTACGTCGTGGTGGGCGCCGGCGGCGCGACACTCCTCGCGACCCTCGCCGGCTACGGCCTCGCGAAGTACCGCTTCCCCGGCCGCCGAGCGGTCTTCGCGATCGTCCTCGGCGCGATCGCGGTGCCCGGGACGGCCCTCGCGGTGCCGACGTTCCTCCTCTTCAGCGAGCTCGGACTGACGAACACGCCCTGGGCGGTCATCATCCCCTCGCTCGTGACGCCGTTCGGCCTCTATCTCATCTGGGTGTACACCGAGGACGCCGTGCCGACCGAGCTGCTCGAAGCGGCCCGGATGGACGGCGCGGGCGAGTTCCGCACCTTCTTCACGATCTCGATCCGGCTCCTCGTCCCCGGCATCGTGACGGTGCTGCTCTTCGCCGTCGTGGCGACGTGGAACAACTACTTCCTGCCGCTCATCATGCTGAGCGACCCCACCTGGTACCCGCTCACCGTGGGCCTCAACCAGTGGGCGGCGCAGTCGATCGGCGCCGGATCCTCGCCGATCTACAACCTCGTGATCATGGGGTCGCTCCTCACGATCATCCCGATCATCGTCGCGTTCCTCCTGCTGCAGCGGTTCTGGCAGTCGGGGCTGAGCGCGGGAAGCGTCAAGCAGTAGCCGGGGACTGCACCGTGACGAACGACAACCCGGCGGGGCCGCGGAACGCGCGGCCCTGTTCACCTGAAAGGGACACAGCAATGACGCACAGGTCACATGCGCGCCGCTACGCCGCCATCGCGGCGATGGGCGCCGTCGCCGCACTCGCACTCGCCGGCTGCTCCGGCTCGAGCGGCGGAGGATCCTCGGACGCCCCGCAGGACGGCTTCGGCGCGGTCGAGTCGGCGCTCGAGAAGGGCGGCGAGCTCACGTACTGGTCGTGGACGCCGCAGGCCGAGGAGCAGGCCGCCGCCTTCGAGAAGGCATACCCGAACGTGAAGGTCGACGTGGTCAACGCCGGCACGGGCAACGACGAGTACACCAAGCTGCAGAACGCGATCAAGGCCGGCTCGGGCGCTCCCGACGTCGTGCAGATCGAGTACTACGCCTTCCCGCAGTTCACGCTCACCGACTCGCTGCTCGACCTCTCCGGCTACGGCTTCGGCGACTTCGAAGGCGACTACACGGCGTCGACCTGGGGCTCGGTCACCTCGGGCGACGCGATCTACGGCCTGCCGCAGGACTCGGGCCCGATGGCCCTCTTCTACAACAAGGCCGTGTTCGACCAGTTCGGCATCGCGGTCCCCACGACGTGGGACGAATACGTCGCCGCGGCGCAGACCCTCCACGCCGCCGACCCGTCGAAGTACATCACCGCCGACATGGGTGACGCGGGCTTCACGACCAGCATGATCTGGCAGGCCGGCGGTCAGCCGTTCCAGACGGACGGCACCGACGTGAAGATCGACCTCCAGGACGAGGGCTCCAAGAAGTGGGCCGACACCTGGAACACGCTCGTCGAGAATCAGCTCGTCGCGCCGATCTCGGCGTGGAGCGACGAGTGGTTCCAGGCGCTCGGCAACGGCACCATCGCGACGCTCGCGACCGGCGCCTGGATGCCCGGCAACCTCGAGTCGGGAGCCCCGGACGGCGCCGGCAACTGGCGCGTCGCCCCGATGCCGACCTACGACGGCAAGGCGGCGTCGGCCGAGAACGGCGGCGGCGGTCAGGCTGTGACCAAGCAGAGCAAGAACGCGGCTCTCGCCGCGGGCTTCCTCTGGTGGCTCAACAACAGCGACGACAGCATCTCGATCTTTCTCGAGAGCGGCGGCTTCCCCTCGACCACGAAGCAGCTGGGCTCCGACGAGTTCCTGGCTGCCGAGCCGGAGTACTTCGGCGGGCAGAAGATCAACGAGGTGCTCGCGGCGGCGGCCGACTCGGTCGTGCCCGGATGGCAGTACCTCCCCTTCCAGGTCTACGGCAACAGCATCTTCGGTGACACCGTCGGCCAGTCGTACGAGAACCACTCGGACCTCAACGAGGGCCTGGTGACGTGGCAGGACGCGCTCGTCGAGTACGGCGACGCGCAGGGCTTCACGGTCGACAAGTAAGAACACGAGCAACGAGAGGGGGCGGTCGGTCACACGCCGGCCGCCCCTCTGTCATGGAGAGCCCAGTGCCCACCTTCACCATCGGCGACGATGACTTCCTCCTCGACGGACAGCCGCACCGCATCATCGCGGGCGCTCTCCACTACTTCCGCGTGCACCCCGACCAGTGGGCCGACCGCATCCGCAAGGCCCGCCTCATGGGCCTCAATGCGATCGAGACGTACGTCGCGTGGAACGCCCACGAGCCGCTCCGGGGTGAGTGGGATGCGACGGGCTGGAACGACCTCGGCCGCTTTCTCGACCTCGTCGCCGCCGAGGGTCTGCACGCCATCGTGCGCCCGGGCCCCTACATCTGCGCGGAGTGGCACAACGGCGGCCTGCCGGTCTGGCTGACGGGAACGCCCGGCATCGGCCTCCGCCGCTCCGAACCGCAGTACCTCGCCGAGGTCAGGCGCTATCTCGAGCGCGTCTACGAGATCGTCGTTCCCCGGCAGATCGACCGCGGCGGCAACGTGATCCTCGTCCAGATCGAGAACGAGTACGGCGCGTACGGCGCCGACGCCGACTACCTCGCCGAGCTCGTGCGCGTGACGCGTGATGCCGGCATCACCGTCCCGCTCACGACGGTGGACCAGCCCGAGCCTGACATGCTCCGCGACGGCAGCCTCGACGAGCTCCACCGCACGGGATCGTTCGGCTCCCGCGCGACCGAGCGCCTCGCGACGCTCCGCGAGCACCAGCCCACAGGCCCCCTCATGTGCTCGGAGTTCTGGGACGGCTGGTTCGACTGGTGGGGCGGCCTGCACCACACGACGGACACGGATGCCGCGGCCGCCGAGCTCGACGCGCTCCTGGCCGCCGGGGCATCCGTCAACATCTACATGTTCCACGGCGGCACCAACTTCGGGATCACGAACGGCGCGAACGACAAGGGCCGCTACCTGCCGATCACGACGTCGTACGACTACGACGCGCCGCTCGACGAGGCGGGGAACCCGACGGCCAAGTTCGACGCGTTCCGCGAGGTGATCGCGCGCTACGCGGAGGTTCCCGCCGAGACGCCGGCTCCCGCACGGCCGGCCCCCGCCTTCGACGTCGCGCTCGACGCGGTGATCGGCGAGGGTGTCCGCGGCGATCGCGGGGCGCGGCATCCCTCCCCTCCCTCGTTCGAGGCGCTCGACCACCTCGGGGCGCTCGTCCTGTACGAGGCCGAGCTGCCGGCCGACGCCTCGCGCGACGGCGAGCCGACGGTGCTCGAGATCGACGAGATCCGCGATCACGCCTGGGTCGCCGTCGACGGGCGCCGCGTGGGGACCCTCTCGCGCACCCGGAGCGAGAGGACGCTTCTCGTTCCCGCCGGTTCGCACCTCGCGCTGCTCGTCGAGGAGCAGGGCCGCGTCAACTACGACCAGCGCCTCGGTGAGGAGAAGGGTCTCATAGGGCTGCCGCGGCTGGGCGGCGTGCCGATCGAGGGCTGGACCGCCACCCCGATCGACCTCGACGAGCTCGCGGCGACCGGATCGCCCCTGGCGTGGGGCCCCCGGGTCGCGCGTGGCGGGTTCGACCTCGATGCGCAGGCCGACCTCTTCCTCGACACGAGCGGCTTCGGCAAGGGCTATGCCTTCGTCAACGGCTTCCTCCTCGGTCGCTACTGGAGCAACGGCCCGCAGCAGACGCTCTTCGTCCCCGCGCCCGTCACCCGCGCGGGCGGGAACGACGTCGTGATCATCGAGCTCGACGGTGCCGATCCGACCGCCGCCCGCTTCGTGCCCGGTCCGGCGCTGGGTCCGCTCGAGGAGTAGGGCCCCGGAAGGCGCCATCCGGTCGCGGGCGCGGGAGTCTACGCCCCGCTTTCCAGGAGAATCCAGGGGGATCCGCGATCCGCCGCGCTCCTGCACGGTCGAAGGCACCCGGGTCGTTCCGCCCGGGTCGTTCGGATCGAGGAGAGCCCCATGTACTTCCACCTGCAGCAGCTCATCAACCCGATCGCCGAGGACGAGCCCGATCCCGCAGCCGCCAACGCGCTGCAGGAGGGCCTCGGCGGACAGTTCGGCGAGATGCGCACGATGATGCAGTACCTCTTCCAGAGCATCAACTTCCGGGGCCCGAGCGGCAAGCCGTACAAGGACCTGCTGCAGGGCATCGGCACGGAGGAGATCGGCCACGTCGAGTTGATCGGCACGACGATCTCGCGCCTCCTCGACGGGTCGCCGCGCTACAACGGCAAGCCCACCGATCCCGTCGACATGCCGGGGTCGGGCGGAGATACGCCGCTGAGCATCGCCCTCGACACGAGCAACATCCACCACTACCTCGTCGGGGCGCAGGGAGCGCTGCCGGTGGATGCCGCGGGCAACCCGTGGAGCGGAAGCTACGTGTACAACTCGGGCAACCTCGTGCTCGACCTGCTCTACAACCTCATGCTCGAGTCGACGGGGCGACTGCAGAAGTGCCGGATCTACGAGATGACGTCGAACAAGACCGCGCGCTCGACGATCTCGTACCTCATCGTGCGCGACCAGGCGCACGAGAACGCCTATGCGAAGGCCCTCGAGACGCTCGGGGTCCAGTGGCGCATGGCGCTTCCGATCCCGAAGACGAACGCCGAGCGGTTCCCCGAGGTCAAGCGGCTGCTCGACCTGGGTCTGCAGAACAAGCAGTACTCGTTCGACCTGGGCGGGCAGTCGGAGGCCGGCAAGATCTTCCAGGGCGTCTCGCCGTCCGGGGATGGGACGACGCTGGACGCGTCGGAGCAGGCTCCCGAGGGCGCTCCGCTCACCATTGCGCCCGAGCGGCCGGAGGAGTTCGCGCCGGGTGCCGATGCCGAGCTCCGCGCGCTCATCGAGGCAACCGCCGAGATGGAGATGGCCGACATCGACGCCACCTTCGGCAAGTTGCGCTGACACCCCGAGCGTGCGATGGATGCCGCGTCCCCGGCCGGGGCACGGCATCCATCGTCTGCGGGCGGACGCGTGCCGGGCAGCCGAATGGCTCGCGGTCCCGAGCGATCGGAGCCAGAATCGTGAACAGTTTTGGCGTGACTACTTCCCTTCGCCCATAGGCAACGGCTAGCTTGCCTAGAAGAGGGAAGTCGAGCCCCTCGCTCACCAGGCCGCCTTCCCCGCATCCATCACTCAACGAGGAGAGATCATGCGGAAGCGCAAACTCGCCGTCGCGGCGGCGATCGCTGCTCTGCTGGCGGGCGTGTGGGCAGGCAGCCCCGCGCAGGCCAAGCAGCCGGCCGCGGCATTCGGGCAGGAACAGTGCGCGGCACTGACCGGCCTGGAGATCAGCAAGAAGGCCATCGACCTGCCGACGACGGGCGCGACGGTCACGCAGGCGCAATGGGTCGCGTCGCCCAACGGGCAATGCCGGGTGAACGGGGCGATCCACCCCGTCGATCCGGCGGCGCCCGACATCATGTTCCAGGTCAACCTCCCCGACAACTGGAACGGCCGCGCCCTCCAGATGGGCGGCGGCGGGCTCAACGGCACGCTCGTCAACGGGCTCGGTGCGTACCGCAATCAGCCTCCCGGACAGCCGACGCCGCTCCAGCAGGGCTACGTGACCCTCGGGTCGGACGGCGGCCACCAAGGCGCGGGCGGAAGCTTCGCCCTCAACGACGAAGCACTGCTCAACTACGGCCAGCAGTCGATCAAGAAGACGCACGACGTCGCCGTCTCGCTCATCGATGCGGCCTACAAGGCCAAGCCCTCGTACTTCTACTTCATCGGCTTCTCGCAGGGCGGCCATGAGGCGCTCGACGCCGCCGCTCGCTATTCGAAGGACTACGACGGTGTCGTGGCGGGAACGCCGACCTACAACGTCACGATGATGCACGCGGGACATGGCTCCGTCTACCGGGATGCGCTTTACGAGAACGGCGGCGCCGGCTGGGTGAATCCGGCGAAGCAGACGCTGCTCGTGAACAGCGTCTACGCGACGTGCGATCCGATCGACGGCGCCACGGACGGCATCATCTCGGACACGCAGGGATGCCTCGAGACGTTCGACGTGCAGACGCTCCGGTGCGCAGGCGGCGCCGATCTCGGCGACTCCTGCCTCTCCGATGCCCAGATCGCGACGCTCGACACCCTCGCGTCCGACAACGACCTCGGCTTCGAGATCGCGGGCAACAGCGTCGCGGCCAGATTCCCGGTCTACAACGGCGGCCTGCTCACCCTCGGCAGGTACAACCTCGGTCTGACACAGGTGCCGCACAATCCCGCGACAAGTCAGGATGCCTGGCACTACCAGGTCGGCGACACCAACGCGAAGTGGTTCGTCACGAAGGACCCGACGCTGAACTACCTGGACTTCGACATCCACGCGTATGAGGACCGGATCCAGGAGCTCGGCACGATCATGGACACGACCGACGTGAGCTTCCAGCAGGCGTTCGCCAAGAAGGTGAAAGTGCTGATGTACACCGGCATGGCCGATGACGGGGTCTCCCCTTACAACACGATCCAGCTCTACGACCGGGTGGTCGCCGACCTGGGTGAGAAGAAGGTCGACTCGTTCCTCAGGTTCTACACGATCCCCGGGATGAGCCATGGCTTCGGCCCCTTCGTCGCCGGCTGGGACTCGCTCACGGCGCTGCAGAACGGGGTCGAGAACGGCGTGGCGCCGGGGCCGCAGACCATCGTCGACACCAACGCTGCGACGGCGGGCCGCACCCGACCGCTCTGCGAGTACCCCACGTGGCCGAAGTTCACGGGTGCGGACTCGAACAGCGCGGCAAGCTTCACCTGCGTCCCCTGACCGGTGAGCGGATGCCTCGGCCTGGCGCCGCCCGGGCCGAGGCATCCGTCCGTCCGCACCGCAACGTCGGAGATCACCGCTTCTTCGGAGCTTCCGGGTTGAAGAGCTCCGACGTTGCGGCGATCTCCGACGTTGCGGCGGGCGAGGGGGTCAGCCCACGGGCTGCACCCACGGCGAGGGCGCGGGCGGCGCGACGACCGGCGGGCGGTCGTCGCACGTGTAGGGGTTGGGCAGGTAGTACGCGAGCCAGTTGGTGCCCGGGTGCCACTCGTTGCTGTCGACGCCGTCGTTGCCGCCGAGGTCGGTCGAGAAGAACGAAGTGTGCGAATAGGTCGGGTCGTCGAACGAGCCGCAGTTGTTGACGCCCCACCAGCCGATGTTGCGCACGTCGACGTTCTCGAAGGATGCCCCGCCCTTGACCCGCGCGCTCACGACCGACGTGCCCGCGCCGTCGACCTGGATGTCACGGAACTGCAGCCCGGTGAGGGTGTACTGATCCTTCACAGGCCAGTCGGAGACGAGCATGATCGCGTTGTACGTGCTGTCGAGGTAGTGGTCCCCGACGACCTGGATGTCGGCGTCGATGGACTTGTTGAGAACGTAGAACCAGATCGAGCCCAGGCCGATCTTCCAGTTGAGCTCGAAGGTGCCGGCGCGCGCCGTCGTGTTGCCGGAGAAGGTCAGCGACCCCGCGAAGGCGTGCGCGCCGAAGCGCGACCCCGCGTGCAGGGCGCTCCCCTCGCGGATCGTGTCGGCGACGAGGTTGTTCGACACCGTCGTGTCGGTGCCCCCGTAGATCGCGATGCCGTTAGCGAGCGTCGGCGTCTGCACCGTGTTGTGGTCGAACGTGTTGCGCGCATTCGTCGGGAGGTCGGCCTTCTGCTCCGCCCACGCGGCGAGACCGTCGTCCCCCGTGTTGCGGATGAAGTTGTTCCGCACGACGGAGTCGGTCACGCCGAGGTGCAGGTTCACGCCGTCGGCGATCTGGTCGACGATGACGTTGTCCTCGATCGTGACGTTCGACATGGGCCCGTCGAGCCAGATGCCGACCTTCGTGTGCTGGATGTGCAGGCCCGAGAAGCTCGAGTCGCTGAACGCACCCCCGATACCGTTGACCTGGTCGGTGTCGATGCGCTCGCGCACGTCGCCCTCGATCGCGAAGCCCGACAGGTGGACGTTCGAGCTGCCGCCGGCCGCGGCATCCTTCCCGTAGAAGCCGACGCCCGTGTGCAACGACCCGTCCGGCGACGGCGTCGCGAGCGCGACTTCGGAGCCCTTGATCTTCGTGTACCAGCTGCCGGCGCCTTCGATCGTCACGTCGTCGACGACGATGTGGCGGTCCACGCGGTAGATCCCCGGCGGAACGTAGACCGTGAGCCCGCGCGCCTGCGCGAACGCGATCGCCTTCTCGATGGCGGATGCCGAGTCCTTCCGTCCCGTCGGATCGGCGCCGAACAGCACGACGTTCGCGGCCTTGAGCGTGACGTACGGGAGGCCCACGAGCTCCGTGTCGAGAAGGTCGATCACGGTCCAGGCGACGCCGGCCGGTGCGGTGAGCCGGATGGTCTCGCCCGCCGCATACGTCTTGCCGAGCAGCAGGCGCTCCTCGTCGAAGAACTTCATCGGCCGGAACGGATGCGGCGGCTCGAAGCCCGGCTGGTCGGACTGCGGAACGCACCCGCACTCGGTGATCCACCAGTCCGGGTGCAGGAGTCCGGCGTCGGGATCGTTGGTGAACGGGTACTGGTTGTAAAGGTAGCCGTACTGCGACGTCATCGCGAGCGTGTGCTTCTTGTGCCCGGCCCTGACCTCGAGTGGCGCGGTGACGCCGCCGCCCTTCGAGGCATCCGGAAGGCTGTAGCGGACCGTGATCGCGTTCGCCGCCGCGGGGAGGGTGAACTCGACGTACTGTCCGGGAGCGAGTCGAACCGCTTTGCGACCCGAGGCCTCCGCCTCGAGCTCATAGGCTTCGCGGCTCGGTCCGATGACTGTGCCGTTCGTCACGGCGTTCTCGGCCTCCTGCTCGACGAACCCCACGTCGGCGCCGCGGCCCGCGACGAGCGCCGGATCGAGGGCGGCTCGCGTGACGACGGGCTGGGCAGGCGGCGTGGGCTTCGCGGCGAGCGCCGGCGACGCCGCAGTGAGCATCGCGACGGTGACGGATGCCGCGGCAGCCGCCGCGAGCAGGATCCGGGGACGTGTCATCTTCGACTCGTTTCAGGCGGGATGGGACGGGCGTCGACGCCCGCTCGCGGCTCAATCTAGGTGCGGGGATCGTGGTAGTTCAAGTGTTTGTTGTGTTTTGTCTCAATGCTGTCGATTTCTTGCATCGGATGCAACGGCATGCGGACCGCTTGCGCGACCATGCGTGGGCCTCCCCGCGCTAACCGAGACCGCAATGTCGGAGATCGCCGTTTCGTCGGAGCGCAGCACGGCGTGTCGCTCCGACGAAGTGGCGATCTCCGGCGCTGTGGCGGGCGGGGCTGCGCGACGGCCCGGCCGCGCGGCGACGGGGGGGCTAGAGCGACTCGGCGATGCGCTTGATCGCCGCGAGGCGGCGGTCCCACTCCGCGCCGATGGCGTCGAGGCGCTGGGCGGTCGCGGTGAGAGCCGCGCCGATGACCCGGTACCGCACCTCTCGCCCGACGCGGAAGGACTCGACGAGGCCGACCTCTTCGAGCACGGCCAGGTGCTTCGCGATGGCCTGGCGGGTCACGGGGAGGCGCCCGGCGAGGGCGGATGCCGAGGCATCCCCCTCACCGAGCGCCGTCAGGATGCTCCACCGGGTCTCGTCTCCGAGTGCGGCGAACATCGGAACGAGGGTCTCGGACGTCACGCGCCGCCCTCGAGGAGTGCGACGAGCTTGTCGAGCTCGTCGTTCCAGCCGACGCTGTGCGCGCGGAGGTTGGATGCCGGGTCCGACGTGTTCTCGAACCCCGACTCGACGACCGTGAGCTGCGTCCCGCCGTCGGCGGGCTCAAGAGTGAAGGTGAAGACGGTCGAGCGGGCGTCGTCAAGCTCGGCCGGCGGCGTGCCGAGCGCGTCGTCGTTGCCCCACCGGTAGGTGACGGAGCGCTCGGGGTCCAAGGCCTCGATCCGCAGCGGGACGGCGCCGTAGTCCGGGAAGGTCAGCGTCCCTCGGGCGCCGACGCCGCTGCCCTCGAACCGCGCCTGGCCGAACCATTGCGAGATGTGCTCGGGCGCCGTGACGGCCGACCACACCTTCTCGACGGGCGCGGCGACGTGGATCGTCCGGCGGACGGTGAACCGGTCCTCGTCGACGACGGAGACGGGATTGGCGGTCATGCTCATGATGATGGTTCCTCTCGGAGATCTATGCAACCCTTGCGTTGCAGTTTGTAGCAACCCCAGAGTTGCACATCGATCAGCTAAAAGCAACCCTAGGGTTGCATGTGCCTGGCAGGTCTTCGCCGCAGCGTCGGAGAAAGCCGCATCGTCGGAGCCGGGCCCGGCGCGCCGGTCCGACATTGTGGCGATCTCCGACATTGTGGCGGCGACCGCCGGCGCTGGGTCAGCCGCGGAAGGCGGGGATGCCGGTGATGTGCTGCCCGAGCACCAGCGTGTGCACCTCGTCGGTGCCCTCGTAGGTCCGTACCGACTCGAGGTTGTTGGCATGGCGCAGCGGAGAGTGGTCGAGGGTGATGCCGTTGCCGCCGAGGACGGCGCGGGCCTCGCGGGCGATCTCGATCGCGATGCGGGTGTTGTTGAGCTTCGCCGCCGAGATCATGTGCGGCTCGAGCGCCCCGGCATCCTTCCTCCGCCCGAGATGCAGCGCGAGCAGCTGCGCCTTCTGGATCTCGAGCGCCCAGTCGACGAGCTTCTGCTGCGTCAGCTGGAAGCCGGCGAGCGGACGGCCGAACTGCTGTCGCTCGAGGGCATAGGCGAGGGTCTCGTCGAAGCAGTCGCGCGCTGCGCCGACGGCTCCCCACGCGATGCCGTAGCGGGCCTCGTTGAGGCACGAGAACGGCCCCTTGAGACCGATGGCACCCGGCAGCACCGCGGTCTCGGGCAGCCGCACATCGCAGAGCTCGATGTCGCACTGGATCGAGGCGCGCATCGAGAGCTTCTGCCCGATCGGCGTCGCCCTGAAGCCGGGAGTCGAGGTCGGCACCACGAATCCCCGAACGCCCTCGTCCGCGCGGGCCCAGATGATCGCGACGTCGGCGATCGACGCGAGGCCGATCCAGCGCTTGGCGCCCTCGAGCACCCACTCGCCGCCCTCCAGGCGCGCCGTGGTGCGCATGCTCGCCGGGTCCGAGCCCGCGGTCGGCTCGGTGAGGCCGAAGCATCCGATCGCCTCGCCGCGCGCCATCCGCGGAAGCCACTCCTGGCGCTGCTCCTCCGACCCGTGACGGCGGATCGCGGTCATCGCGAGCGAACCCTGCACCGAGACGAAGGTCCGGATGCCGGAATCCCCCGCTTCCAGCTCCTGCATCGCGAGCCCGTACTCGACGGCCGATCGCCCGGCGCAGCCGTAGCCGTCGAGGTGCATCCCCAGAAGACCCAGCTCCGCGATCTCGGGCACGATCTCGACGGGGAAGGTCGCCGTCTCGAACCATTCCGCGATGCGGGGACGGATGCTGCGGCCCACGAACTCACGGACGGTGTCGCGCACGGCGCGCTCGGCCGCCGAGAACTCGTCGTCGAGATCCAGCAGGTCGCTGGCGGAGCGGAAGTGGGGATCGATGGTGCTGCCGGTCACGGGAACTCCTTCGTCGACGTGCACTGACGAGTGTGCATCACCGGGCGCCGATGTGGGTGGTCCCGGGTACTGTGCCCGGCATGGCGGAGCGGGTCGAGGCGTGGTGGGCGCGGCGTCAGTTCTCGCGCGGCGTCGAGGTGCCGTACGAGATCGGCACCTACCGCGAGGCGTGGGCGCCGTACCCGATGCTCATCCGGCAGTACCATCCCGACCTCAACGCCGGGATCACGCTGACCCAGATCCCACCCGCTGCCGACGTGCTGCTCCTGTGGCAGTGCGAGGCGGGGCACCTGTTCGCCGCGACGCCGAGCGAGCAGCGCTCACGACCCGGCGCCGAGCGCCGGCGGTCGGCCTGGTGCCCGGAGTGCGCGACTCTTGCGAAGCCTCAGCGGGTGCGTCCCGCAGGTCAGACGCGCACGAAACGCCCCCGGCCGACGCGGCCGCTGTGCGAGAAGACGCCCGCTCTTCCGGTCGGAGAGCCGTTCGTGAGCGAGTGCGCGCCCAAGCCGGCGTCGGCCGTCGAGGCGAGGCTGCGGGCAGACCTGTTCGCCCGGCTCGGCGTGACGCCCGGGTTCAACGCCGTGCGCGTCAGCCGCCCCTTCTTCAGCCATCTCGAGGTGTGGCCCGACCTCGTGCTCCCCGAGCTGCGGATCGCGGTCGAATACGACAGCACCGGCAAGTTCGGCCTCGAGCACGTCGGCGCCCGAGAGGATTCCGACCGCCGCAAGGACCGGCTGCTGCGCTCGGCGGGATGGGAGGTCGTGAGGATCCGCACCGGGAAGCTCGAGAAGCTCGGACCCCACGACCTGCAGCTCTCCGGCCTCGGCAAGAAGGGCGTCGAGCGGCTCATCGACGCCTTCCGCGACATCCGCGGACCGTTGTTCGTCGACGCCTACCTCCGCTAGATGGGAACGCGATGCGTCCCCTCCTGCCATAGGTATATGACAATGGATACTTCCCGCAACGCCGACCTCGCCCAGGCGTGACGTTTCCGCACCTGGCAGGAGGACCCCGTGAGTCAAGTGCTCACGCTGCAGTCGCGCGACGGCCAGGCCGTCGAAGAGACCTGGCGACAGTTCGTCCCGTCGGCCAAGCTGCATCAGGTCGACCCGCGCACCTTCGAGTTCGACTGGACGTCGATCGCGCTCGACGACTTCTCGCTCGTCCGCTACGAACTCGCCGCCTCCGTGCAGTCCGCGATCGAGCCGAGCGACGAGATCATGGCGTGCCGCGTCGCCGTGCGCGACGGCTGGGTGCGCACACCCACCCGCGAGCTGAACGCCCGCCAGCCGTGGCTGAGCATCGACGGCCCGACGACCGCCCGGTGGAACGGGCGGGCGCAGGTGCGCGCGTTCGTCTTCGCCCGGGATCACGCCGAGCGCTTCGCGAGGAAGGTGACGGGAGACGACCGGCTCGTCCTCAAGATGACGGATGCCTCGCCCCGCGCGGCGGCTCTCGCCGAGCAGTGGGAGCGGACCTTTCAGCACGTGTCGTCGTCCCTGCTGTCGATGGCCGCGACCGGCTTCTCGGAGCCGCTCGTCGAAGCCGAGCTGCGGCGGCACGCCCTGCGCACGACGCTGGCGGTCTTCCCCACGACCTTCCTCGACGCCCTCGACCGGGCGGCGCAGCATCAGGCCGCCCCGCGCACCGTGCGGCGGGCGATCGCGCACATCGAGCAGCACGCGCGCGAGCCGATCACCGTCGACGACATCGCCGCCGCCGTGAGCATCTCGACGCGCGGGCTGCAGTACGCCTTCAAGCGCGCGCTGGACTTGACCCCGACGGAGTACCTGCGTCGAGTACGGCTCGACGGCGCGCATGCCGAATTGAAGGCGGATGTCGCGGCATCCGTCACCGACATCGCCCGCCGCTGGGGCTTCGCCGGTCCCTCGAAGTTCGCGCGGTACTACCGCCAGGCATACGGCCGGAACCCGCGCGACACCGTGCGCATGGGCTGAGCCGGCCGCGACGAAGCGCCCGGGCCCGACGGCGCGGATCAGAACAACAGGTAGACGGCGGCGACGATCGTGAGGATGTAGACCACGCGCTCGAAGACGGCCTGATTCATGCGGTCGGCGAGCAGTCGTCCGATGAGGGCGCCGACGACGACGGCGGGCACGAGCACGAGGTCGATGAGCAGCGTGTGCGTGTTGAGCAGTCCCAGGCCGATCGCGAACGGCAGCTTGGCGATGTTGACGATGGCGAAGAACCACGCCGCGGTCCCGAGGAACGCCTTGACCTCGAAGCGGGAGGCGAGGAAGTACATCGACATGACGGGGCCGCCGGCGTTCGCGACCATCGTCGTGAAGCCGCCGAGGGTGCCGTAGCCGATGGATGCCGCGCGCCCGCCCGCGACGAGAGCCGCCGACCTCTCCGTGCGCCGCCGCAGCCAGAAGGTGAAGGCGACGACGATCAGCAGGATGACGCCGATCGTGCGCCGCACCCAGTCGTCGTCCGCGAGGGCGAGGAACACCGCTCCGACCACGAGCCCCGCGATGACGGCGGGGGCCAGGCGCACGAGCGTCTTCCAGTCGGCGTGCCGGCGGTACATGAGGAGGGCGAAGGCGTCTCCGACGATGAGCAGCACGAGGAGCGTGGCGGTGGAGGTGCGCGCCGGCAGGACTGCCGCGAAGAGGGCGACGGCGAGCGTCGCGCCGCCGGGAAGCGCCGTCTTGGACAGGCCGACGACCAGCGCGCCGAGCGCCAGCAGGCACCAGAGGAACGGGGTGAGCTCGACCATCTAGGCGCGGCGGGCTCGGGTCGGCATGCGTTCCAGGCTAGCGGCGGCGCCGCCTCGGTCAGCGTCCGCCGAACTCGCGCACCTGCTTGCACACGACGTGCCCGCTCTCGAGGATCTTCAGCTCGAGGTCGAGCGAGGTCTTCTTGTCGGTCGCTCCTGCGACCTCCGAGCACCAGCGGTAATAGCCGGGCGTCGCGGCGCAGTAGGCGCGCTCGACCCGCTTCGCGATGTCGATGAGGTCGAGCATCCGGTCGCGCGGGAGGACGGCATCCGTCCTCTCGGCGGTGTCACGGGCGGGCTTGGCGAAGCGCGTGATCGTGAGGCTGATGGGCTCGTCGTCGGAGTAGAACCCGGCGACGGTGACCTCCGAATATGTACCGGGATCGGGGTTCGTCACGAGGTTGTTCCCCAGCTGCACCGAAAGGGAGTAGCCGTAGACGTCCTGCGTGTTGAGCACCCGGGTGACGATCACGGTGTTCGCGGCGACCTCGGAGTCCGTGTCGTAAGCCGGCACGATCGCGAGGCCCATCGCGACGGTCGTCTGGTCGATGCGGGCGAACGACCGCTCCTCGACCGCGCGCTTGTTCCACAGGCTCGCGTAGACGCCCTTGATCGCGCACCCGACGGACTTCGGCTTCACCTTGCGCTTCACCTCCCCGTCGTCGGCGTCGTCGTCGACCTCGACCAGGCAGGGCCCGATCGGCCGGTCGCGCTTCGTGGTGTCGGCGGAATAGCTGTCGTGCAGACCGGCGCCGTCGAAGTCCGGCACGTCCTCGGCGTTGGCACTCGAGCGCACCTTGACCTTCTTGACGCCGGGCAGCACCTCGTCGAGCTTCGCGCGGACGGCTTCCAGCGCGCCCGGTGGGAACGACGCCGCCATGATGCCGTCTTGGATCTCCTCGGTACGCCGAGCACGATCGCGGGGCGAGAGCAGCCCGGCCTGCTCGTCGGCGACGAATGCGTCGATCAGCGCGCGGACGTCGGTGTTCGGCGGGTGCTCGATGAAGTCGCGGTACGCCTGCAGCGGCACCGCGAAGCCCCGAGGGACGAGGTCGTACCCGCGCGCCTCGCTGGGCGAGCCGGCGTCGCCGACCCGGCCGAGCACGGCGCGATGGGCGAGGAAGCCCAGGTTCGCGGCCTTCGATCCGTAGCGGGCGGAGTGGGCGCGTGTCTGCCGCGCCGTGCCGGCGGCGAGCTCGTCGTAGGAGCGGATGACGGTCTCGGCCTCCCACTGCAGCCGCAGCAGCGGCCGCTGCATCCGCTCGGCGAGCTTGGCGGCGATCACGTCGTCGGTGGTCGGCTCGAGGGTGAAGTCGTCGCTGCCCACGACGAGGTGCACGGGCTGGCCGGCGAAGGGGGCGAGGCGCGGGTGGTCGGGCGACGCGTCGCGGAAGACGGCGTTCGGCGTCCGGCGCTCCTTGGACTTGAGGTTGACGTGCGAGTTGGTGTCCTGCACGGCCCGCGTCAGCACGCCGGCCACGACAGACAGGTCGAGGGGCAGTTCGTCGAAGACGGGGATGTCGGTCGCGGCAAGATCGTCGCCGTCGGTGGGGAAGATGCGGAGGTGGCCCCAGGCCTCGCCTGCGTTGAGCGGGAGGTAGCGGATGCCGCCGAGGATCCGATCGATCGACAGGTCGTCGACCCCGAGCGCCGCGAGCTGCGGGCCCACGGTGGCGGTCGTCTGCTGGGAACCCGTCGAGACGAAGGCGAACCGCGCGCCGGCGATGCCGATCTGCGTCTTCACGAGCCCCACGGCCTCGACGACGAGCTCCTCGCGGATGACGTCCTGCGGATAGAACTGCACTCCGTAGACGGGATCGGATGCCCCGTCCAGGGCGTACGTGCGGACCGTGCCGGCGATGTAGCGCTTGTCGTTCGTGAAGTACGTCGCGGTGTTGAAGTCGCCGAGCGACTCCGGCACCCCGAACGTCTCGACGCCGAAGTAGTAGTGCGACTGGGCGGACGTCGGCACGCGTCCGTCGCGGGTGAAGTTGCCGTTGACGAATCGCACGACGGGGGCGTCGGCATCCCGACGGTCGACGAGGAATCGCGCCGCCCGCCCGTTGGCGACGAGGTCGCTCGCCGGCGTCGAGACCGACTCGAACGCGTCGGCGGAGTCGAGGCGCTCGATCGCGAGCGGGAGGGCCCTCAGCCTGGATTCGGGTGGGACGAAGGGACGCGGGGCGTCGCGCCGGCGCGGCAGGAACGTCTCATCGGTCAGCGCGGCGGCGGACCGTTCGCGCGGCAGGAATCCCGTCATGACGTGCCCCTCTCGGGCGCGGCAGCCCCCGATGCGCGCCTGGTCCGATGCAACCGCGACGCGCGTCCGCGGTCAACATCCGCGCACGACTTCGGGTGAGCGCCCGCACGGCGAGTCCCGCTTCGGCCGCCCGACGACACGCGTCGGCGCGCACGAGCACTCTCCTCTCGACCCGCGGACGCGGCAGGGCTAGCCTGATCGCGGGGAGACGGGCGTGGTGGGGTGGCCATGAGCGTGACTGTGACGTTTCCGCGGTACGACGACCGCGGCCGGGCCTTCGTGACGTGGCGGCCCGTCGAGGTCAAGATCGCCGTCAAGCCGCCGCAGGCGGGAGCCGCGCTGAACGTGCGGGTCTCGGCGCGGAGCGCCGCGGGCGGCGGCCGACTCGCCTTCGCCACATCGCTGACGCATGCGGGCGCGGCATCCGTCGATCTGAGCCTCCCCGCGAGCGGCTCGGCCGTCTCGGTCTGGGTCGGCGGAGCGTTCCCCGCGGCGAGCGCGGCCTTCGGCGACGTGACCGTCGAGGTGCGGGACCGCACGTCGAACGCGCTCCTCGCGAGCCACCCGACGATGGTGCGCGTCCGCAAGAACGCCGACCGCCTGACGACGGCCGAGCGCGACCGGTTCCTCCGCGCGATGGCGGTGCTCAACGGAGCGGGCAACGGACGGTTCCGCGACTTCCGCGACATGCACGTCTCGGGGCCGCCGGATCGCGAGGCGCACGGCGGCACCGGCTTCCTGCCGTGGCACCGCATCTACCTGCTCGACCTCGAGCGCGAGCTGCAGGCCATCGACGGCGAGGTGTCGCTGCCGTACTGGCGCTTCGACCAGGCGGCGCCGAACGTCTTCACCCGGCAGTTCATGGGGGTCTCGGGGCCGCAGGACCGGGTGCAGTTCACGCCGACGAATCCGCTCCGCGGGTGGGTCGCCGGTGCGCTGCCCGGAGTCGAGCGCGGTCCGGGGGTCGGCCCGCAGACGGTTCCGCTCGTGCGCACCGAGCAGCAGACCCTCGCGCTCGGCGGCTCGCCGGTCGCCGACTTCACCCCGTTCGCGTCGATGCAGGGCAATCCCCACGGGCGCGCGCACATGGCGCACCTGAGCGGCGTCATCACCGACCCCGGCACCGCGCCGCAGGATCCCCTCTTCTTCCTCCTGCACTGCAACGTCGACCGCCTGTGGGCGAAGTGGCAGTGGGCGTTCCGGCGCCACGATCCGGGCGCGGCCCGGGCCTACGCGATGAGCGCGACGCTGCCGGGCCACCGCATCGGCGACCGGCTCTGGCCGTGGGGCGGTCCCCTTCAGGCTCCGCGTCCGACGACGGCTCCGGGCGGTCAGCTCAACACCTCGCCGATGACGGATGCCCCTGGCCTGAGCCCGCGCATCCGCGACACGATCGACTACCTCGGCACCGTCGCTCCGGCCCATCTGGGTTTCGCGTACGACGACGTGCCGTTCCAGCTGGTGGGAGCGAACCCGTGAGCGACGACATCGAAGACCTGCGGAAGGCGTACGTTCAGGAGCTGACCGAGGAGCGCCGCGCGCGGCCGAAGCCGCTGAGCGCGCGCCGCGTCGCTGCCGCGCGCAGCCCCGAGATGAGCGACGAGGAGCTCGAGACGATGCTCGTCGACGCCGACACGTTCGAGACGGCGGTGCGCCTGCTGCTCGACATCCTCGCCGACGAAGCGGCGACGAGCGACCAGAAGCTGCGGGCCATCGAGCGGCTCGGCGGAGCAGCGTTCCAGCCGGTGCGCTTCGCGCCGTTCCACGCCGAGTTCGTCGAGCGGCTCCGGGAGCTCGCGGTCTCGGACGACAAGCAGCTCCGCTTCCTCGCGCTCGACCGGCTGACCCTCGACGACGACGAGGTCGGCAAGCAGCTGCTGCGCGAGAGTCTCGAGGGCACGCGCAAGGCGCTCGTTCCCGCCGCGACCGCGACGCGCTTCCTCGCGCGGGACGAGCACGGCGACGCCGCGCCCCTCTTCCGTGAGCTCGCCCGGACGGGGTCCGCCCGGGTGCGAGAGGAGGCCCTCCGCGCCCTCGCCGCCGACCCCGACTCCGTCGGCCTCCTCTCCGAGATCTCCACCGACAAGACCGAGCGGCCGAAGGTGCGGGAGCTCGCCGCCATGAGCCTCAAGGCCGCCTCGCCCGAGGCGTTCGCGGAGGTGGCGCGGGGGCTCGTGATCGACGACGACGAAGACGACGCGCTGCGCACCGCGACGCTCTCGGCTCTCGCCTTCACGCCCGAGGCGGGCGACGCCGTCGCCGGTCCGGCGTTCGACGCGCACCTCGACCGGATCAAGGGCGAGACCTCGTCGCGAGCGCTGCGCACTTCGATCGACCGCTTCACCGAGTCCCGCGCCCCCGAAGGGAACGGCTGACGGATGCCGAGCCCCGTCGACGCCCTCATCGCCGACCTCCTCTCCCGGCCGGTGACCGCCGATCTGCTGCGTCAGGATGCCCCGCACACTGCGGGGCTCTCGGCCGCCGACGCCGAGCGCGTCCGCGCCCACCTGCTCGCCTCGTTCGAGGAACGCGGCATCCCGGGCCTGGCGGCCCGCGCCGTCGTGGCGGAGGAGCTTCGCACGAGCGCGAGCCCCATCGTGCTGGCGGGCGCGGCGCGCGCCGCGCGCAGCCTCGGCTCGGCCGTGGACGAGGAGTGGGCTGCGCTCCTGCGCGACGCCGCCGACCGCCTCGCGACGAACGACGTCTTCGTCCGCTGGCAGGCGGGCACGGTCGCCCCTTCGTGGATGCGCACGGCCCGCGGCGAGCTGCTCGCGACCCTCGAGGAGGTGCGAGCCCAGGCTGCGGCGCCCGTGAAGGGCTCGGGGGACGAGGCATCCGTCACCGCACTCGATGCCGAGGCGCTCGCGCGCGTACCGGTGGAGGACCAGGACGGCCGGACGGCGACGCTGGCCGACGCCCTCACCGGCCGCGAGACGGTGCTCGCCTTCTTCTACACGCGCTGCATGAACCCGGCGAGATGCTCCCTGACGATCACCCGGCTCGCGGCGGCGGCGCGCGCGGAGTCGCCCGCCGAACGCGCCCACCTCGCTGTGACGTACGATCCGGCCTACGACTCCCCCGCCCGCCTGCGTCGCTATGGCGCCGAGCGCGGCTTCCCCTTCGGGGACCGCGCCCGATTCTTGCGGACGACGGATGCCTGGCCCGACGTGAAGGCGATGTTCGGACTGCGCGTCGGCTACGGCCCGGTCACCGTCAACGAGCACGCACGGGAGCTGTTCCTCGTCAAGCGCGATCTCACGGCGCGCGGACTCGATCCGGACTGGCTCGCGAGCGCCGGGGCCGTCCCTTCGGCGGTCTGAGGCCTCCGCTACAGGGTCGGGATGTCGAGGACGCCCGGCTCGTCGGCCCACTCCTGGATGATCCGGTCCGACGCGTGGATGCACAGCACTCGCAGCCGGCCCTCGCCGACGTTCGTGAACCCGTGCCACTGCCCCGGCCGCACGGTCGTCGTGTCGCCCTCCCGAGCGCGGAACACCCGGTCGCCGAGGCGGATCTCGGCCTCGCCGGCGAGCACGAACCACGTCTCGGAGTACGGATGCCGGTGCAGCCCCGGCCCCTGGCCGGGCTCGTTGTCGACGAAGAAGTACGAGATGCCGGCGCCGTGGTCGGCGCCGATGAACATGCGCAGGCGCCCCCGGCCGGTGCGGAGCTCGTCGGCATGGACGAGCGTCCCCGGATCTGACGCCGCCTCGGGGTCGGCCGCGAGCGCGGCGATGAGGGCGAGTGTCTGTTCGGCGGTGTCCATGGCGGCCTCCTCTTCGATGCTTCCGCCAGTATCCACGCGGGCGCCGACAGGGTGCACCTTGACGTCGCCGGCGTCAGGCGAAGAGCTCGGCGCCGACGTACGACCCGGGCGTCGCCCCGCGCGGCACGGCCCACAGCCCCGAGCCGACGTGCCGGACGTACTCCGCCATGCGGTCGGTCGCGAGCGCCTTCTGCAGCGCGATGAACTGCTCGGGGCTGCGCTGGTATGACAGGAAGAAGAGGCCCGCGTCCAAGCGGCCGAGGTCGTTGTTGCCGTCGACGTAGTTGTAGCCGCGGCGGAGGATCCGGTTGCCGCCGTTCAGCGAGGGGTGGACGAGCCGCACGTGGCTGTTCGGGTCGATGCGGGGGGCGCCCGAGGCATCCGTCGCCCGGAAGTCGGGCTCGGCGAACTCGCCGCCGCCCGAGAGCGGGGCCCCTTCGCCCTTGTCACGGCCGACGATCGCGTTCTGCTCCGAGAGCCGGACGCGGTCCCACGTCTCGACGAGCATGGCGATCTTGCGGGCGACGAGGTAAGACCCTCCCGCCATCCACGCGGGATCGTCGGATGCCGCGACCCACACATGATCGTCGAGCGAGGCCGTGTCGGTCGAGAGGATGTTGGCGGTGCCGTCCTTGAAGCCGAAGAGGTTGCGCGGCGTCGACTGATCGGTCGTCGTGCGGGACGTCCGGCCGAAGCCGAGCTGCGACCAGCGCAGGCGCGCACGGCCGAAGGCGATCCGGCTGAGGTTGCGCACGGCGTGCACGGCGACCTGGGGATCGTCGGCGCAGGCCTGGATGCAGAGGTCGCCGCCTGACTTGGCCGGGTCGAGGTCATCGCCGAGGAAGGCCGGAAGCCGCTCGAGCGAGGCGGGGCGCTGCCCGGCGATCCCGTAGCGGTCGGTGCCGTCGAGGTCGAAGAGGGTGGGGCCGAAGCCGAACGTGATGGTCAGGCCGTTCGCCGCCAGGCCGAGCGCCTCTCCCGTGTCGTCGGGCGGCGCCTCGGGCGATCCGCCGACGGCGCCCGTCGCGCTCACGTCGAGGCCCTGGGTCATCCGCGAGGCCGCGTACGTCCAGTCCTGCAGCAGCGACACGAGGTCGTCGCGATCGGTGCGAGCCATCATGTCGAACGACGCGAAGTGCAGGTGGTCCTGCACGGGCGTCGTGATGCCGGCCTGGTGAGCGCCGTAGAAGTCGTAGGCGGATGCCGCGGCATCCGTCCGCTCCGAGCGCGCGACCGCCGCAGCCGTCGTCGCCCCGCCCGCGGCTCCGACCGCCAGGCCCGCCGCTCCCGCACCGAGCGCAAGGCCGAGGAGCCCACGCCGCGAGAGCCCGGACGGGCCGGAGGCGGGAGCGGGGCCGGGCGGGGCCTGGTCCGCGGCGGTCGAGGAGTCCTCAGTCATGTCAGTCCAGCACGGTCACCGTGAGCTGCGAGAGCGGCTCGGCGAGGGCGTTGAGCAGGTCCGTGAGGGCGCGCTTGTCGTCCTCCGAGAGCTCGCGGTAGTTCACGAAGCCCGACGCCAGGCTGCCGTGCTCGGCGAGCGCGGCCTCGAGGTCGCTGTAGCCGCCCTCGATGTGCGCCACGAGCGCCGCACCGTCGTCGCCCTTCGCCTTCGCGAGGTCTTCGACGAGCGAGAACGCCATCTTCGACCCCTCGACGTTCGCGGCGAAGTCCGACAGGTCGGTGCCCGACCACCAGTCCTCCTCGCCCGTGATCTTGCCGGTCGCAACCTCGTCGAGGAGCGCGATCGCACCGTTCGAGAGTCCCGCGACGCCCTGGTCCTCGAGGGTCGACTCGAAGTCCTCGGACTGGACGTAGTCGAAGAGCTCCTGCACATCGGCGATCAGCTGGTCGCCGTACGACGCCCGCTCCTCGGTGGTCGACGGGCCCCAGTCCTGCCACGCGGGCGTCTCGCCGTCGGCGTTGAGCGCATCCTGCGCCGGCACCCAGAGGTCCTTCTCGATGCGGTGGAAGCCCGTCCAGTCGAGGCCCTCGGCGACGGCGTCCACCTCGCGATAGTCGATACGCGGGTCGAGGTCGCCGAGCGCCTCGGCGATCGGCTCGATCCGCTCGTAGTAGGCGCGCACCTGGGGGAACTGCGTGCGGGCGGTCTCGTCGTCGCCCGACTCGTACGCCGTGACGAACTCGTCCACGGCCGGGACGAGCCGGCCGACCTGGTCCTTCACGAAGGCGGCGTAGAGGTCGACCGCCTGCTTCTTCTGCTCGGCGTCGTCGCCCTCAGCCGCGACGCGGTCGCCGGTGACGGTGAAGGCCGCCCGACCGACGCCGTCGCCGACCATGCCCGGCTTGCAGAGGGTGTAGTACTCTCCCGGCTGGGCGACGACGGTGAGCGTGCGCGAAGCACCCGGCGCGATGTTCTCGGCCTCGCCGACGATACGCAGACCGTCCTCGGCGAGGAGGTAGAACTCCGTCACCTGGTCGCCGGCGTTGGTGACGTCGAACGCCAGCGTGCCGCTCGTGGCGGTGGCGGACGAGACGGCGCAGCCGTCGGCGGTCGACGAGACCATGATTGCGTCGGATGCCGCGACATCCGTCTTGGCGACGCACCCGGCCAGCGCCACCGAACCGGCGGCGACGAGGGCGAAGGCGCCGAGAAGGCGGGGGGCGGTCATGCTGCTCCTTGCTGCGTCGACGGCTGGACGGCCGTGGCGAGCGTGGTCGTGGAAGGGCTGGTGGGCGAGGACGTGGTCTCGCGGGCGGGCTTGGGCGACCCCTGGCGGAGGCCCCTCAGCCACACGGCGCCGACGATGACGATGTAGAGGGTCCAGGCGATGACCTGCAGCCAGGTCATCGCCGGCATGAAGCCGACGGTGGCCTGCAGGACGGTCGCGAGGGCGCTGCCCGGCGGGATGGCGCCCGAGACGTCGAAGGCCCAGCCGAACGGGAAGCCGGCGAGCCCGACGGCGACGGCGCCGGTCGCGGGGTCGGTGGGGGCGGCCGCCGTGAACGGACCGGGGAGGACGCCGGCCTCCTGCAGGTCGTGCACGGCGTAGGCGAGCACGCCGGCCGCGACGACGATGAGGAACGCGCCGGTCCAGGTGAAGAAGAGGCGGAGGTTCAGCCGCAGTGCACCCCGGGCGAGGAGCCACCCGAGCACCGCCGCCACGAGGAGGCCGAGGAGCGCCCCGAACAGGGCCTGCGGGGCGTCGCCGAACGACTGCACCATCGACCACAGCAACAGGGTCGTCTCGATGCCCTCGCGCGCGACGGAGACGAAGCCGATGACGACGATCGCCCAGAGGCCGCCGGTCGCGAGAGCGCGGTCGACGCCGCCCTCGAGCGACTTCTTCATCGTGCGCGCGGTGCGCTGCATCCAGAAGATCATCCAGGTCACCATGCCGACGGCGACGAGGGATAGCAGGCCGCCGATGAGCTCCTGCGCCTCGAACGTGAGGGCGTAGGCGCCGAACGTCAGCACGGCGCCGATCGCGAGGGCGAGAGCCACGGCGAGACCCACGCCGGCCCAGAGCCGGGGGAGGACGTCGCGCCGACCGAGGCGCGCGAGGTAGGCGACGAGGATGCCCACGACGAGCGCGGCTTCGAGGCCTTCGCGCAGGCCGATCAGGAAGGTGGCGAGCAAGAGGGGGATCCAGTTTCGAGCGGGGAGTGGGAACGTGCGCTCCGTCGCGCGCAGCGGCCGCCGTTCACTATCCGGCGAGGGAGTGAGGGTAGCCTTACCTTTCCCACGATAGCCGCATCGACCCGCGCCGCCAAAGCGATCGCGTAACGTGGCCTGTTTTGCACTCGGACCACTTCAGTGCAAAAATGCACTACGTGGACGACAGTGCAGATTCTCCGCGGGAGCGGCGACGGGCCGACACGACCCGCGCGCTCATCCGCGCGGCCCGGCACTTCACCGCCGAACGCGGTCTGGGCGGCTTCACGGTCGAGGAGCTGTGCAGCGAGGCCGCCGTCTCGCGGCGCACGTTCTTCAACTACTTCGCGTCGAAGGACGACGCCGTCCTCGGTGTCCCGCTCGAGCGATCGGATGCCGCGGCCATCGCCCGCTTCCTCGCGAACGGCGGCTCGACCCCCGGCCGCATCTCGCCGACCCTGCTGACCGACCTCGCCCTGCTCGCCGAAGAGCGCTGGCGGGCGCTGGACATCGCGCCCGACACGGTGCGCGACCTCTTCGCCGCCGTCGAGAAGGAGCCCCGGCTGCTCGGACGGATGCTCGAGCTCGGCGCCGAGAGCGAGCGCTTCGACGCCCGCCTCATCGAGCAGCGCGAGGGTCTGCAGGACGGCGATCTGCGCGCGCAGGTGGCCGCTCAGGTCGTCGGCGCGCTCGTGCGCTCCGCCGCGGCGGAGTTCCTCCATCGGGAGAACGACAACACCTTCCTCGACATCTTCGAACGTCGCATCGCCGCCGCGCGCGACGTCTTCGCCACTCAACACGACCTGATGGGAACCACACCATGACCGCCACGATCGAGACCCTGCCGGACGGTCACGCACCGTTCCTGCTCACGAAGCGGAGGATCTGGGTCATCTTCTCGGCCCTCATCGCCGGCATGCTGCTCGCGAGCCTCGACCAGACGATCGTCTCGACCGCCATGCCGACCATCGTCGGCGAACTGGGCGGCGTCTCGCACCAGGTCTGGATCACGACGGCCTACATCCTCGCCACGACGATCGTGATGCCGATCTACGGCAAGTTCGGCGACGTGCTGGGGCGGCGTCGGCTCTTCATGATCGCGATCGCGATCTTCACGCTCGCCTCGATCGGCTGCGCCTTCGCGACGGACTTCTGGATGTTCGTGACCTTCCGAGCCATCCAGGGCCTCGGCGGCGGCGGGCTCATGATCCTGTCGCAGGCGATCATCGCCGACATCGTGCCGGCCAACGAGCGCGGCAAGTACCTCGGCCCGCTCGGGGGCATCTTCGGTCTCGCGGCCGTCGCCGGTCCGCTCCTCGGCGGCTTCTTCGTCGACCACCTCTCGTGGCAGTGGGCGTTCTACATCAACATCCCGGTCGGCATCGCGGCCTTCCTCATCGCGGTGTTCGCGCTGCAGCTGCCCAACAAGAGGGCCGAGAAGCCGATCGACTGGCTCGGAGTGCTCTTCCTCTCGGCGGCGACGACGTGCCTCATCTTCTTCACCGACTTCGGCGGCTCGGCCGACTTCGGATGGGACCACGGCGCCACGTGGGCGTGGGGAGCCGGGCTCGTCGCTGCGGCCGGCCTCTTCATCTTCACCGAGTCCCGCGCGGCCGATCCGATCATGCCCCTCTCGATGTTCCGCAACCCGATCTTCGTCAACGCCACCGCGATCGGCATGGCCATCGGCATCGGCATGTTCGCGGCCCTCGGGTTCGTGCCGACGTTCCTGCAGATGTCGTCGGGCACGTCGGCCGCGGCATCCGGTCTCCTGATGCTCCCCATGATGGTCGGCGTCATGGGCACCTCGATCGCCGCGGGTCTGCTCATCACGAAGACCGGCCGGTACAAGTTCTTCCCGATCGCCGGGACGATCATCGTCGGCGTCGCGATGGTGCTCATGACGACCCTCTCGGCGGCGACGCCCGTGTGGCTGATCTGCGTCTACCTCTTCCTCTTCGGTGCGGGCCTCGGCCTCATCATGCAGGTGGTCGTGCTGGTCGTGCAGAACGCCGTCCCGGCGGCCGACATCGGCACGGCGACGTCGACGAACAACTACTTCCGCGAGATGGGCGCCGCGCTCGGCATCGCCGTCTTCGGCACGCTCTTCACGACACGCCTCACCGAGAACCTGACGAAGGTGTTCACCGATGCCGGGGCCACGCCGGATCAGGCGGGTGAGGCGACCTCGACGATCGATCCGTCGGTGCTGTCGACCCTCCCCGACACCGTGCGCGACGGTGTGGTGAACGCCTACGCCGATGCGCTGGCGCCCGTGTTCTGGTACCTCGTCCCCTTCATCGCGGTGGCGCTCATCCTCGCCATCTTCCTCAAGGAGATCCCGCTGTCCGACGTCGCGGGGCTCGTCGCCCGCGGCGAGGCCATCGGCGGCGAGGAGGCCGAGCGGCTCGACGCCGAGCGCCGCGATGCCGAGCGTCGCACCGCCGAGCAGGCGACGGATGCCGAGGCCCGCACGCCCTCGTCACGCTGAGTGGTCGCGCCGTCCTTTCGCGGGGGCGGCGCGACAGCCCGGCGGGAGCGGCATCCAATAGTGTGAAGGCACGCCGCGCCCGCTTCGTGGAGCGGCCCGGTTCGGCCGAGGGGGCGGCATGCATACGGTGCTGCTGCGTCTCGTGCCGATCGCCATCGCGGTCGCCTTCAGCACGGTGCCGATCATGTCGGCGCTCGTCATCCTCCTCTCGCCCTACGGGGCGCGATCGGCGGTCCCGTTCCTGATCGGCTGGGTGTCGGGGATGTTCCTCGTCGCCCTGCTCATGACCGGCCTCTCCCAGTTCCTCCCCTCGTACCGGATCCCCCGGCGCACCGAGCAGCTCATCGGCTGGCTCGAGATCGCGGTCGGTGCGGCGATCATCCTCGCCGGCGCCTGGACGCTCCTTCGTGCGCGCAGACGGGCGCAGGCGACGATCCCCAAGTGGATGCAGTCGATCGAGAAGCTCGGCCCCTGGTCGTCGCTCGGCCTCGGGCTCGTGCTGAACATCCGCCCGAAGGGCCTGCTGCTCGCGATCGCGGCGGGTCTCGCGCTCCGCGCCGACACGCGAACGCCGACCGAGGTGGCCGTGGCGCTCGGCGTCTACACGCTCATCGGCTCGTCGACCGTCGTCATCCCGATCGTGGCGTCCGTCGTCGCGCGCAAAGAGGTGCAGCCGCGCCTTGTCACGGCGCGTGAATGGCTTCTCGGCCACGGCGAAGTGCTGACAGGGGCCATCCTCCTGCTGGTCGGCGTCGTCGTCGTCGTGATCGGCATCCAGCGGCTCTGACACCCCTCGGAAGGCGACGCGCGCATCTCTGCGTCGTCGACGGCCGCTCGTCAAGGGCCTCCCGGATGCGCCCGCGGCGGACCGACCATGGCGGCATGATCCAGCAGGACAGCTCGACGGGGGAAGCGGGCACCGACCGGGTGCGCGACGTCTGGGGCGGACGGACGCCGCACGCTCGCGGCGAGGCGTGGCCGGATCGCCTCGATCTGGCGCTCGCCGAGGGGCTCGCCGAGAGCGATGTGGACACGTGGGTGAAGTCGGCCTGCGTGCTCTGCAGCAACGGGTGCGGATGCGACATCGCCGTCAAGGACGGCCGCATGGTCGGAATCCGCGGGCGGACGGATGACCCGATAAACCGAGGGCGCCTGGGTCCGAAGGGGCTGTTCGCGAGCTGGCAGGGGATGGATGCCAAGGACCGCCTGACGACGCCGCTCATCCGTCGCGGCGCCGAGCTGGTCCCCGCGACGTGGGACGAGGCGATGCAGGCCATCGTCGAGCGCAGCCGCGCGCTCCTCGACGAAGTCGGTCCTCTGAGCCACGGCTTCTACACGAGCGGCCAGCTGTTCCTCGAGGAGTACTACGCGCTCGCGGTGATCGGGAAGGCCGGCATCGGCACCCCGCATATGGACGGCAACACGCGGTTGTGCACCGCGACGGCCGCCGCGGCGCTCAAGGAGACGTTCGGCGCCGATGGGCAGCCCGCCTGCTACGAGGACGTCGAGGAGTGCGACGCGCTCTTCCTTTACGGGCACAACGTCGCCGCGACGCAGACCGTGCTGTGGGCGCGGATCCTCGACCGGCTCGAAGGCCCCGAGCCGCCGCTGCTGGTGGTTGTGGATCCGCGCCGGACGCCCGTCGCCGAGCGCGCGACCGTGCACCTGCCGGTCCGCCCCGGCACCAACCTGGCGCTCATGTACGCGCTCATCCGCGAAGTGCTGCTCCAGGGATGGGCCGACGAGGACTTCATCGCCCAGCACACGATGGGCCTCGACGAGCTCCCCGAGCACATCGCCGAGTGGACGCCGGAGCGCGCGGCGGAGGAGTGCGGGGTCGAGGCATCCGACATCCGCGAAGCAGCTCGGATCTTCGGCACATCCGAGCGCGTCCTGTCGACGGTGCTGCAGGGCTTCTATCAATCGGCGCAGGCCACGGCGTCGTCGTGTCAGGTGAACAACCTGCATCTGCTGCGCGGCATGATCGGGCGGCCCGGGTGCGGCATCCTCCAGATGAACGGCCAGCCGACGGCGCAGAACAACCGCGAGTGCGGCGCGGACGGCGACCTTCCCGGCTTCCGCAACTGGGACAACCCGGAGCATGTCGAGCAGCTCGCGGAGCTGTGGGGCGTGGATCCGCTCGTCATCCCGCACTGGGCCGAGCCGACGCACGCCATGCAGCTCTTCCGATACGTCGAGCAGGGGTCGATCCGCTTCCTCTGGATCTCGGCGACCAATCCGGCCGTGTCGCTCCCTCAGCTCCCCCGCATCCGCGAGCTGCTCGGCACGACCGACGCGTTCATCGTCGTGCAGGACCTCTACCTGACCGAGACCGCCGCGCTCGCCGACGTCGTGCTCCCCGCCGCGGGCTGGGGCGAGAAGACCGGCACCTTCACCAACACGACCCGCACGGTGCATCTCTCCGAGAAGGCAGTCGAACCGCCCGGCGAGGCCCGCGCCGACCTCGACATCTTCCTCGACTACGCCCGCCGCATGGACTTCCGCCGCCTCGACGGCAGCCCCCTCATCCAGTGGCAGGACCCGGAGGACGTCTACCGGGCGTGGCAGGAGTGCTCGCGCGGCCGCCCCTGCGACTACACGGGCATCTCGTACGACGACCTGCGGCGTGAGAGCGGCATCCGCTGGCCGCGGCGGGAGGGCCAGACCGAGAGCATCGACCGCCTGTACGCCGACGCCGAGTTCTCGACGCGGGCCGATTACTGCGAGACCTTCGGCCACGACCTCCTGACGGGGGCAGGCGTCGAGGTCGAGCCGTACAAGGCGGCGCGCCCCGACGGCCGCGCATTCCTCAAATCGGCGAAATACGTCGGCCCGCACGAGCCGCCGGACGACGAATACCCGCTCGGCTTCACGACGGGACGGTCGGTGTACCACTTCCACACGCGCACGAAGACGGGCCGCACGCGTCAGCTCCGGGATGCCGCGCCTTCCGTGTGGGTGGAGCTTTCGCAGACGGATGCCGAAGCCCACGGCATCGCGGACGGCGACGTCGTCGAGGTCAGCTCGCGACGGGGGCGGCTCGTCGCCCCGGCGCGCGTCACCGCGATCCGCCCCGGCGCTGTCTTCGCGCCGTTCCACTACGGGTACTGGGATGCCCCTCCCGGCGCCGAGAAGCGGCGCCCGACGGCCGCCAACGAGCTCACGATCACCGAGTGGGATCCGGTCTCCAAGCAGCCGGTCTTCAAGGCCGCGGCTGTGCGGGTGAAGCGTCTGGGAGGTGCGGAATGAACCTTCCGGTGTACCTGTCGCTGCTCTCGCAGTCGGAGAAGACCCTCGCGGACTCCTTCCGGGTGGTCGCCGAGGCGCATGGCGACGAGCCCGACATCCACTTCCTCTGCATGTCGCTGGCCGACCAGTGCGAAGAGCACCAGGCGAAGCTCCAGCCGGTGATCGAGCGGTACGGCGAGGGATCCGACGACGAGCCCGAGCGTCTGCACGCGGCGGGCGTGGGCGAGGCTCGCACCGGTCCGCTGGGAATGCTCCGCGACCTGCAGGACCTCTACCTGCTCGCCAGCCTGACCGACATCACCTGGATCGCCGTGGAACAGGCGGGGCAGGCGCTGCGCGATCGCGAGCTGCTGGAGGTCGTGTCCGCGTGCGACAAGCAGACGGCCGTCCAGCTGCGCTGGCTGAAGACCCGGATGAAGCACGCGGCACCGCAGGTGCTGATCGCTGCAAGCTGACGCCGCGTCCCGCTCGCCGGGCAAAGAGAATCGCCCTGCGCCGATCGGCGCAGGGCGATTGCTCAGGACTTACTTGAAGGCGTCCTTGACGTTCTCGCCAGCCTGCTTCAGGTTGGCCTTCGTCTGGTCGGCCTGACCCTCAGCCTCGAGGCGCTCGTTGTCCGTAGCGTCGCCGACGGCTTCCTTGGCCTTGCCGCCCGCCTTCTCAGCGGTGTTCTTGATCTTGTCGTCGAGTCCCATGTCGTCTCCTTGATCTCGATCGGTTTGACCGGCTGATTCCACGGTAGGAGTCTGTTCGCCACACGGCCTGGGGTTGCGCGAAGGCTCATCTTGGGGTACCGCGGCGCGGCGACGGCCTACCAGGTGGACACGTACTCCGAGAGGCCCTGCGCGGCCGAGTGCTCGATGAGCGGGAGCCCACGGCTGACCGCCTGGTCGATCCGATCACGCACGGCGCCGTCGCGCAGCACGGGGCCGTCGAAGTCGCTCGTGCTCGCATAGACGCCGAGCGGGAGCGTGAGCGACTGGAAGAAGCCGAACAGCGGACGCAGCTGGTGCTCGATGATGAGCGCGTGCCGCTCGCCGCCTCCCGTTGCGGCGAGGAGCACCGGCTGACCGATGAGGGCGTACTGCTCGACGAAGTCGAACAGGTGCTTGAAGAGCCCGGTGAACGAAGCCCGATAGACGGGACTCGCGACGACCAGCAGATCGGCGGTCTCGATGAGCCGGAGGGCTTCCCGCACGTCCGCGGGAAGCTCCTCACGCGTCAGTGCCCCCGCGAACCGCGGCCCGATCTTGGCGATCTCGATGAGGCGCGTCTCGATCGGCACGTGCTCGGCGACCGTGTCGAGGATGGCGCGGACGAGCGCAGTGGTCTTGCTCGGTTCCTGCAGCGACCCCGAGACGCCGACGACCCGGAGCGGCCGTCGCAGCGGGACGGGGCTGTCGCTGCGGGTGGGGATCAGAGCCGGCGTCGTGGTCATGCACCGACGGTAGGTCGGGGCAGGGCGGCCGCGCCCTGCAGATCGACACACGCCGTCATGCGCGCACACGCCGCGTAATCGTGCGGTGCCGCGCCTCCACCTGTCCGAGCGCCGTTAGCGTGGCGGGAGGCCGTGTCCGGCATCCGCTCCCGAAAGGCACTCCATGAAAGCTGTCACGTACTCCTCCCGCGGCGCCTCCGACGTGCTGACCGTCATCGACCGCGACGAGCCGCACCCGGGCGCCGGCGAGGTGCGCGTGCGGATCCACGTGTCGGCGGTCAATCCGACCGACTGGAAGGCGCGGCGCAGCGGCGGGGCGCTCGACCAGCCGCAGGTCCCCAACCAGGACGGCGCGGGCGTCATCGACGAGGTGGGCGAGGGCGTGGAAGATCTGCGCCCGGGCGACCGCGTCTGGGTGTGGGATGCCGCGTACCGCCGCCCCGACGGAACGGCCCAGGAGCTCGTAGTGCTGCCGCGACGCCAGGTCGTCGTGCTGCCCGAGACCGCGAGCTTCGACCTCGGCGCCTCGCTCGGCATCCCGGCCCTCACAGCCCACCACGCGCTCGCGGCGAGCGCGCAGGGCCCGTCCGAGCTCGCGGCGGGCTCGCTCGCCGGTCGCACGGTCCTCGTCGCGGGAGGCGCCGGTGCCGTCGGGCACGCCGCCATCCAGCTCGCCGTGTGGGCCGGGGCGACCGTCATCGCGACGGTCAGCAGCCCCGAGAAGGGCGCGCTCGCGCGCGCCGCCGGAGCCCACCACGTCGTCGACTACACGGCATCCGATGCCGCCGCCCAGATCTCGGCGCTCGCCCCGCGCGGCGTCGACATCGTCGCCGAGGTCAACGTCGCCGCCAACGCGGCGCTCGATGCGGAGGTCGTGGGCGTGAACGCCGTCGTCGCCTCGTACGCCGATGCCCCTGGCGCTGACGACGTGTCGATCCCGATCCGCCCCAGCATGGCCAAGAACATCCGCTGGCAGTTCCTCTTGACCTACACGATCACCGACGAGCAGAAGGATGCCGCGGTGCGGGCGGTGGCTGCGGCCGTCGCCGACGGAGCCCTCCCCGTCGGCGAGGAGCACGGCCTCCCGATCGCGCGCTACGCGCTCGCCGAGACCGCCCAGGCGCACGACGCCGTGGAGGGCGGCTTCGTCGGCAAGGTCCTCATCGACGTCGTGTGACGCGCCCGCTCAGCCCGCCCCGCCGGAGCGGGGCGCCGCGGTGGACTCGCGGATCACGAACTCCGGCTCGACCCGCTGCCGGTGCGGGACGTCGCGCCGTTCGACCGCGTCGAGCACGGCCCGCATCGCCGCCTCGCCGAGCGCGGCGAAGTCCTGCCTCACCGTCGTGAGCGGCGGCAGGAAGTGTCGCGACTCCGGGCTGTCGTCGTAGCCCACGACGCTCATGTCGTCGGGCACCCGGATGCCGCGGGTCCAGAGCCCGTGCATGAGTCCGAGCGCCATCTGGTCGTTCGACGCGAAGACGGCGGTGACCTCGTCGATGAGGGGATGGCTCGCACCCACCTCGTAGCCGAAATCCGACGACCAGTCGCCGACCAGCAGCTGCGCATCGAGTCCGCGCGCGTCCATCGCGCGCCGCCAGGCGCTCTCGCGCGCGAGCGCGTCGAGCCAGTCCAGCGGACCGGCGAGGTGGAGCACCGACCTGTGGCCCAGCTCGGCGAGGTGGTCGACGACCATCGCCGAGCCGGCGCCCTGATCGACGGCGACCGTGCGGACCGACGCGTCGCCGTCGTAGTCGCCGACCACGATCGTCGGCACGGGGACCGCCCGGCCGCTGAGCGTGCCGAGCGATGAGAGCCGCGGCGCGATCATGCAGATGGCGTCGACCTCGTGCTGAGCGAGCTCCGAGAGCGCCGTCGCAGCCGTCACCTGCTGGTGCCCCGAGATCGAGAAGGCCTCCACCGCGAAGCCGACCTCGCGAGCGGCGCGCTCGATGGCCAGCAGGGTGTTCTTCGGACCGTAGTGCTCCGCGGCATCCACGATCACCCCGATCCGGCGGGACTGCCCGGACGCCAGCGCGCGGGCGGTGGAGCTGGGCTGATACCCGAGCTCGGCGATCGCCTGGAGCACGCGCTCGCGCGTGGCCTCCCGGATGTTCGTCTGCCCGTTGATGACCCGCGACACCGTCATGTGCGAGACACCCGCGCGCGCGGCGACGTCGTAGATGCTCGGGCGCCCACGAGCGCGGGTCGATTCGTCAGGCACGGGTCATTCCTTTGCGAGGGCGGGGCGGGAGTCCCGGCGCGAAACCGGGAGCGCTCCCGAGCGTAGTTCGCAACGCATCGTTATCAGCATTTCTCACCCCAGGAAGGGGGAGTGTCAAGGGATGCGCCGACCGACCTCGCGAACCGCCCGTGCCCGTGCACGCGGAGGAGCCGTGGTTCAGGGCACCTCGATCGAGATGTTCGCGCGCTCGTTGCCCGGCGTCGGAGCCATCGACGCCCAGAAGTCCGACGCACGCATCCACGCCGGAAGACCCATCGGCAGGTCGCGGCTCGGGATCTCGGGCAGCTCGTCGGGCGTGAAGTCGCTGCCGTAGAGCACGAGCGGCTTCGCGACGTCCGGATGCTGGACGTTGGCGTGGAGGGCCTGCAGCGCGACGTTCCAGTTGTCGAGCAGCTCGGCGCGCGTGATGGGTCCCTGAGGCTTGTCGGCGGTCGGGTGCAGGGCCCGATGGTGGAACGCCGTCACCGTCTGCCCCACCGGCGTCGCCCTGAAGGCCGTCCACGCGGCGAACGCAGGATTCCCGAAGGTGACGACGGCCTCGATCTTCCCCCCGGCGAACGCCGCCTCGAACCACTTGTTCCGGTAGGCCTCTATGTCGGGATCGCTCAGGTGCGGGAGGGCCATGTTCTGGTTGTAGATGCCGTAGAGGAAGGCGTTGATCATGAGGTACCGGCGCGTGAAGCCCAGCTTCTCGACGAAGCCCTGCACACGCCGTCCCGCCTGTCCGGACAGGATCCGCCTCGTGACCGCCTCGGTCTGGGCGGGGTCCTGCCCGACCACGAGCAGCCGCGCCGACCCGTCCGCGCGACCGCGGTAGAAGATGGGCCCCCATAGCGACCGGAACCCGTCGCTCCCCTTGAACACCGTGTCGTCGGGGTAGTTGCGGCACAGCGCCTTGAAGGCGCCCTTCGGCCCGCTGTCGAACGCATCCGTGATCATGGCGGCCCCCACTTCGTCGACCCCCAGGGCTTGGTCTAGTGGATGCCGGGGGCCGGCGCAAGACCGCCGGGCGCGGGACGAGAGGCCCCCGCCTCAGTCGTCCCCGGGATCTGTCTCTTCGCCGGACGGCTCCGGCTCCGGCTCCCCGGGATTCGGCGAGGCCAGGGCGCTCTTCAGCTCGGCGATCGCGTGCTCCAACGCCGCGATAGTCACGGCATCCACGGTTCCGGTCGGCGGAACGCCGAGCTCGGTCTGGAATGCCATGACCGCCTCGGTGAGGGCGGGGGTCCACACGCCGTCGACCGGTCCGTCCCAGAAGCCGACGAGCTTGAGGGTCTGCTGGACGGCTGCCGTGGTGGCGAGCGAGGCATCGGCAGCAGCACCTCCAAGCGCGGCGAGGCGAGCCTGCAGAGCCTCGGCCGTCGCCTTGTCGACCGTCCCCGTCACGGGGAGACCGTTCGCGGCCTGCAGATCCTGGACCGCTTGCACCGTGAGCGGGCCGTAGATGCCATCGACCGGTCCCGTGTAGTAGCCGGCCGTCGCGAGATCCTGCTGGAGCGCCGACGTGTAGGCCCGGACGGATGCCTCGGCCTCCATCTGTCCCTCCTCCGACAGACACCCGGCATCCGCGAAGAGCCTCAGCCACGCCAGCTCGAGCGCGACGACCGCGCTGTTGAACTGCTCGGAGGCCTGATTCAGCGGCGTCTCGTCGGTGATCCCTGCCTGCGCGTCGGCGAACTGCTGCTCAGCCTGCTTCACCCGATCGACCGTCGCAGCCGGTGCGAGAGGCGTCGGGGTCGGCTGATCAGGCACAGCGGCATCCTCGCCGCCGTCGCCGGCGTCTTCGGTCTCTCCCGCTTCGGCCTTCGCGAGCGCTGCGCGCGCGGCATCCAGCTCCACCTGCGCATCCGACAGGGCCCGCTGCGCCTCGAGCGCCCCTTCTGCGCTGTCGAACGCGTCTTCCCGCGGTTGAGCGAGGTCCGCACCGGCGTCCCGCACCTCGCCCACGGTCGGGGCCGTCTCGACGATGACATCGCCGTAGCGGTCGAGCGCCATGATGTACGTCTTGCTCTCGTCGCAGAACTCCGCGGACGCGGCGGTGAGGTCGGCCTGTGCCTCGGCGACCGCCTTCTCCTTCGACGACACGCGGGCTTTGGCGACGTCGACGCTGCTGACGCTGCCGGCGCAGCCGGCGAGCGAGACGGCTCCGATGACGAACCCGAGGGCCGTGACCATGAGAAGGCGTGGAGCGCGCGTGCGGGGCATCTTCATGAGCGGACCTCCCGATCGATGGCCAGGACCTTCGCCGATGATGACAGCACGCACGGCGCGTGCCGGGGCCGCCTCATCCGAATCGGCTGACCTCCGCGCGAGACGGCCGGAGGTCGCCAGTCGCTCCCCCCTCGCGGGAGACGAACCGACGATCTAGGTTCGAGACATGACGACGAGCGTCGAACTCTCGAACGGGCTCGGGATGCCGCAGATCGGCCTGGGCGTCTACCTGGTGTCGGACGTCACGGTGTGCGAGGCGAGCGTCAGGACGGCCTTGCAGACGGGTTACCGGCTCATCGACACGGCATTCGCGTATCGCAACGAGGCCGCCGTCGGACGCGGCATCCGCTCGTCCGGCGTGCCCCGCGACGAGATCTTCCTCACGACGAAGCTGTGGCCGTCGGACTACGCCTACGAGAAGGCCGAGGCGGCGATCGGCGGCGCTCTCGAGCGGCTCGACTGCGGGCCGATCGACCTGCTGCTGCTCCACCAGCCGGTCGGCGACGTCCAGGGCGCGTGGCACGCGATGGAGGAGGCGGTCGACAACGGCGTCGTCCGCTCGATCGGCGTCAGCAACTTCACCGTCGACGACCTCGAGAAGCTGCTGCCGGAGGCGCGCATCGCGCCGGTCGTGGATCAGGTCGAGCTGCACCCCCACTGGCAGCAGCCGGAGCTGCTCCCCTACCTCGCCGAGAAGGGGATCGTCGCCGAGGCTTGGTATCCCATCGGCCACGGGTCGAAGAAGCTCGTCGACGAGCCGCCGATCGTCTCGGCGGCGCGCGCGCACGGCAAGTCGGCCGTGCAGGTGATCCTGCGCTGGCACGTGCAGCGGAGATTCGTCGCCATCCCGAAGTCGACGAACCCTGCCCATATCGCCGCGAACCTCGATGTCTTCGACTTCCAGCTCACGCCCGGCGAGATGGCGGACATCGACGCCCTCGGGAAGGACCGCCCGATGTTCCGGATGCCTCGCTGGCTGATGTCGGCCGTCCTGCCTCTGGCGCGCCCGCGTCCCCGGCCGTAGCGCCGCTCCTTCGGGCACTCGGCGGGGCTTGTCAACCCGTGGGCGCCGTCCCGCCGCCGACCTAGCCTGAGACCATGGCGGTGACGGACCTGTGGCTCGTGCGGCACGGAGAGAGCGTCGCGAACATCGCGGCGACTCGCGCTGAGCGCGAGGGGCTCGAGCGGATCCCCATCGACATCCGCGACGCCGACGTGCCCCTGTCGCCGACGGGGCGCGAGCAGGCGCAGGCCTTAAGCACGTGGTGGGCGGCGAACCGGGATGCGGTCGACGTCTGCTGGGTGTCGCCGTATCGCCGGGCCCGCGAGACCCTCGCGATCGCCCGCGGCGACGATGACGACCATGCAGCGGCGATCGTGGACGAACGCCTGCGCGACCGTGAGCTCGGCATCCTGGACCTGCTCACCCGGCGGGGCGTCGAGCACCTGCATCCCGAAGAGGCGGACCGCCGCCGCCACCTCGGCAAGTTCTACCACCGGCCGCCCGGCGGCGAGTCGTGGGCGGATGTCGCGCTGCGCCTGCGCTCGTTCCTGCGCGACGAGCTGCCCCGGTGCGAGGGCGGCGGCCTGATCGTGGCGCACGACGCCGTCGTGATGATCCTGCTCTACCTGCTCCTGCCGCTCGAAGAGGCCGAGCTGCTCGACTTCGCGGCCTCCCACACGGTGCTCAACGCATCGGTCACCCAGCTCACCCGCGACGACGAGAGCGGGGGCTGGCGGCTCGCCGAGTTCGCGGGCGTCGGCCATCTGCAGGTCGAGGGCGCTCCGGTGACCGTCCACCCGGGGAACCCGGATGTCGAACCCGAGTGAGATCACCGTCACGCCGGAGCTTCTCCGCGCGTGGGGGCTTCCCGATCCCGGCGACTCGAAGAAGTCCCGGGGCCACGTCGTCGTCGTCGGGGGCTCGCGGCGCTCGCCCGGAGCGGTGTTCCTGGCCGGCGAGGCGGCGCTCCGCGTCGGCGCGGGGCGGCTGGCCGTGGTCGTGCCCGCATCGGTCGATGCACAGCTCAGCGTCGTGATGCCGGAGGCCGCCGTCCACTCCCTCCCCGAGGACGCGGACGAGCCCCTCGGCGACGGACCGCGGCGCACGATCGAGTCCGCCGAGGCGGTCCTCGTCGGACCCGGGTTCGACGACCCGGACGAGACACGGGCGACCCTCCTCGCCGTGTCCCGGCTCGAGGTGCGCTGTCTCGTGCTGGACGCCTATGCCCTCGGCATCCTCCCCCGCGTCGACCGCACCGCGCTGCCGCGCGACCTCGTCCTCAATCCGAATCACGAGGAGGCGGCGATCCTCCTCGACCGCGACCCCGACGACGGCGAGGTCGATCTCGTCGAGATCGCCCGCCGGTACGACGCCGTCGTCAACTGCTACGGCCACGTCGTCGCGCCGACCGGCGAAGCGTGGGATGTTCCCGGGGGAGGGCCGGGCCTCGGCACCTCCGGCAGCGGGGATGTGCTGGCGGGTGCGATCACCGGTTTCGCCGCCCGCGGCATCGCGCCCGCACAGGCGGCCGTGTGGGGAGCCTGGGCGCACGCTCGGGCGGGCGATCTGCTCACCGAAGACGTGGGCATCGGGTTCCTCGCGCGCGACATCCCCTTGCAGCTGACTCGCGCCCTCCGCGACCTCATGCGAGCGGAGGCCTGAACCCGTGACGACCTCGCAGACGCGCCTGGACATCGGCCGCCTCGCCTTCCGGGTGCTGGCGAGCCCGGGACCGTCCGGCAGCGAGCGGCCGCCCTTCGTGCTGGTCCACGGGATCGGGATGTCGCACCGCTACCTCTCGAAGCTGCACGACCTGCTCGCCGCCGAGGGCCCGGTGTACTCGATCGATCTCCCCGGGTTCGGCGGCCTGCCCAAGCCCGGCCACGACGTCGACGTCTTCCAGATGGCGACGGCTCTGGGCGAGGTCATCGCCTCGCTCGACGTCGTGCCGGTCGTGCTGGTCGGGCAGTCCATGGGCTGCCAGTGGGTCGTTGAGGCGGGTGCCCAGAGACCGGACCTCGTGTCCCACGTCGTGGCGATCGGGCCCGTCGTCGACGAGTCGCACCGCACGGCCGTCGCGCAGACCGTGGCACTCGCGATCGACTCGCTCGGTGAGCCGCCCAACGTCAATGCGCTCGTCCTCACCGACTACATCCGCTGCGGCGTGCCGTGGTACCTCGCGCAACTGCGGCACATGCTGGCCTATCCGATCGAGGACCGCGTCACCGCCCTGACGATGCCGCTCCTGCTCGTGCGGGGTGGCAGGGATCCCATCGCCGGCCAGGAGTGGTGCCGCCGGCTGCGCGACCGCGCGAGCAGCGCGCGGCTCGTCGTGATCCCGGGGCACTTCCACAATGCGCAGCAGTCGGCACCCCGCGCGATGGCGTCCGCGATCGAGGCGCACACGCTCGAGGTCAGCGCGCGATCCTGACCCCGGTCACCACCACGAGCGGCCGCGGAGAATGTCTCCGAAGTCCTCCGGCGTGCCGCGGCCCGTGTGGCGCGAACCGAGGTAGCTGTCCACGACGGCGCGGCCCAGGTCGTCGAGTTCCGGGGCGACTACCTGCCCGCCGGCGCGGCGCGCGAGGGCGTCGATGAAGCGGGCGAGCCCCGGGTCGTCTCCGAGCCGGAAGAACGTCGTCTGGGCACCCAGCCGCTGCACGGTGTCGAGCTCGCGCACCGTCGCGGCGACCGTGCGCGGGTCGGGCGGGTAGGCGAAGACGACATGCCCGTCCGCTTCGAGGTGCGACGTCGGCTCGCCGTCGGTGACGACCAGCAGCACCGGCTGGGCGACCGGGTTGCGGCGAAAGTGCCGCTGCGCGAGCAGCAGGGCGTGGTGGAGATTCGTGCCCTTGTCCCACACGGCGTCCTTCGCGGTGAGCTGCTCGATGTCCATCACCTCGGCGTAGCGGGCGAAGGCGATCAGCTGCAGGCTGTCTCCGCGGAACCGGGTCGAGATCAGGTGGTGGAGCGCGAGCGCCGTCCGCTTCATCGGCACCCAGCGGCCGTCCATCGCCATCGAGAACGACGTGTCGACGAGGAGCGCCACGGCGGCCTGGGTGCGCTCCTCGGTCTCGACGACCTCGACGTCGCTCGTCTCGAGACGCACGCCGGCAGAGGCGTCGCCGCCGTCGGCCACCGTGCGGAGCACGGCGTTGGAGACTGTGCGCGGGATGTCCCACGGCTCCGTGTCGCCGAAAGCCCATTCCCGCGTCGCACCGGTGCGATCGCCGGCCGCTCCGGCGTTGCGGGTCTCGCGGCGCCCGAGCCGACCGGACTGCCGCGTCGCAATGTCGCGGAGGAGCGCCCGCCCGAGCTGCCGCATGGCCCGCGGGGTCAGCCGCAGCGCTCCGTCGGAGGCTCGCTGCAGCATCCCGGTGTCCTTCAGCTCCTGCTCGAGGTCCCGGAGCGTCCGCGCGCTGACGGCGGCATCCTCGCCGATGAGACGTTCGAGGGCGTCGAGGTCGATGTCGTCCATGCGGGCGCCCGGGTACATCTGGCCGAGCTGATCGGTGAGCGAGTCGAGGTCGGAGAGATCCTGCATGACGCCGGTCGCCTCGCCCAGGCCGGTCGGCTCGTCTCCCGAGAAGGATGCCGAGCCCGTCCAGTCCTCGCCGGGCCGGAGCGAGCGCAGGTTGTCGTCGAGCCGCGAGAGGGACTGCACGAGGTCCGGCGAGCCGAAGGCCTGCGCGGCCAGGTTCAGGAGCTCGTCGCGCTGCTCGGGGGTCATCGAGTTGAGCATGCGCTGCGCCGCCGCTGAGCGCTCCGCCAGGGCGTCCATCAGCTCGTCGAGGTTCTGCGGGTTCTCGGGGAACTGATCCCCGTGCTTGCGCATGAACTCGTCGAAGTCCTCCTGCGTGTCCTCGCCGAGGCGGCGCTTCTCGAGCAGGTCGTTGAGGTCGTTGAGCATGTCGCGGATGGCCTGGCGATCGGCATCCGTCGCATTCTCGAGGGCGTTCTTCATGCCCGCGAACCGCTGATCGAGCAGCTCACGGCCGAGCAGCTCGCGGATGCGGTCGTAGTCGGCGCGCGCCGCGGGACTCTGCCAGTCGTAGTCGGCGAGGTCGTTGACAGCCGCCGCCGTGCTCGGCGGCAGGTTCTCGAGGCGCATCTCGGCGAACGCGCGGGCGTCGTCGTCGAGGTCGACGTCACGCACGAGATGCTTGCGCTCCTCGAGCACAGCGTGATCGAGCAGCTTTCGGATCTCCTCCAGCGTTCCGTCGAGCCGGTGCCGCCGGAGCAGCTCCGCGCGACGCTCGCGCACGCGCCGGGCGAGGTCGTCGAGTCCTTCCCGGTCGCGCTCGCCGCGCCGCAGATACTCCCGCATCGCCCGCTCGGCCGACGTGCCCGACATGACGTCCTGCCCGATGGCCTCCAGCGCCGCCTGCACCGCCACCGGCGGCGCGAGCGGATCGCCCCCCGCGTAGCGGCCGTACCGCGACGTGTGGGCGGGCGAGCGGTGGAAGCTCCGGACCATCAGCGGAGCCTTCCCCGATGCACCGGCCGCGACTCATCCATAGACGGTCTCTCCCGCCGCGCTGTCCTTGCCGATGCGCCGCTCCAGGTAGAGCGACTCGAGCAGCAGCTCGAGCGCGCCGGCACGCTCGCCGGGCGTCTGGGCGTCGAGCCGTTCGGCGACCTGGTCGTAGAGGTCGGACTCGCCGAGGATGGGCATTCCGGCGAGCACCTCGGCCGCGGGCACCTGCTCGCCGGTCATGACGGTCGAGCCCTCGTGCAGCGCCTCGACGAGAACCCGCGAGTCGAGCCCCCGCAGGTGCGCGCGGGCCGTGTCGGCGACGGCGGTGCGCAGCAGGTGCTCGAGGATGGCGCGCTCTCGGCCCTCCTCACCGGTCTCGAACTCGATCTTGCCGCCCAGCACCTCGACGGCGGTCTCGAGGTCGACGGGACGAGCGACCGCGACCTCTTCGTGCTGACGCGTCGCGCGGTGAAGGGCCGCCGCCGCGATCGTCTCCGCGCCGGCGATCGAGAACCGCGCCGAGACGCCCGCGCGCTGGTCCACGGCATCCGATTCCCGCAGATTGCGCGTGAACCGGGCGAGCACCTCGAGGAGGTGCTCGGGAACCTGCGCGACGAGGTCGGCCTCCTGCCGGATGACCGCGATCTCCTCGTCGATGGTCTGGGGGTAGTGCGTGCGGATCTCGGCGCCGAACCGATCCTGCAGCGGTGTGATGATGCGGCCGCGGTTCGTGTAGTCCTCAGGGTTGGCCGTCGCGACGACGAGCACGTCGAGGTCGAGCCGCAGGAGGTAGCCGCGGATCTGGATGTCGCGTTCCTCCATGACGTTGAGGAGCGAGACCTGGATCCGCTCGGCGAGGTCGGGAAGCTCGTTGATCGCGACGATCCCGCGGTGGCTGCGGGGGACGAGGCCGAAGTGGATCGTCTCGGGGTCGCCGAGCGAGCGACCCTCGGCGACCTTGATCGGGTCGACGTCTCCGATGAGGTCCGCGACCGAGGTGTCGGGGGTCGCGAGCTTCTCGGCGTACCGCTGCGATCGATGCCGCCACGTCACCGGAAGATCGTCGCCGAGCTCGCTCGCACGACGGACGGATGCCGGCGTGATCGGGTGGAACGGATGCTCGCCGAGCTCGGAGCCTTCGATGACGGGAGACCATTCGTCGAGGAGGCCGACGAGGCTGCGCAGCAGGCGCGTCTTCCCCTGCCCCCGCTCGCCGAGGAGGACGACGTCGTGACCAGCGAGGATGGCGCGCTCGAGCTGCGGGATGACGGTGGTGTCGAAGCCGTGGATCCCCGGCCACGGATCGCGGTCCTCGGCGAGCGCGGCCAGCAGGTTCTCGCGCAGCTCGATCCGCAGGGGACGGAAGGTGTGCCCGGAGGCGCGCAGCTGTCCGGTCGTGGTGATCGCGGAAGGCGACGGTGTCATGACGAGAGAGTAGGTCTGCTGAACGGTCATGTGGGCCGGATCCGAGGAAATCTTGTTTCGGCCGGTGACGTTGCTCCCGGTGGGCGGGCCGCATTCCGCTCTACCGTCGCTTCCGACGGCCCTCGGCCCGCTGCGAAAGGGAACGAATGAGCACTCTCGACTCCGCCCGGCACGACGACACGGTGCTCGACAACCCGGCGTGGCACGCCCTCACGGGTCCGCACGCCCATTTCGCGATCGGCGGCGATCTCGTCCGCCGGTATCCGGAGGACGTCGCGCCGTTCGTCGCCGTGCGCACGTGGGAGGACCCGCGCGTGTGGGACGCGCTGGCCGAGCTCGCCGGCCCGGGTGCCGAACTCGGACTGTCCGGCAGCCCGTCCGCTCCCCCGGCCGGATGGGAGGTGCTCGGCGAGGGCGAGGGCGTGCAGCTGGTCGAGACGGATGCCTTGCGCCCGCGCCCCGACGACGAGGCGATCCTTCTGGGCGCCGACGACGTGCCCGAGATGCTGGCACTTGTCGAGCGGAACCAGCCCGGCCCGTTCCGGCCGCGGACCTATGAGCTCGGCCGGTACATCGGCATCCGTCGCGAAGGGAAGCTCGTCGCGATGGCGGGCGAGCGCCTGCATCCCGAGGGGTGGACCGAGATCAGCGCTGTGGCGACGGATGCCGAGCACCGCCGACAGGGTCTCGCCTCGCGACTCGTGCTCGACGTGGCGTACCACATCCGCCTTCGGGGCGATCGCGCGCTCATGCACGCGGCTGCCGGGAACGTCAACGCGATCGCGGCCTACGAGAAGCTCGGCTTCGTCGTGCGCAAGCACACCGTGTTCTCGGCCGTGCGCACTCCCGAGGGCGTCCTCGCGGATCGCTGAGGCCGCCGCACGACGCGACCGCGGAGCCCGCCGGCGGGTTGCGGCCCGGCGGGTTCCCGCCCCTGTCGCGTATCCGCCGACCGAGTCGATTGACCCGTTCGGCGCGGCGCTGGGAGATTCGACCCGAGCCCGAGGGCCGCGCATCCGCGGGTTCTCCGCGCTCGTGCCGGTGTCGACGCCGACATCGGTCCTGATCCCCCCAGGAGCACGATGAGCACACGCATGAAGCTCGCCTGCGCCGCATCCGCGGCGCTGATGTCGGTCGCGATAGCGGCCGGGCCCATCGGGACCGCCGCCGCCGCGACGCCGGCGCCGCCACCCGATCACCACGCCTCCGCCTCCCCCGATCCTGACGGCCCGCTCTCCGCAGGGCGGCATGGTCTGAAGGATGCGGGCGCGTCGTCGGCGGGGGTTCAGCGGCAGTCGGCCGACGACGGCGACCTGTACCTGCCCCCGGCGGATCCCGGTTTCCACACCCTCGACTCGACCGGGTCGTCCGACGTCGTCGTCGCGAAGCTCGGCGACGCCGACACGAGGCTCCTGCAGCGGGCCGAGGTGGAGAAGGCCAAGACCGTCACGGTCCTCCTGCTCGCGCGAAGGAACGCCGTCGACGACGTCGTCGCGGCCGTGCTCGATGCCGGGGGAACTGTCGGGTCGGTCACAGAGAAGCTCGGATACGTGCGGGCGACGGTGCCCACCGACAGCGTTCCCGACCTCGCCGGACTGTCGGGCGTCAAGGCGATCGACCTGAACCGCACCTATCGCGTGCCGGCGCCCGATCTCGCCGCCGGTGCCGCAGCGCCGTCGCTCCGTGGCGCCGCTCCGGCCGCACCCGACGCGAGCACCCCCGCAGCGAACCCGTATCTGCCGATCGACGAGACGGGCGCGACGGCGTTCGTGAGCGCACACCCCGAGTGGGACGGCCGCGGCACCGTCGTCGGCGTGCTCGACACGGGCGTCGACGTGGAGCATCCCGCCCTGCAGACGACGAGCGACGGCAAGCCGAAGATCGTCGACTGGGTCACCTCGACGGATCCCATCCAGGACGGCGACGGCTCGTGGGTCGAGATGTCGGCCACCCGGAGCGGTCCGTCGTTCTCCTACGGGGGATACTCGTGGACCGCGCCGGCGGGCGAGTTCCTCGTGGGCTACTTCTACGACCTCGCGACGTCCGGCAGCGACTTCGCGGGAGACCTCAACCGCGACGGAGACGTCTACGACGCGTACGGCGTGCTGTACGAGCCGTCGACGCACAGGATCTGGGTGGATGCCGACGACAACCACGACTTCACCGATGCCCCGGCGATGGCGCCGTACGCGGTGGACCGTCAGGTGGGCCACTTCGGTGCGGACGATCCGGCCACGCCCCAGAACGAGCGCATCCCGTTCGTCGTGCAGTATCGCGACGACGTCGACCTGTCGCCGCTCGGTCAGCCGGGTGAGACGGGAACGTTCGTCAACATCGGCCTGCCGTCCGCGTCGCACGGAACCCACGTCGCGGGCATCGTGGCGGCGACGTCGATGTTCGGCGGCGAGATGCACGGCGCAGCGCCCGGCGCGCAGATCGTGTCATCCCGGGCGTGCACCTTCGAGGGCGGCTGCACGCAGGCCGCACTGACCGAGGGCATGATCGACCTGGTCCTCAACAGGCACGTCGATGTCGTGAACCTCTCGATCGGCGGACTGCCCGCCCTGAACGACGGCTCCGACGTCGTCGCCGATCTGTACGGCCAGCTCATCGACGAGTACGGCGTGCAGATCATCGTCGCCGCGGGCAACGACGGCCTCGGAAGCAACACCGTCAGCTCTCCCGCGGTGGCCGGCGAGGCCATCGCGGTCGCGGCATCCGTCAGCTCCCGCACCTGGTGGGCTGACTACGGAGCCACCGTGACCGCGGAGCAGGGCATCTTCGGCTTCTCGTCGCGCGGTCCCGCCGAGGACGGCGCTCTCGCGCCCCAGCTGTCCGCGCCCGGGGCTGCCGTCTCGCCGATCCCGATGTGGCTCGCCGGAGAGTCGGTGCCCGAGACGGGCTATGAGCTGCCCGCCGGCTACGGCATGCTGAACGGCACGTCGATGGCCGCCCCGCAGGTCGCCGGCTCCGCGGCCCTGCTCCTGTCGGCGGCCGAGGCCGGCTCTCTGACGATCTCGCCCGCCGCCCTCAAGACGGCTCTGACCGGCACGGCGAGGCTGATCCCCGGCATCCCGACCGCGGCACAGGGAGCCGGCCTCATCGACACCGTCGCCGCGTGGAAGCAGCTCGCGAAGAAGGTCTCGATCAACGACCTCCGCATCGCAGCCCCCGTGTGCAGTGCGCTGTCGGGCCTGCTCGAGAAGCCGGACACCGGCACGGGCGTGTACAACCGCTGCCTGCCCTCCGAGGGCGGCCAGGTGACCGGCACGGAGAAGGCCTACAAGGTCGGCGTCACGCGCACGAGCGGACCGACGGGGAGTGTCTCGCACCGCGTGGGCTGGATCGGCAACGACGGCACGTTCAGCGCGCGTTCGACCCTGCCGCTCAAGAAGGACAAGACCGCCGACATCACGGTGACCGCGCTCGCCAAGACCTCGGGGGTGCACAGCGCCATCATGACGATCGACGACCCCGCGACGAACGGCATCGACCAATTCGTCGCCGTCACCGTCCTGGCTACGGCACCGCTCGCCGGTCCGTCCTACTCCGTGAGCGATTCGGGCGTCCTCGCCCGAGGCGGCACGACGTCTCTGCTCGTTCCCGTGCCGGAAGGCGTCGAAGCGCTGCAGCTGACGCTCGAGGGGATCGCGGACGGCAGCCAGGTGCGCATCCTCCCGATCGATCCGGAGGGCATGCCTGCCGACAGCAACGCGAGCAATCACTGCTACACCGGCTACGCCGACCCGTCGGGCTGCGAGGCCACGGCTCGCCCGGTGTACCGCCCGATGCCCGGCATCTGGGAGTTCGTGATCGAGGCGCGGCGCACGTCGGCGACCGACGCGAACACCTACACCGCGACCGTCTCGCTGCAGGGCATGAGCGTCAACCCCGGTTCGACCACGATCGACGCGGTGACGATGAATGCGCCGACCGCGGTCAGCCTGTCGGGCACGAACTCGTTCGGACCCGTCGAGGCGCATGTGGCCGAGGGTGAGATCGGGACCGTCGTCAACCTCTTCTCGACGGTCGCGCAGGGCGAGATCACCGCCAATCAGCTCTACGTCCCCCGCCAGGCGACGCGGCTCGACGTCACGCTCACTCCGCGCGAGCCGGCCGACCTCGACTTCTACGTCTACTTCCGCGGCAGCCCGATCGGGCAGAGCACGACGACGGGCGACTCACCGGAGCGGATCGTGATCGACGACCCCGAACCCGGGACGTACGTCATCGTCGTGGCCGGAGTCGCGGTCGCGGGAGAGAGCGTGACGTTCGACTACCACGAGGAGATGTTCTCGCGGGGCCAGGGCACCGTCGCGCCGACGTCGGACACGACGTTCGCGCTGGAGGCGGGCGAGTCGATGCCGGTCGAGGGAGCGGTCACCGTGACGGCTCGCCAGCTGACGGGCGAGCCCATGGTGGGGCGCGTGCGGGTCGCCAACGAGTACGGCACGATCATCGGGGCGGCCGCCGTGCGGATCACGACGGTCGAGGTGCCGAAACTCGATCTGGTCAGCTGGGCCGCGCCGTTCGTCGGCTCGGCCCTGACCGACGACGGTGTCGTGGCGGGCGATCGGCAGAAGGACGCCAAGATGACGCCGACGACGTGGACGCCCGAGGATGGCTTCGTCGATCTCGACATGGACGGCGGGGAGTACGGCTCGGCGCTCGGGATGAACGAGGACCGCACCGCCGTCGGGGTCGTGAGCGACGACACCGGGAACTTCGTCCCGGCACAGTGGGCGGCCGACGGATCGCTCGAGGTGATCGGCGTGCCCGACTGGCGGCCCTACTGGGGCGGCTACGCGACCGACGTCAACGAGGACGGCACCGTCGTCGGGTTCGCCGAGCTCACGGAGCAGGATGCCGAGGGCACCTGGCACAACTACAGCGATGCCTTCGCCCGCACGGCGGACGGCGCGTTCGTCCCGCTCGAGCACCTGTCCACCGACCCGTCGGCGACCCAGCCGCGTGCCGTCAACGCCGCGGGCACGGTCGTCGGCGGCTCGGTGACCGCGG